>NZ_JAJALG010000002.1:0-320418 GCF_020515205.1 Alteromonas sp. McT4-15
TATTAAATGATTTTGACAGACTAAGTGCTTAACTTTTAAACACATATTCATGAAATCGTAGTGTTTGTTGTGTTTATAGAAAGTATCTCGATGATTTTAAGTTAACAGCGTTAGGAGTTTTACATGGCATTACCGACTTATCAGAATTTCATTCATGGCAAGCCGTTGGCAAATAAAAACGGAGAAACCTTCGCTGTTACTAACCCCGCAACAGCAGAGGTGATTTATCACGTCGAAATTGCTGATGAGTTCATTCAACAACAGGCAATAGAGAGTGCGAAACAGGGCTTTGCAGCTTGGTCTGCCATGATGCCTGTTGAGCGTATGCGTATTCTTAATAAGGCGGTTGCGTTGTTGAGAAGTCGTAACGACGAACTCGCTAAATTAGAAGTGCTAGACACAGGTAAGCCCATTCAAGAAGCAGACTGCGTTGATATTGAAACGGGTGCCGATGTTATTGAGTACTACGCAGGTCTCGCACCAACACAATTAGGAACACAGCAAGGTGTGGGCGGTGATTTCTTTTATACGCGAAAAGAGCCGCTAGGTATTTGTGCTGGTATTGGCGCTTGGAACTACCCCATTCAAATAGCTTGTTGGAAATCAGGCCCTGCATTGGCGGCAGGCAATGCATTTATATTCAAGCCTTCTGAAGAAACGCCAATGGGCGCTATGAAACTTGCAGAAATATTCATAGAAGCAGGTGTTCCTGCTGGGGTATTTAACGTAGTCCACGGCGCTGCAGAAGTGGGTCAATGGCTAACCTCACACCCTGACATTGAAAAAATCTCGTTTACCGGTGAAGTCGGTACTGGCAAGAAAGTTATGCAAAGTGCCGCAGCGACAAACCTAAAAGACGTTACCATGGAGCTTGGCGGTAAATCGCCATTGCTGGTCTTTGAAGATGCCAATATTAGTCAGGCGGTAAGTGCCGCGATGCTAGGCAACTTCTACACCCAAGGCGAAATTTGCACAAACTGTACGCGCGTTTACGTACATCGTTCTGTATATCAAGCGTTTATCGATGAGCTAAAAGCACGTACCGAAGCTAACATCATCATTGGTGATCCCCTTGACCCCAGCGTCAATATGGGGGCTCTTATCTCACAAAAGCACCAAGAGTTGGTACTAAGTTATATCGATAAAGGTAAACAGGAAGGTGCCACATTACTTACTGGCGGACACGCCGTTTCACCTGAATCAGCCCCAAACGGGTTCTTCGTCGCCCCTACTATCTTTACCGACTGTACGGATGACATGACCATTGTTAAAGAAGAGATATTTGGCCCTGTCATGAGCGTACTCGTCTTTGATGAAGAAGATGAAGTGATAACACGTGCAAACAACACAACACTTGGGCTTGCCGCTGGAGTATTTAGTCAAAATATTCAACGTGCACACCGCGTCATTCATCAGCTACAAGCGGGAATTTGTTGGATTAATGCTTACGGTAACTCACCTGCTGAAATGCCAGTTGGAGGCTATAAACAGTCCGGTATTGGCCGAGAAAACGGCGTAGAAACACTCAACAGCTATACCCAGACGAAGTCAGTCTATGTCGGTATGGTTGATATTGAGAGCCCGTTTTAAGGAGTAGTTTTACCAATGACATCACAAACATTTGATTACATCATTGTAGGTGCGGGCTCTGCGGGGTGCGTACTGGCAAACCGTTTATCCGAAAACCCTAAGCATAGCGTACTGCTATTAGAGACGGGTGGTTCAGATAAAAGTATCTTCATAAAGATGCCCACTGCTTTGTCTATTCCAATGAACACCGACAAGTACGCATGGCAATTTCACACTGAAGAAGAGCCCTACCTTAATAACCGAAAAATGCACTGCCCTAGAGGTAAAGTGTTGGGAGGTTCGTCTTCAATCAACGGCATGGTTTATGTTCGAGGGCATGCAAAAGATTTTGACGAGTGGGAAGCCCACGGCGCTAAAGATTGGAACTACCAAGCTTGTTTACCCTACTTTCAAAAAGCCGAAAGTTGGTACAAAGGAAATGATGCCTATCGCGGCGGTAACGGTGAAATAGGCGTTAACAACGGTAATGAAATGAAAAACCCGCTTTACACTGCTTTTGTAAAGGCAGGCGAGCAGGCTGGTTACGACATTACTGCTGATTACAACGGTCGCCAACAAGAAGGCTTCGGCCCCATGCATATGACGGTAAAAAATGGTGTTAGAAGTTCAACCAGCCGTGAATATCTCGACCCCGTAAAATCGCGTAAGAATTTAACTGTAGTAACAGGCGCACTCGTGACCAAAGTGCTTCTTGAAGACAAAAAAGCTACTGGCGTTGAGTACCAAGTAAAAGGAAAGACGCATAACGCAAAATCAAGTAAAGAGGTAATCTTAAGCGCAGGTTCTATTGGTTCTCCCCATATACTGCAACTTTCAGGTATAGGAGAAACTCATGCCCTTAATGCTGCTGGGATAGAGGTCAAACACCACTTGCCTGGTGTTGGACAAAACTTGCAAGACCACTTGGAGTTTTACTTCCAGTACAAATGTAAACAACCTATTACCCTTAATCGCAAGTTGGGGCTTATTTCAAAAGGGCTTATTGGGGCTCGTTGGTTGCTTAATCGCTCAGGGCTAGGTGCGACCAATCATTTTGAGTCATGTGCATTTATCCGTTCAAAGCCTCAGGTCGAATGGCCTGATATTCAATATCATTTTTTGCCGGCAGCAATTCGCTATGACGGTAAGTCGGCGTTTGACGGCGATGGATTCCAAGTGCACGTAGGCCATAACAAGCCTAAGAGTCGCGGTAGCGTAACCATTCAATCATCAGATCCTAAAGTGCCGCCAAAGATAGTGTTTAATTATCTACAGCATAAAGAGGATATCGAAGGATTCCGCGCCTGTGTGCGTCTGACTCGCGAAATAATTTCGCAATCGGCATTTGATGATTTTCGCGATGGTGAAATTCAGCCTGGAGAGCACATTCAAAGCGACGAAGAAATAGATGCGTTTGTTCGTGATGCCGTAGAAAGTGCATACCACCCGTCTTGTTCTTGCAAGATGGGAGAAGACGATATGGCAGTGGTAGATTCTGATACCAAGGTTCATGGTATTAAAGGCCTAAGAGTTGTCGATTCATCTATATTCCCAACCATTCCAAATGGCAATCTAAATGCCCCCACCATTATGGTAGCGGAAAAAGCAGCAGATATTATCTTGGGAAAGCCGAGGCTGCCTGAGCAAAACGTCAGTGTTGGACTAAACGCCAATTGGCAGACCGCGCTGCGTTAGGAAATAAAACGTGAAACACCATTAAAGTCGAGCATTTACACCAGTGTTCTACCTACCGGGTAGGTCACCCTGTGCAGTGTATTATCGTGCGATTAGCAAGGTAATTTGGGCACAATGTTTATAACTAAAAAAAGGAAAAAACATGTTACATTTTTATCAATATTGGGAGGGTGATAATGACAGTATGGCTTAGTGCAGGCATTATTTTCGCTCTACTTTCTGTGGCCTATATTTTGTTTAAATGGGGCAATGTGAAAGTGGTTGGCGTTATGCCAGTGAGAACCCTTACCTTTATTGCTATCCTCTTTACCTCAGGTTTAGACGTGGGCTTAATTATGTTCCCACTGACTGAATTTGCCGGTTATGCTGACATAAGCGCAAGCCCCGAATACGCATTTACCAACCCGTTGGCTATAGAATTTGGCTTCTGGGGGTTCTTAATTTGGGGGTTTTACTTTTTAACTTGTTTTTATTTCTGCGTAATCGAGCCAAAGGTGAAGTTTTTCGAGCTTCCAGCAGTAAAGTTCGTTAACAACGTTGTGATCATTGGCACCTGTGCATTTACGGCCTTTCTATTACTCTCTAACTTGCCTTGGTACTTGCCCAGCGTAGGCGATGGTGAGTCAATTGTGCCGACGTTCTACGCCATTGTTTTTGCTGCTATTGCGTTTGCTGTGTATTCAAGTACCAGTATCAAGTTTGTTCGCATACTGAGTATTACCACAACATGGGTTTTTATCGCACTAATTGCAGGTATGTGGGCAGGCGCTTTCATATTTGGCGAAAGTAAGATGGCAAGTTACTTTGCAAACTTAGGGTTAATCGGCGGCTACTTTGCCAATATCGATAAATTTGTACTACCGATTAATGAATATCATGAGTTTTATCTATTCTGGTGGTTTAGCTGGAGCATTATGATTGGCCAGTTTACATCGCGCTTTGTCGGTGGCCTTAAAACCTATCAGGTACTAATTGCAATGATGGTGATACCGTCTATCCCAATTGCCGCATGGTTCTCAGTGCTTTACCACTACCACAGTGCGGGTATTTCAACAGATGGTTTGGTTAACTTTGCCATGGTATTTGTCGGTATTGTATTTGTGATCAATTCACTCGATTCACTCATTCGCCTTTACACCGACAATTTAAATATTACGGTAGAACGCATCGGTCGTGCCAACTACCTTGCATTAAACATTGTCGCTCTTTCGATGCTAACGTTATTGTTCAAGCTAGACTTCTTGCAAATTCAATGGGTCGGCGCTCTCGTCATCGCCCTGTTCTTTGGCTGCTTTGGCTATATTCTCAGCCAAAAATATAAGTCGGTCATGGCAATAAAAGCATCGCCTAAAGAAAACAAAATCGATTTCACGAAGATCGAAAATCTGAACTAACTTCACGCTTTTTCCTTTGCATACATCATGGCTTGCGAAAGCAAGCCGTGTGTTTGCTCGCGTGCGATTTGTAATAACTAACGAAAAAATAAAGACAAAAGGTTTTTATAAAATGAACAAAACATATTCAATTATTGCTGCACTTGCTGCGCTTTTCACATTACCCACACATGCCAATTGGAGTGCTACTGTATCTGGCGTATCAGATTACACTTTCAATGGTGTTAGCCAAACCCAAAATGATCCCGCTTTGCAAGTGGGCTTAGACAAAGCATTTGATAGTGGACTATATGCAGGTACATGGGCATCAAATGTCGATTTTGGTGGTGACACAAATCTTGAGTGGGACTTTTACGTTGGTCGCTACCAAATGCTCACAGAAACCGTCAGTGTTGACTACGGCATTGCCTATTACTCTTATCACGGTGCAAGCGATTCAAGCGACGGAAACTATCCTGAGCTTTATACCAAGTTTGGTTATGCCAGTGATTATGGCGCATCAGAGCTAAACTTTTGGTACACGTGGGACTACTTTGGTACAGGCGCAAAGCATGCTATCGCAATGGTTGCACATACATTTCAGCTAGCAGAAAACCATGCATTGCGTGCAAGTTTTGATGTATCAAACTCCCTCGATAGCGATAAGTGGCTATGGCAAGACAATGAAACGTCGTTTTATCACTACCGCTTGGCCTATCAAACCAGTTACCAGGGCTTCAACATAGAAATTGCGGCAGAAAATACCAACCTAGACTACAACACGGCAGACGAGAGAGTTGTGTTCGGCATTTCAAAAACGTTCGGGTTTTAGACTATATATCTCGTCTGGCTACACGTTTAGCGTTACCGCTTTCCAAGCGATGCGTTACGTGTAGCCTTTATGGCCCACTCGATAACCAAGCCTTTTAAACGCCACAATGTCGACAATATCCGTAATATAAAGCAAAGAAATACTAATAAACTTATTATTAATGATATTTTGTCGACAAAATATCATTAATAGGCAAGCGCTTGAACCTTTACAACATTACAGGTGCGGTTAATACCGCATTTATATTCATAAGCCTTATAGGTGTATTTTCACAGTTAAGGAAAATATGGCGAAGAAAAAATACGGATAATGGTTTGCATCCCACCGAGCTTTTATCTTTAAACCAGTTTACTGTGAGCTTCTTGGCTTATTTGTCTTTTTTCGTGTATGGATACTCAATAGAGCCTTTTAATCACTATATTGTTTGGCCTAGGCTAATCGCCTCTTTGCTGGTTTTATGGATCATTATGGAAATCATGATGGATAGGAAATCGGCCAGGTCGATAGTCAGCTTTGTGCTGTCCGCGAGCGGTCTCTTACTTGCTGTTATTGATCTTTTTTACGGTGAATCCATATCTTATAAAGGAAAGGTAATATCCACCTCTATAATATTGTGTGTTTCAGTGTTAATCGCGCAGGGCTATTTTCATCAAATCAGGCTTATTTATAAATCGGGGCGCACAGGAGCGGTAGACTTAAAAATGAGTCAGTTCATTTTTATGATGGACATATCAACAATTGCTTTTGCGCTAACCATGGGGCTTTCAAAAGGTTGGCCCCTCTTAGTATTAGCCGTGACAAGTGGAATAACTAAGCTGGTAATCATGTATTTGTTCAAGTGGGTAGCAGTGAGCCCTATTGCAGCAAAGCACAGAAATGCGCGCTTTTCTTAAGCGCGCATTTTTCTCAACGACAGGCACTAAAAACGCCATGCCACAAACCGGCTAAGCTTGTTCCCCTGCCCCATTTCAACAATGTCGAATTCTAAGGCTTGGTGATAGCGAATGCTGGTTTCAAGGGGCTTGAGATGCGCACTTTTTGAAACCAAACAGGTAAACCAACCTACCTGAGTTTTGTAATGGGTGCTTTCTTCTATCATCCGCTGTATAAAAGCGAGCTCACCGCCGTTGCACCACAACTCATTCGCCTGACCTGCAAAGTTAAGGTTAGCGGTGGCTTTACCTATTGCGCTGGACTTTCCACCCCGCTTGCTCACGTTGCGCTTGAGGTTTTTTGTTTTTCGCCGCGTGCCCGATAACGCATCTTCCCGCGATTTGTGAAACGGTGGGTTGCACATCGTAAAGGTAAAGTAGTCGTCGTCTCTTATCACACCTTTGAATATGTAGTCGGAACTAGCCTGTTTGCGCACACTAAACCGCTCAGATAAGTGCGCATTTTTCTTGGCAATTCGACTCGCGTTTACAAACGCGACTTCATCGACATCACTTCCCACAAACTCCCATTGATAGCTACTTACACCTATTATTGGATAAATAGCATTGGCTCCAACACCAATGTCGAGCCCCCTTACCGTGTTTGTTTTTTGGGGCGGCTTTGCCACCAATAAATCGGCAATTGCGTGAATGTAGTCGGCACGCCCCGGCACAGGTGGGCAAAGGTAGCCTTTTGGCACTTCCCAAAAATCGACCTTGTAATAGTGCTTAAGCAAAGCCGAGTTCAGTGCCATTACGGCATTAGGATCGGCAAAGTTTATACTTTTGTTCCCGCTTTTAGCATTAATAACAAAAGGGGTTAGTGCGGGAAATGACTGACAAAGTGCCGCTATTGGGTAGCCATTTTTATGGAGGTTTCTTACGTGCATAAGAGATTGTGAAATCTTGTATTTAGTTGAAGTAAGACCGCTACCCTTTAGGGCGCTGTGCGAGATACGTAGACTGAACATTATCATCTAGCAATTGTGCACCTGCCCCATTCGCGGCCATTTTGTCATCGCTATTGTACAGCTTACACCGCTCTAGTGACAAACAACCACAACCGATACAGCCCTGCAGCGACGTTTTTAAGCTAGTAAGCGCTGCTATTCTTTGTTCAATATGTTGGTTGAATGTTTCACTAAGCGCTATCCAATCCTCTTGCGTGGGGGTTCTGTTATTTGGCAAAGACGATAACAACGTCTTTATCTGCGCAAGTGAATAGCCCATATTCTGTGCAATAAGAATAAATGAAACACGTCTTATGACCGAACGGGGGAAAACGCGGTTTCCTCCCTCGGTACGTACCGACGGGATCAACCCTTCATTGGCATAGTAACGAATGAGCGAAACGGCATTACCTGTCCGCTTCGCAATGAAGCCGATACTGACTAGCGGTTCTGGTGACATAAAAAATCCCAATCAGCACTTGATCTAAAGTTAGCTTTAGATATTAAGCTGATTTTCGTTAACTATCTACTTAAAGGGGTAAATAATGAAAAATGCATATCTAGAACACGCCAATATTACCGTTACCGATCCTGATGCGCTGGCGCAGCTACTTTGCACGTTGTTTGAATGGAAGGTTCGGTGGCAAGGCGGTGCCAAAAATGAGGGGTATAGCGTGCATGTTGGCGATGACAATGCCTATCTTGCTTTGTATAAACCTGTAAAACTAAATGCTATTGTGAGTGACTACAAAACACTTGCCAACGTTAACCACATTGGCGTGGTGGTAGCTGATCTTGATGCTGTAGAGGCTAAAATACTTTCCATGGGCATCGATACATTCAGCCATGGCGACTATGAACCGGGACGACGCTTTTATTTTATGGCACAAGATAATATTGAAATTGAAGTGGTAAGCTACACGTAGCATTTATTAGAACGATACACTTGGGCGTGCTTATTAAAAGGCACGCTTTCACACCAGGGGCGACTGGCGCTAATAAGGCATTGCAATGGCGTATTTTTGATACAGTGCAGGTATAGTGCCTTGTTGGTTAAGCAACGCTACCTGTGCATCAAAATGACGTTTGAGCGCTTTGCCTTTACTATTTCTTGCGAAAGACCAAAATAGCTCAAAGTCACCCACTTCTGCAGACTGAAATTCACCATTGCGAATTCCCTCACTGAAAACACGATAAATCAGGATTTCGGTGTCCACATAAAAATCAACTTTGCCTTGTCTTAGTAGTGCCAAGCCTTGTTCAACACTCTTCACTTCAATGCCAGACGCGCTGTTAGGTAATGCAGCATAAAAAATTACGTCATCGTACCCCGCTCGGTATGCACCTAGCATTTGTTGTATGTCACCACGATCAAGTGTTTCACGGCTTACGAGCAGAATTTTTTCACTCAAAACAGGCTTATCAGACTGATAGAAAGCATTGTTTTTAGGCATTCCTCCGGTCATGTCAATTTCTTCCTGCGTCAAATGCTTTAAGGAACGTTTCCATGGGAAGTAACTCACTTCGAGCTCAAATTGCGGCAAAGGAAAAATTTGTCTCATCAGCTCGTGGTAGAAGCCAGTACCATCGTAATCAGTAAACCCTTCCCACTGATCAGTACCCCATTTCACCGTAGTGGCTCCCTCTGCCCTAACAAACGCAGATAAAAAAAGTAATAAGAGCGCAAAATACTTCATGAAACCGTTTCACCAAACCATGACAAGTATTACAAAAAAGATAATATCAATCTTACCGCGATATCGATCAACTCAAATGCGGTAGACGCCTGTCAACGCACTTAGCGTTTAGTATATGGACCTAGTGTTAATATAGGGGCTTTTTTATACGGGCTGTATTAGTCATTAGTCAATGCTCAAGGAAAAATCAATGCTAAGTAAACTATTTCCCATTGCCATGCTCGCCGTGTTTTCTATTTGTACTGTTAGCGCTGCACCCATTTTAAGCATGCAAGAAAGAAGCGAGCTAATTGATCGCATTACAAAACAGCGTTTCGAGCAGGTGCTTCCTGACATAATGAAACGAGAAAACATTGATATGTGGATCGTTATGTCTAGGGAATACAATGAAGATCCTGTCCTTAAGACTATGCTTCCCTCTACTTGGCTGTCAGCAAGGCGCCATACGATGCTTGTCATTTATCGCCCCCAAGACAGCCGTGCGCTTGAGACACTTGCCGTTGCACGTTATGCCGTTGGCGATATATTTGAAAAAGCATGGGATAAGGAAGCGCAGCCTGATCAGTGGCAAGCACTGGTAGAAATTATTAAACAACGTAACCCCAAGCGCATTGCTGTTAATACGTCGGAGGAATTTGCGCTAGCAGATGGCATGAGTTCAACAGAATACGCAAACTTAATGACTGCTTTGCCTGACACCTTTGCATCAAGAGTTGTGACTGGTGAAAAACTGGCTATCGGATGGTTAGAAACACGTAGTGAACTGGAAATGCAACACTATCCAATACTCACTCAAATTGGCCACGACCTTATAGCAAAAGCGTTTTCTAACGACGTGATAACCCCAAACATTACCACCACAGATGACGTGGTGTGGTGGCTTAGAGATCAAACTCTCGAACTTGGACTCACAAACTGGTTTCACCCTACCGTTTCAATACAACGCGCTGATGACGAAAAATTTGACCAGATAAAAGCATTTAGTAAGCGTCCGGGCGAAAATGTGATTCGACCTGGTGACCTACTTCATGTTGATTTCGGCATTACTTATCTTAGGCTTAACACTGACCAGCAACAACATGCTTATGTTCTAAAAGAAGGCGAAACTGATGCACCCGAGGATTTAAAGAGAGCTTTAGCTACTGCCAATCGTCTACAAGACATTTTAACCAGCAACTTTAAACTTGGGCGAACAGGTAATGCCATTTTAAAAGTGTCCAGAGAACAAGCAATAGAAGAAGGCATTACACCATCAATTTATACTCACCCGTTGGGATTACACGGTCATGCTGCAGGCCCAACAATAGGAATGTGGGATGCACAAGAAGGTGTGCCTGTTCAGGGCGACTACCCTATGTATGGTCAAACGGTATATTCAATAGAATTAAATGCAGCTAGCGTAGTTAATGCTTGGAATAAAGAAATTCGAATTATGCTAGAAGAAGATGCGTTTTTTGACGGGCGTGAAGTGGTGTATTTGGATGGAAGGCAAAAGGCCTTTCACTTGATTAGCGCTTCAAAGCAGTGATTTGGGTAAAGTGTCAGGCCTTCCGCTTTCTCAAGCGAAAGGCCATGAAACTGTACAATTTTGTAAGCAATAATTTGCTTAGTGCTTACTCTGCGTTAGAGCGCACGATGACATTTTCAACACTGTACTGACGTACAAAGTCTGAAATGTCTTGATGGTTACAAATAATATTTTCACCTTCTAGGCCATACTTAACCAAAGCAGCATCTTTACCGATAGTAAGTGCTTCTAGACAAGCTTGTGACGCAGCGTCTTGATTTTTAGCAACCAATGCAACCGTTTTTGCATTCTCAGTTACTTCATTGTTTTTATACATATAAGCAAACGTACGTAATGACTCACCATTACAACGAACAGATGCACTAAATTCTTCTGCGTTAAAACCGCTGTTGCGGATAAAGCGCAATGCTGGACCAAAACCTTCTTCAGCAGCCGTTAAACACGCTTGTGTTTCGATATTATTGTTTACAGGCTTAAGACGAACATCTTTAGCAAAAGATTGAGTTGCAGCAACAGAAAGTGTTAAAGCAATGGCGAATGTAGACAGTTTCATTTTTGAATTCCTATTTTGTAACTAAATTAGATATCACCTCAGTGATGTGTACATTATGAACAAAACTTTCAATAAATAAAGCATTTTTCGTAATTTAATTACAAAAAATACGAAACAAACAGTCAGATCACGACAAAACTGAAAGTTATTTACAAAAGTAATGTAATTTTATCTAAAAATTTACAAATAAGGCGAATTCATGACAGCCCTTGCCGTCGTATTCACTGTTAGAATGGAAAAAGTGATAAGAAAAAAAGATGATTTGGATACCATGACCTTACAAAATAAGGTCATGGATCCAATTAAGAGAAGGCAACTGTTGCTCTGGTTGGTAAAACAGACGATTCAATCTACCCAGTAAGTTCACAGAGCGCGTAGGATCGTGTGCTTTTACTCTGTGCTCACTCTCTGTCAACATGAACTCCCAGGGCTGTAGGTTCAATGTGTCAATTTCGTTTTGAGTAACCCCCAGTGACGCTAACGTAGAGAGGATTCGCTCGGTTTTGCTTTCAGTGCTAGGAATAATATCGCTTATATAAAGGTCTTCTAGCGGCGCATTAATTGCTTCTAATGTATGGTTGATGGCATGCCATACAGCGTCGTGGTCAAACTGCCAATCGCGCGGCGCATAGTATCCCTCTACTTCCCACTCGAATTCTGCGTTGTTAATGGCAATTGAGCTTTCAGCTTCGGGGGAATATGACAAATCTGGCTTAGCACCAATATTGTAAGCATCGACACTCATCGCCACACATATTATTAGGTCACCACATTCTTTGTGGGTATACAGCGCTTCAAATGCAGCTCTTTTCACCCCCATCCAGCCATGGACTTTAGACGGCTGCTCGACAAAATGTCGCACATCATTAGGGAGGTCCTCGCCGTATAAATCAATAAGTAAGGGTAGCGGATTTTGATCTGGTGCTTCATCTGGCATCCAGACTTCATACTCCAAGCGATTATCGGCTTTACCTCGACTTTTGATCCCGTAAGATAAATTTACCGGCCGACAGATACTTCTATCTTCGTCTACTCGGTGAAAATATTCAGAGCGCATCCGTTTAATAAATGGTGCATCTAAGCCCGCTAGTGCCGCCGTAGGATAGCGATAACCGATCTCACTATTTTCAACCATGTGCAGTGTTTCAATGGCCTGTACAAGCTTGCTTTTGAGACCCGCAAGGGTATTGACACTAGGTAACACGATACTGCGTTCAGGCTCAATGGTCAGTCGCGCACCATCTTCGGTAATAAACTTTGGTGTTTTGTGAAATTCGTAGTCTTGAAAGCCAAGATGTTGTACTGCTTCATTTCTGTAGTGACACAGTTCACTGAACAAAGCAGTATGATTACGTATGTGCTTAAATAGCGGTCTGTTTTTACTCATAAATACCGTTTACTTCCCTACATTTACGCCAGCTTAATTGTCATGCACCTAGCTCTTATGCACTTAACCATGCAAGAATTGATACCAAATTTGACTACCTACGTCATCGTAGTGCTTAACCAATTCGCGGTATTGCTCTCGAAGACTTGCGTTCACGAGAGGAGCGGGTAGTAATGGGTCAAAAACCAAGTCATGAATTGCGTTATCTCCCACTTCGTAAGAAGCAATGAGTGCACCTTCAAGGGGCATCGTTGAAAGGCTATCAAGGGATTGTTGCAATTTGTCGATACCTTCCCGGTAGTGCTTTTCCAAGCGTTCGCCCTGCCACAATTTGCACGCTTTCTGCTGAATACGTTGCTCAAAGTCACAAGCGCTAAATACGAGGGCCTCTTTCGATAAACCTACTGTAAGCAGCTTCTGCCTGATTTCATTTACACTCGCTTTCATATTGTTTGGTCTGACGTACATGTCATTGACCAATTTCTGCATGCCGAGAAGTTTTAAGGCGCGTGTATTGTGACGTTGCTGCTTTTTATCACTTTTAGCCAACATCGACGTTTGAACAACAATCCAATCGTTGTGCCACGAGGTCAACAGCGATTCTGCGTTTCGCCACTGGTTTATTTCACCCGCAAACTGCTTACCCTTTTGCCCTAATTGATAGTAGCCTCTTTCCACCAGCGACAGTAAATTAGCACTGTGCAAACGGTTGAGAGTAACGCGAATATTATTTTCCGAAATGCCAAACAATGCCCCTACTCTTACAGCAGTTGCTGCATTCATTTGAATATCGTCTCTTGAGCCAAGCAGTTTAAGCAGCAATTTACGCGCTACCGGCTTTTTCACTTTATCTGTAGTCATATTTTAGTCGAATTCACCTACATGTGACTTTTGCTTATTGTGCGAATGGCACTTACCTGAGTTTGCACTATCGCTACCATAATACACGAGCAGCTGGTACGTCCTATCAAACACTTTCTAATAACCTTCTACCAATCTCAACATTACTTTATTTGATTAAATGAAACATTAAATGTAATGTTTTTTTATATCGCATTGCTTTAAGTGAACATGTTATGACTGAACAAAACCGTTTTGAAACCCACACCGTAGACAACCAACCTCAGGTAATGCCTCCCTATAATCTTTGGGAAAAGGACGGTCTGCTAAAGCATTTCACTTGCCTTTTTCTGCCTAATGAAAAATCGTCTATGCTGTCACCGCTGTCCACCTATGGCGCCTTAACAGGTGAGTCATTAATGGAACATGGAGAATTGGCGAACAAAAACAAACCTGTATTCTCACCTTTTGATCGCTACGGCAGGCGAATAGATAACGTAGATTTTCACCCTAGCTATCATGCGCTTATGCAATTTGCCATGGAGAATGGTGCGCACAATTATTCTTGGCGCAATGAAAGTCAAGCTGGCTCACATATTGTGCGCGCGGCGCTTATGTACATGCATTATCAAGCTGAGGCGGGTACGTCATGCCCACTTACAATGACCCATGCTGCGGTACCTGCATTGCGCCATGCAAAAGAACTCCCTGAATACTGGCTAGAAAAGCTCATCTATGGCACCTATGATAATCGAGAGCTTCCCGCAAAAGATAAAGCCGGAATCACCCTAGGTATGGGGATGACGGAAAAACAAGGTGGTTCAGATGTGCGTCGCAACACCACTACGGCGACAAAACAAGATGATGGCAGTTATCGCGTTGTCGGTCATAAGTTTTTCTTTTCCGCTCCTATGTGTGATGGACACTTAATTCTGGCACAAGCTGAAAGTGGATTAAGTTGCTTCTTGTTACCTCGGCGACTGGAAAATGGCACATTAAATAACGTTAGAATTCAGCGCTTGAAAGACAAACTTGGTGACTGGAGTAATGCCTCTTCTGAAGTTGAATTTCAGGACGCCACAGCATATTTGGTTGGACAAGAAGGGCGCGGCGTTCCCGTTATCATCGATATGGTGTCGCTAACACGACTAGATTGTATGATTGGCTCGTCAGCACTCATGCGTCAGTCGCTGGTACAAGCAATGCACCATGTTAGCCATAGAGACGCCTTTGGCAATACCCTTATTAATCAACCTTTAATGCGCAATGTATTAGCTGATCTTAGTTTAGAGTGCGCAGCTGCTACCGCACTTACTATGCGTGTCGCTAAAGCAGTAGATGACGCGCCGAACAATGAACAAGAAGCCGCGTTTGCACGAATTGCGACTGCTATTGGAAAGTACTGGATTTGTAAGCGTACACCTGCTTTTGTAAACGAGGCTCAGGAGTGCTTGGGCGGCATTGGCTACGTTGAAGAAAACCCTTTGCCTCGATATTACCGCCAAGCACCACTTAATTCGATTTGGGAAGGTAGTGGCAACGTGCAGTGCTTAGATGTGCTACGCGCCATTGCTAAAGAACCTAATGCGAAAAACGCCCTATTTAATGAATTAAAACAACAAGTAGGAAAGAACAAATACTTTGATTTACATTTTGCAAAACTGTATGACGCTTTTTCGGCCTCTGGCGATATGGAGTTGCGAAGCCGACATATTACCGAACAGGCAGCATTAGCGTTACAAGGCGCGGTGTTGCTCAGTGATGACACCAACCCGTTAGCGCAAGCGTTTTGTAATACGCGTTTAAGTAACGCCTGCGGATTAACATTTGGGACGTTAGCGCGCGATACCAATTTTGACGACATTATAGCGTTTGCGAGCATAATGGCTTAGGGTCTTTGGGTGTTAAAGCAGTTAACGTGTAGCGGTCTTATCTGGCGCGACAACATTTGCGTGCCAAAACTGTTGTTGCTTTTGGTAGATGGGACTACTCAAAATAACGGGTAATGCCTTGTTTATTGTGGAAACTGCCTCTTCGCCCCACGCATTGTTAGTACATCCTATTGCACCCGATATTCCCTTGTTCGATAGCTCAGTCGTTTCATAGTACACCAACGCTTTCTCGCCCTGTGTTAAGTTATGAAATTTCAAAATAGAGGGGTACTCAAGGGTGTAATCTATTCTTCCCAGCGCAATTTGTTCAAGTACTCTTACTGTAGCGTTCTCACCAGTAAGTTCGGCAAAATGGCTTGTCTTACTGACTTTATCGACATATTGCTGCAGCACATCAGGATAACGTCGCGCTAGCGGCTTTCCCATTCTAAGTGTTAACGCGTTGGCAAGATCTGACAATGATATTCTACCATCCGCCCTTAAATACGGCGCGAGGACATCAGGTAGCCCGATAATTCCTAAAGGCGCATGAACAACCGTCTCATCAGTGTAAAGCCATACCTCACTATCTTCTCTTTTTATAAGGCACGGAAAACACAAATTTTGCTTTTGCTTCGATAGCATTCTAATTCGATTTTGAGGCATCAGAATCGTCTCATGCGCTACCTCTGGCATTTGCGCTCTAAGTGCATCAATGAGCACATCACACATACCTGAATTTTCGTATTCACCTTCGATAATGTGAAAAGGAGGGGCGTCATTAATGGCCCATGTAATTGTGAATCCATTCTCTTGTGCCTGTGGCAACCTTGAAAAGAAAAGTGCGCAGATAAGAAGAAGCATTACCGCAGCCATTCGCACGCTAGACACCTCCACTATATGTAATACCAATTAACCGCGTTCTTCCCCAAACCTAGTGCAAAGATCGCAATAAACAAACCTATCACCAATAATTTATTTGATTTACTCTGCAAACCATAAGACGTAAATATGCGTTTAAGTAAACTGATAAAGTAATGCCTGCACCAGCTTAAGGATAAAATACACAATGACTTTACGCATTCTGTTCATAGTAATTACGGCACTGCTTACCGTAGCCTGTGCGTCTAATAAACCTCAAGTTAATGTAGACGAACAACAAAACTTTGCCGATATAGAAACCTTTTTCGTTAAACCGCCAGTTAACGCTGTAAACCAAGTACTTCAAAATCATTTAGAAAATAAAATTACTCAGCATCTTGTGTTAAAAGGGCTTACTCCTGCTACAGAGGATGACGCAGATATAAGCGTTGGTTATCTTCCCTCTACAGCTACAAAAGATGATGGAACAACCCTTAATCTAGGTTTGGGAACGGGTAGCTATGGTCGCTCCGGTGGAATTTCACTTGGCAGCATATTTAGCATTCCCGTGGGTGAGCAAGTGTCGTTTTATCAAGGTCTGGAAATTGACATCGTTAAGGAAGGCAAGTTTATCTACAGTGCATCCGGCAGTGTTGAACTTGAGTCAAAAGACAGTATCAGCGTACAGGCTAAACTCGATGAACTTGTCGAGCAACTGTTGGAACAATATCCCACTAGACGATAAATATAAAAGATAGATTTAGAGGGATGACGCGCGAAAACTATCTGTGGCGCAATATTTGCTGCTGTAATGACATGTTGAACTTACAGCGCTATTGCGCCGTTAACACAGAACGCCTAAATGGACGCCACTTACCAAAATTTATCTCGCTTAAATACCGCTTCAAGACCGTCTCTTGTCGACTATATGAACGACTCAGCGGGGAATACCAACGCTTTACAGGCTGTGGTAGAGAAGGCTAAAAAAGCCGATGAACTACAAGGTTCCTTCAACGATTTCCACGTCCAATTGGGCACTGACAAAACGGCGCAGCTAAACCCATTAGGTAAATCTTATCAGTTATCACTGAAAATTAAAGAATTCGACAAGAAATAGCGCTATGCTTGGCAACATGAAGATGTTAGAAAAAGTGCAATGACAGCGCCTCAGCCGCTTTCGGTTCAACAGAACTTAACTATTCGCTTATTACGCGTTTTGAGATACAACAAAGCGCGCATTGAGCGTGCCTTGACACTTCTTCCTTTAGAACATCGCCCACTATTTCACGTACTGCCGTTCTTAGTGCATGTAAACCACGAACAACTGCCTGGCTACGTCGCCCCAAACGCTGAGGGTGAAGCAGTCCCCTTCGGTATTAACAATTACTCGTTTCGACCCGATGTGGAAAATGCACTCATGCGCTGCTTCCCACAGCAGCAAAACCTGTTTGCCGATATAAAACAAATCTGGCCAAGGCAGCGCGCTATAGCGTCGCTCGTATTAATGGGAAGTATAGGCACTATTGCACAAACCGATGAATCGGATTTTGATTATTGGGTTTGTGTAGACGGCAGCCAATTCTCACCCGAAGCGCTCGATTTATTGCAGCAAAAACTATCGGCAATTGAAGCGTGGGCAGAGCAGCAATTTAATATCGAGGTTCACTTTTTCCTGTCTGAAATCGGCAAAGTGAAACAAAACGATTTTGGTGTAGCCGATGGCGAGAGCGCAGGCTCAGCGCAAGCGTTATTTTTGAAGGCTGAATTTTACAGCACCAATATTGTGGTTGCCGGAAAAGCGCCTTTTTGGTGGCTAACGCCAGAGAAAACCAACGACAAGCAATACCAAGCACTCTACAGCAGCTTAGAGAAAGGCGGTTCACCCGATGTTGATTGGTTCATGGATTTAGGCAACGTAGAGCGGCTAGATGCTAGCGAGTTGTTTGGAGCAGCAATATGGCAATTGGGTAAAGCAATGGACTCGCCATTTAAGTCGCTGCTCAAGATGGCCAAATTAGAAGTTTATCTAGCAAATATTGAGCACGGACAGCCATTGTGTAATGTGTTGAAGAAGCACGTACACCATGGCAGTGAAGCGCCCGGACAAGTTGCTGA
Source organism: Alteromonas sp. McT4-15 (assembly GCF_020515205.1). Classification (NCBI taxonomy): domain Bacteria; kingdom Pseudomonadati; phylum Pseudomonadota; class Gammaproteobacteria; order Alteromonadales; family Alteromonadaceae; genus Alteromonas; species Alteromonas sp. McT4-15. Next base: position 18,204 of record NZ_JAJALG010000002.1, read on the forward strand.
TATCGACCCTTATGCATTTATGTTTGATGAGCTCATTGAACACTATAAATCCCACGGCCAACCCGAAGACATCTTGATTTTGCAGCAATGCTTGTATTTGAAATGCGCATGCCGCTTAAGCGAAACAGTCGCTGAAAACGAAAAGCCCAACTTTAAGCGCAAGATTATGGCGTCTTATGCTAAGCGATGGGGTTGGAGCAGAAAACAGCTTTACTTGTTAGACAACCAACACGAATGGTCGTTTAGCGAGCGCGTGCAACTTAGCGCTCGTATTCATCGCTTTTTGTTGAAGTGCTATCGCCGTATTTCTAAACAACTTGGCGAATACAAACAAGCCATGGATGAAAAAGATATGACAGTGCTAGGCAGACGCCTTAGTACCTTCTATGGCAAGAAACAGCACAAAATAGAGTTTTTGCGACGCGCCTTTGACGAAAGCCTTTACTGCGAAAAAATCACCATTGCCATGAAGCAACAGAAAAATGGTACCGAGGTTTGGACAGCCTACGCGGGTGACTTACTTAGTAAATCGGGTATCATGGATGACGCACAGCGCATTACTCAAGCGTCAAATGCATTAGCACTGATGGTGTGGTGTGTATCCAGTAAAATAATTGATACCAACAGCAAGGTATACCTCGATTATAACTATGGCGAGATTAGTGAGCTCGACCTCAACGACTTATTAAAGCATCTGTGCGCATACTTCCCTCCGGTAAAAGTCTCTGCACTGCCAAGAGAGGACTTACTCGCCCCCGAGCGCATTACCGCGTGTTTAGCTATGGTGAACTTTCCAACCCTACGTCAAAAAGCATCTGTTGAACATGTAAGTGTGCTCTACACAACCTCCTGGGGTGAAACCTTCCTAAAACATGGCAACGATGTCCTTGATGATCTGTGGTACGAATTACGCGAAGTTACCCCGCTACCTAAGTGCTATGTAATGGTGCCACGAGGTAATCAACAAGCGCGCATTCTTGGCGAATTTATTGAAGAGAACGACTTAAATTTTACTGTGCTCTAGACCTTATTTCTGCCCCTCCCCACACTTGTTTATTAAATAAACAACAAATTACTTGCAAAATATAATTACAGATGTAATCTTAACCTTAAGACTACAGTTGTAATCATATATAGTGGTGAGTAACAATGACGAGTAACACGCAAAAAAGCGATATCTCCAACGCTGAGTTTGAAGTGCTTGATGTACTTTGGGATGACAGTCCTGCAACATCAAATCAAGTTGTAGAACGCTTGAACAAGCGCAAAGACTGGCACGAGAAAACAGTAAAGACACTACTGGGAAGACTCGTTAAAAAAGAAGTGGTTAGCTTTGAAAAGCAACAGCGCCAATACCTTTATTACCCTCTCATCGCTCGCGAAGATTACACCAAAAAAGAAACCAGCAGTTTTGTCAGTCGCTTATTTAAAGGAAAGATTGCGCCTATGGTAGCGGGTTTTGCCAATCAAAATGAGCTAACCAAACAAGATGTAAGCGAACTGAAAGCATTAATTGAGAAATGGGAAAAAGACAATGATTGATTGGCTTATTGCACAGCAAGGTGTGCTGTGTATCTCACTTGCCATGTTGGTATTAGCAGAACGCCACTTAACAGCGCGTTTAGGAACATTATTGACTTACAAGTTATGGCTTCTTGTGCCTTTGTTACTTATTGCTAACAACCTTCCTGTCGACATGGTAGCAATAGAGTCATCAGCATTTAGCCGTTATGTGGTTGGGGTACGGCCTGATATCGTAAATCAAGATATCAATATTCTATTTAGTGTGTGGGCAGTTGGGGCAAGCACAATTGCGGCCTATGTTCTTGTGCATCACGTCACTACGTGGCGCTCAATTAGCAAGAGAAAGGCCATTAATACCGAAGCTTACTATTCAAGCAAAGCTGCTACACCTATGCTCTTTGGACTTTTTGCCCCTAAAGTGTTGCTACCCTATTGGTTTAAATCTGCATTCACACCGGCTCAGCAGGCTTTAATACTAGAGCATGAAACTGTGCATCGACAGCACTGTGATCATCTTTGGAACACACTGGCATTGGTACTTGCGGCCGTATTTTGGTTTAACCCATTATCATGGATTGCACTTAAGTCATTTCGTATAAATCAAGAACTCGCCTGTGATCACAGTGTATTACAAAGCAAAACTGAAAAAGAAAAAATTAACTACGCCAAAGCACTCGTGCAATGCGCACAGGAGTGCTCCACAACAATAACCCTGTACCCTACTTTTGGAGAAAAAAGTACTATGATGAAACGCTTACATGCAATAAAACAACCTGCCAGCGGCAGTAAGATAGTAGCCGTAGTCGCATTGACTATTGCGACCTTGTTTACCGCAAACACCGTATTAGCGAATGCCCCTCAGGCTGAAATGAAAAAAGCCAGTGCGAAAATAAATGAAGCCTATCCCACTAAGCGCATTGAGCCCATTTACCCTGATAAGGCTATTAAGGAAAACCTGGAAGGTTTTGTGGTACTAAAGTTTGATATTACTGAAACAGGCAGTACAGACAATATCAAAATAGTGAAGTCGTCACCTAAAGGGATTTTTGAAAAAAATGCCATTGCCGCATTTAAGCAATGGCAATACAAGCCCGCTATTAAAAACGGGAAAGCAATGAAACAAAAGGGTTTATTAGTACAACTTGATTTTAAGCTGGCCCCTTAAGCTGGTGTAAAAGTGCCTTCAATGTAGACCACGAATGCTATAGCAAATGGTTGTAAAATCGCGTGTAAAATGTTGAATGGTAGAAGAGAAAACACTAAAAGGAGCAGATGCTCCTTTTAGTGTTTTTTCGAATTTACTTCTTTAGATGTGGTGCGCAGGTGTCGGCCACGTTGGACGCATTGAAAATTTCAATCCAATAACCGTCTGGATCTTTAATAAACGCTATACCTTTCATGGCGCCATCGTTAAGACCTTTTTGAAACTCTACGCCAAGCGATGAAAATCGCGCACATGCTGCTTCTGCATCCGGTACATGAAAGCCGATATGACCAAACCCTTTAGGTTCGCTATTGCCATTGTGATATTGCACCGTTTCGGGGCTATCCCCCCAATTGTGAGTCAACTCCAACATTGCAGGGCGTCCAAACGTTTGTTGCATGCGGGTATTGTCGTCTTCACTAATGTCAGAAAAGTCCTCACCCGCAGCTAAGAAATACAAGCTAAACTGCATTTCTTCGAAATCTAAACGCTTGATGAGCGTCATGCCCATTACTCGCGTATAAAAATCTAACGAACGCTTAGGGTCAGCAATACGCAACATGGTTTGATTAAAAACATAACCATGGGTGGCATTATCTTTTTCCTCGCATAATCCTTCAGCACTATCAAAATGTCGGCTCATTTAATCTGTCCTTTTCGTTGTTCACATTCGCACGCTACGTGCAAATCAAACAATTTTAATTAAATATCAACGTGACGGTTTAGCGACTTTTCCCCAAACCGAGTTGGTCTTCTGACCATCTTTATCCTTTGCTACCGTTTTACTTCTGTCGTTGGTCTTATCGCTAGGTTTTCTATTTGCGCTACGTGTAGCGTCAGGACGGTACTTTTTCACCATACCTTGCAATAAGTTGCGGACAACCTGATCTCCAGCAGGTTTAAAATTTCTGTGATCGGGCTTTCTAAAGAATGCAGATAACTCGCCCTTACTAATACGAAAGTTAGCGTTTTTTAGCACAACAATCATATCGTCATCTTTGTAGCTCATAGCAATACGGATTTTCCTGAGAATGTCGTTATTGCTTAAGCGCTCACCGGCTTCTAAAATTTGCGGCGTGCTGCCTTCCTGTTTTCCTCGTTTTTTTATGATCAAGCCATCTAAAAACAACGAGATAATTTTATCTCGACAAGGTAAGTAACCTTCCTCGCCCTCTTTTTTCATAATGGCATGTAGGTAATCAATATCCATGTCGTAGTCGACAAGTTTGAATATACTGATGGCAGCAGTATCGTTAATTGCAAGTGCGTAACGCAAGCGACGTAAAACATCGTTGTGGATCATGTATAGCCTATGAAATATAAAAATGAGGGGAAGTTGAGCCCTTAATTATATATCACATCGCCTCACTTCGATACGCCTACCGTATCGGTTGAATTTATACGCCAATCGTAGTCAATAAAGCGCACTTTGTAATGACTCGGTATCTCAGATTCTAGGTACCGATTAATATACTGATGCAGGTCTCGCGACTTACCTGACTCAACAAAATCCTCTGTATAAAAGTCGAGTATTTCTGACACGTATGCGCGTTTGTGCTTACTGTCTAAATAGAAATGCTTCGGATTAGCAAAGAACGCGGTGGTTAACGATTCGAGCACGCTATCAAGGTTGTGCGCATAGAAAGGCTCTTGAGGCAGTCTGGGGCAATCTTTTACCATACAATTTAGCGCAAAATGTACTCTTGGCTCATCAAGCGGACGAATAACGTCATTCTCGAAGTCGTACAGATTTGTTACTTCCCCCCCAATAACGACATCGCGAAGTTTAAAAAAGCTCGCTCTTGAAAAGAAGTTCGTGAAACCATCTGGGATCCCTCTTTCAATAACACCGTACATCGCAAGTGCGTTGTAAGTATTGATATAAAACGCCAATACGTCTTCTTTACTAGGAAAGAGTTGAGGAGTGGCACTTGGGCTCACAACTTCAATGACTGATACCACGTATTCAAGTGGCTCAATATCCTTCGCTAGGGCATGAAAATTTGTCCGCCCCTGTTCATCGACGTACGTTGTTAACACATAGCGCCAGTGCTTCATAGCGCGTTGATAACGCACTTCAAGGGGCTGTTCGCTATCATTTCCTGAATTTGCGCTCGCCACTACCTGCGCGGCTTCGCTATAGCTTGCCGCGGGTACAAGATAAACAAAAAACAACGACAGGAGCAGTAGTAAAAATGGGTTACAGTGAAATAACCTTGGTTGTCGCGTTACGCTGGTATTTGTCGGTATCATGATATCTTGTTCCCGGTTAGTTGATTTGAACTCGCTGCTCTTTCGTTCTGGTCACCGTTTTGGTCGCCATTTTGCTCGTCGTTTTGCTCTCTATCAGAAAGATTGCGAATTGGAATAATGTTATCGCGTTGATATCGTTCTTTTTTGTAGCGCTCACTCAATGGCTCGTAACGTTTTACTTACCCACGAGCTTGACCTAGTGCCTTTCGAAATTACGCAATAACCCAAAAGACCTTTTTCTACGAAAAATCCTTTCGCAATATGGCACTTTTTTTCAATCGAGATATATGCAGCTCAAAAACGCACAACGTACTGACATTAAAAATGTGACACCACATAAGAGAAATGTATCAAACAGACGATATTTTATAGCACTTGACCGTTTTCTATTTTTACTCAAAAAGTCATTTGCCTTATAGTGCAGCACAAGCGCGCCCACAATAGCACCGCGCGCTTTAATCGCTTGAGGTAGTAATTACATGTCATCATCCCTTCGAAGAATCAGCCGAAACCTGCATTTATGGTTTTCTCTGGTGATCTTTATTCCCGTTGTTATTGTTATTGGTAGCGGGTTACTACTGCAGGTAAAGAAGGAGTTTGACTGGCTTCAACCTCCTACTCAAAAAGTGCAAAACGCTGCGCCATCCGTTAGTTTCGAAGGCGTGTTAAATGCAGTTCAACAGGTTCCCAGTGTTAACATAACAACATGGGATGACATTGACCGCCTTGATGTAAGACCCAGCAAAGGCATCATTAAGATACGGGGTAAGAACCACTGGGAAGTGCAGATAGATGCAACCACTGCCGAAGTGCTTCATGTCGCCTACAGACGCACCGACACAATAGAAGCCATACATGATGGCAGCTGGTTTTTTGAAGGGGCGAAACTCTGGGTGTTTCTTCCGGTCGCCATTTTATTATTTGTATTATGGCTTACCGGTTTAGTCATGCTATACACCACACTAAAGAGCAAATACAAAAAACGTTTATACCGCTCACAATAAGAAAGTGGCACTCAATTGTATCGTTCGCCCCTGGGCATATGCCGCTTTGTCGTCGGCACTACTATAAAAAAGCTGATTGGTTAGGTTTTGAACGTCAGCATTAACTTTTATCCGTGGTGTAAGTTGCAATGCCGCGCCTATATCTAACGTAACCACGCGTTCGAGTTCACGCTCACCATCGCCAATCTCTCGCTTACTGGCTCGATAAATTACGGAACTAAACCACCGCCACTGGTTTGCATCGTAATGAAGGGTTAGACGATGATTGTGCGGAGGGATATCGGCAACTGTCGCGCCATGGTTGTCCTTACCATGTGTGAAGGCCCCAGTCAGTTGAACGCCCCATTGTTCATTTGAGTCATTCCACTTAATTTGATAATTTGCCCCTTTGATCACGGCACTATCGAGATTGGAATATTGCAATATCTCGGTGTCATTCCCCGCATTATCGCGAACCGTTTTTCTCTCGATATAATTATCAACTTCCTGATAAAACAGTGCTAATGAACCACTAATCTGATCATCTGCATAAAATACTGTAGCCTGCGTATTGGTGGCGCTTTCGCTATCCAGCTGACTATCGCCCAGTACAGTACCACGCGGTGTTTCCCCACTAAAAAAGCGCTCGGTCAGTGACGGATTCCTAAAGGCACTCGACAAGTAAAGACTTGTTGTCCATTGTGACGACAGTGCGTAGCTTGTGCCTATAAACCCGCTGACATTAGCATTAGTTACGTCCTGAGCATCAACAACATCGGCAATATCTGTTGACTGTTGCTGCCAGTCGACCCGACCGCCCGCTGCAACTGACACACTGTTAAATGAGCGACTGGCATCTAATACGCCTGCAACGGTAAGTTCGCTTGCATCTAAGGTGCGAATAGCATATTCCAGCGATGCCGATGGCAGCGAAAACTCACTCTCATCAGTAATTACGCCTTCTCGGCCATTTACTTGTAACTGCCAGTGCGTAAACCATTCACTTACCATTAGGCGTTTGCCTACACTCGCCCCAAAGTCCAGTGCTTCATTGTCGCTAGTATTTATCCTTTTTTCAGGTCGTAATGTGTTAGTTTCAAGCGTGTTGCGGTGCCACCACACACTTGCCTCTAGGCCATTTTCACTATCATCATCTTGACTTTTTATATTAAAACGAAGCTTCCCAAGCCAATGTGTATTACTTGGGTAAACCGTTATCTTATCCGTGGGAAAATCGCTACTCGACTTTCCTATATCTCGATTGTGTGAATAAAGTGTCCATGCTTCCTCTACATCACTGTCTTGTGAACGATGACGAATAAAAAATGATGTTTGTTCAAACCCATCTAACAATTCTCGACTATTCGCATCTTCGCCATTGCCTGCATGCCGATAAGCAATATGCCAGTCGGTGTCATCAACAACGTCAGCATAGCTAATTTCACGCCTATTTTGGTTGTCGCTAACGCCTATTTGAATAGTTGGCTCAACAACACTATTAAAGTGCAAATTGACCGCTCCACCTATTGCTCCTGAACCAAGATAGGTAGAGGTTGCGCCGGGTACAACAGACACATTGTCAATTAATGATGGGGGAACAAAACCAATACTTGCCCCTGCACGGCGGTCGCTAACAACGGGAACACCATCGACAAGCGACTGAACGCGCCATCTTGAAAAGCCTCGAATATTGATGTTTTGTAATTGTCCACCCTGCCCGTTTAAGCTGACCGAGGGTGATTGCAATAAAATATCGTTAATGTGTACAGGGCTGCCAATATTGCGCTGATTGTAGTGATACTGAGGAAAAATCCGTGCGAGCGTGTCGTCATAAAACGAACGTTCAGTAGTAACCGTGTATCTTTCAATGTTGGCTTCTGGTACTGCTAAAAGTTGAGCAGACACCAACACACTGCTCAGTGCAAAGGTGAGTTTAAACAATCTAAATTCTTACAATTAAAACGTATTTGCCTTCGCAAATAACGCAATGGAGTGAAAACAAAAAACGGCAGAACACTGTCTGCCGTTTTTTATCAAAGGCTTACTTACTTAGCAATAACAGTTAAACCTGTAGTCCAAGGACCTCCTTGGTCAACAACAGATTGTTGCAGTGCTGGTACCGCGCTTTCTTGAAGCGTTTTAATACGAGCCGTAACGTCTGCTAGACCGTCAGCAGCATAACCTAACTGATCTTTATGCTGCTGTGTTGGACCATACGATGACCAAAGCGCCGAACGTGCATAGCCTAAGCGACTCATCACGTTTGCAGGTTTTGCCCCCTTGCGATCACGAGACTCAAGTCCAAACAGTACGTTATTCACATCGTGAATTTCGCGTTGTATAGACGCATACTTCGCTTCAAGTGAAGACACATCGCTCGGTGTACGGTCAATGGCAACACGTAGTAGCTCCATTGTGCCTTCAAGCTGTTTAAGCACAGCCGTTGACGACATTGCGCGTTTTTGCGCACTTTCTAACGACGCTTGGAATGTCTTAATGTCTTGAGCAGAAGGACCTTCTAAAGCACCTGGGTAAATCGACTCTAAAACAAACTCAACTGGCGCTGCCAACTTCGTTATTTCAGCGCCCTCTCGCTTAAACAAGGCCGCGGTATAAGTACCAGGCATTGCCATAAAGCCACCATTTCGACCTTCTTTATCGGTAAGCGGTGTTGTGAGCGCATAGTCCATTTCCCACGTTACACGGTGAAGACCTTTCTTAGTGCTTCCTTCAACACGATTCACCACATCACCATTGGCATCACGAATCTCTAAATAAACCGCAGGCTTCGCTTCTTCAAGCTCGGCTTCTACTGTTTCCCAACTTGGATATTTAGGATACTTTTTGTCATCAAGCAGTTTTTTCTCAGCTTCCTGACGCTTTTCCTTGGCAGTTAGCAAGCTATCTTTCAGATAGTAAGTCAGTGTTGCACCATGCTCCGGATTTTCAGCAACAAAGCGATCATCACCGTCAGAATCAGTATGGTTAGTATCTAACTGGAACCACTTAACCGGGCGACTTGGTGCAAAGAGTAACGCATCTTGCTCCATCGATTGCTTAGTAAGCTGACGCAATGGTGCGTAGTCATCCAGAATATAAATACCACGGCCAAATGTACCGGCTACTAAATCATTCTCACGACGTTGAATCTTTACATCACGAGTTGAAATCGTTGGCATGCCACCATCAAGTTCAACCCAATCTTTACCACCATCAACCGTAAAGAAGATGCCAAACTCAGTACCGATAAACATCAAGTCTTTGTTTACATGGTCTTGGACAATACGCCAAACAAGATGCTTCTCAGGTAAATCATCGGCAAGTGACGTCCACTTTTTACCTAAATTGGTCGACTTAATAAGATACGGTTTGTAATCGCCATACTTGTGATTATCCAAGGCGACGTAAACGGTGTTTGGATCAAACAGATCCGCTCGAATATCGTTGACGTAAGCCGTGGCAGGAATACCGCGAATATCGCCTAATTCAATCTTCTTCCAGTTTTTACCGCCATCAGTGGTCACTTGAATAATGCCGTCATCAGTACCTACCCACAGGATATTTTCATCTACTGGGCTCTCTGTAAAGTTAGCAATAGTGTGGAACTCACTCATTGCATACAAGTCCCATCCTGCTTCTACCGACCAGGTTCTGCCCATCATCGGCATGTGCATGCGATTTTTATTCTGCGTTAGGTCTTTAGAGATTGGCGTCCAGCTGTCTCCACGGTCATCGCTTCGCCACACACGTTGTGAAGCAAAATAAATGCGCTTCGGATCGTGTGCTGATACGTTAATTGGCGCATCCCAGTTAAAGCGTTCTGCCGGGTCCCCTGGTAGTGGTTGTGGCTTAATATACACACCATCTTTATTGGTTGTATCAATTCTAACCAGATTACCTTGTTGCCACTGAGAGTACATTATATCCGGGTTGCCCGGCTCCACCGCTGGCTGGTGTCCGTCTCCGCCTAAGGTTAAGAACCAATCTTTGTTCTTAATACCTTCTTCTCGGTTAGTACGAGATGGACCACCTTGTGTCGAGTTGTCTTGCGCGCCAGCATAAACGGTATAGAAAGGTTTGCTGTCGTCTGGCGCAACTTTGTAAAATTGCGTTAATGGCAGGTTTGCCATAAATCGCCAGTTGGCCATTCTGTCGTGAGACATGTAGATACCACCATCAGATCCCATCAACACAAAATCAGGATCGGTTGGATGGAACGCCATGGCGTGATCGTCTACGTGTTTGCGTTTAGTATTAATTGGCGTCCATGTTTTGCCGCCGTCATCAGACACTTTACTGTAGTTGCTGGCAATGTAAACGCGGTCAAATTGATGCTGGTCAGCAAATATCTCTTGATAGTAGTGAGGACCCGTACCGCCCCCTACTTCGTCAGACATCTTACTCCAACTTGCGCCTTGATCTGATGAACGGTAGAAACCGCCTTTGCGATTGTCGGTTTCAATGGTGGCATATAGCACGTCAGGGTTCATTGGTGATATTGCCATACCAATTTTACCCATGTTGCCACTTGGTAAGCCAGTTTTTAGCTCAGTCCAAGTTTCACCACCGTCATCTGATGTGTGAATACCTGCCCCTTCATTGGTACCTACGTAAGCAGCAATGGTACGCTGACGCGCCCACGTGGCAGCATATAGCTTATCTGGATTACGAGGGTCAATAAGTAGCGACGTTACGCCAGTCCATTCATCGGCACCTTTTAGAACCTGCTTCCACGTCTCACCACCATCAGTGGTTTTATAAAGACCGCGTTCGCCGCCTCCTGTCCAAAGTGGACCTTGCGCAGAAACCCATACAATATCGGGATTTGTTGGGTGGATAATTATATCAGAAATGTGTTCAGACTTTTTCAGCCCCATATTTTTCCATGTCTGGCCACCATCTGTAGACTTATAAACACCGTCGCCAAAGCTAATGTGACGACCACCATTGTTTTCGCCAGTACCAACCCAAACGATGTTTGAATTGCTTGGCGCTATCGTCACATCACCAATTGAATACACTGCCTGCTTATCAAAAATTGGCTTCCATGTGGTGCCAGCGTTTGTGGTTTTCCACACGCCACCAGAACCTACAGCAGTATACCAAGTTGATGGATTATTCTGGTCGACAGCAATATCAGCAATACGACCAGACATGTATGCAGGGCCAATGTTTCTCAGTTCCATCGCTTCAAAAGTCGCGCTGTTGAAAACCGTTTCCTTGTCTGATTTATCTGCCATTACGGGCATAGAAAGTGCCATCGACACCGCTACTGCCGCTTTTAGGAGCTTGTTCATTATTATTATCCAGTGTGTTTCATGTTATGGGAGTTCTATTGTGTAACTTTATAGCATTACTAATATTTTGGTTAACTTTCAATTAACCACACGACCAACCACCCAAAAATGTAGTTTAACGAGTGTAAACTAATATGGATGTCTGCATACTCGGTCGTGCCCATTCACGAACAACACCCGTTAAAACGTCACGATGTCATCATTAATTAAATGTCCAACCACGTCACTGTCTTTTGCATCAACAAATGCATGGTCAATGGCTTTAAAACGCGCGCTGGTTACTTTGCGATAATTAGGGTGCGTGTAAATGTAAGTTTGATTCGAACGCAATGCTTCTAATACTCGCTGTGCAAGCATTGTAGCTGGAATACCCGATTCGACGGCTCGTGTAGCAGCCTGTGCCCCCGCTTTTAGCTTATCCTTATCAATACGCTTGTCAGAGGTTACAGCGTATTTCTGTTGACGATTGCGATAAGATTCGTGAATGCGCGTTTTAACGAAAGCTGGGCACAATACCGACACATGGATATTGTGCGGCTGTAATTCGGCAACCCAGCTTTCAGACATCGATACCACTGCCGCTTTTGAAGCGCAGTACGCGCCTGCATATGGCATCCCCATCATACCTGCCATAGAGGCAACATTAAGCACCCAGCCGCCTTCGCCATGCTCTTTAATAGCGGGTACACATGCTTGCGCGCCATAAAGCACACCCATTACGTTTACGTCCATTACCCAGCGCCATGTTTCGTGCTCTGAGTCTTCTATTTTTCCCGGCGTTCCGCCCACACCTGCATTGTTAACTACCATGTGCACCTTACCGAACTGTGCTTTGGCACTTGTCACAATATCCTCCCACTGCGCATAGTCTGTGACATCAAGTGCACAAGTTAAAATATTGAAGCCCTTGGCACGCAGTTCATCGGCCGATATTTGTAACGCTTGCGTATCAATATCGCCCATTACAATATTCATCCCCTGTTCGGCAAAGGCTTCTGCCAATGCCAAGCCTATCCCACCTGCTGCTCCAGAGATGATCGCTGTCTTTCCGGCAAACTCATTAGACATTATGTACTCCTGTTGTATTTCTGCCTCTTTGGCTTTGAAATGGCGTTATTGCTGCACTTCACTGCGCGAAAGGTTACTAGCGCAGCGAGGCACGAGTCATTAGCACTAAGAGTAGGCGGGCTTTTTCAAACGGAATACTTTATTTGACGAATTTGACAGACTTCATGAAATTGATGGAATAAAGCGCGATGTGTGAAGCTATTACAGGCACTTTAGTGCGCTTTTAGCCTAGCGAGTAACCCATATGTTCACGGGCTTCGTAAGAGTAAGCAGTTATTTAAAGGATGCGATTTTGTGAACAAGGACAATTTCAAAAGTGCCAAATCATTATTTGATCTCTCTATAAGCAGTTGGTGGCGTATAGCCAAGCGAGTATTTGGCAATATACAAGACCACAATGTTCCGCTTATTGCAGCGGGCACCGCTTTTTATTTTCTACTTGCTATATTTCCATTATTGGCCGCCACAATTTCGCTCTATGGTTTGGTGGTGTCGCAACAAGAATTACAAGAGCACATGGTACTTTTAGTTGACCTAGTGCCTTCAAAAAGCCGCTACATTATTGAAGAGCAGTTAACTTCCCTTACACAAAAGTCAAGCGCGACACTGGGATGGGGCTTTGTTTTTACACTGCTGTTATCACTGTGGAGCAGTAGCAAAGGAGGCAACGCCTTAATCAAAGCCTGCAACATCACTTATATTGAGCCTGAAGGAAGAAGCTTTTTTCACGGACTAATTGCACGCGTTGTTTGTACGCTTGGCATGATATTTATGCTGCTTATAGCACTTTTTAGTGTGTCGCTTTTACCTGAACTTATCAGTGCGCTAACCCATTACAGCCTCGATAAAAAAGATGCGAGATGGATAACTTGGCCATTGCTATTGCTACTATTCAATCTGAGCTTGTCACTTTTATACCGCTATGCCCCCCATCGACGACCTGCCCGCTGGCGCTGGATAACGCCAGGCTCGTGCGTTGCCACGTTGCTATGGGTGCTAGCATCAAGTGCATTTTCTTTCTACCTTAATGAATTTGCCTCGTATGACAAAACCTATGGTTCCGTAGGCGGGCTTATTATTCTGCTAATGTGGTTGTATTTAAGTGCCTATATTGTGTTGATAGGTGCCGAGCTAAATGCGGCTATGGAGCTTCAAACTACTGCAGATAGTACGGTCGGCGAAGACAAACCGATGGGCGAGCGCAACGCAGTGGTTGCCGATAACACACCTGATGACCTGCGTTAACTATTTTGGGGAGTGAGCCAGGTTTCGAAGTCTGCCTTCGATAGTGGCTTGCTAAAATAGTAACCCTGAAATAGTTTGCAACCGTAAGATGCCATAAGTTCAACTTGCTCTAAGGTCTCTGTTCCCTCGGCAACATTGGTAAGTTCCATGGTGTTGCTAATTGCTATTATCGACTTCACCAATTCGCGATTGCGCTCATCGTGAAGTCCGTCTACAAATGATTTGTCGATTTTAAGCACGTCTAAAGGCAATTCGCTTAAATACGAAAGTGACGAATAGCCAGTGCCAAAATCATCTAATGCGACAGTAATACCAAAACTTCTAAGGGCATTTAATGTTGAAATGGCCTTCTTGCGCTCGATAAGCAAGCCTGACTCTGTAAGCTCTAACTCAATTAAATGGGGCGGAAGTGATTGCGCTTCAATCGAGGTCATTAGATGTTGAATGAATTCTGAGTCTTCAAACTGTGAAGCCGTGGCATTTATTGCAATGGGAACTAACTTGAGCCCGTTGCTCCGCCACTTTGTTATGTCCTCTAAAACACGCGCTAATACCCACTGCCCTAATAGGTGAATAACCCCCGTTTCTTCGGCTATTGGTATAAAGTCAGCAGGCGATACAAAACCTCGTTTGTGACTGAACCAACGTACCAGTGCTTCAGCGCCAACAATAGCGCCATCTCTATCAACCTTTGGCTGATAATAAACGTCTAAACCGTCTTCGTTGTGCAATGCCGCCACAAGATCTGCTTCAACTTCGCGAGTGAATTCAAGGTTTGAAAGAAATGAAGGATCGAAGAAAGCAAATCGCCCACGTCCGTGCTCCTTCGCCTTCATCAAGGCTTGTTCTGCAGCGCCAATAACGTCAAAGCTTACATCGGTCTGCGAAGGGAAAATGACCGCTCCCATTGTGCAATTGATATTAATTTTACGATTACCTATTGCACACGTTTTGTTGACTATGGCGTGAATGGCGGTCCAATGAACATTAGTTAAACTGGTGATATCAGCGTGAACATCAGGGATCACCACCGCAAATTCATCCCCCCCGCAGCGTGAAATAAACACGCCTTCATTGGCGTAACTCTGTAACCGTTCGCCCACAATTTTAAGCACGCGATCGCCCACATCATAACCGTATTTCCGATTCACCTCGCCAAAGTGATCGACATCAAAAAGCATGAGTAATGCTTGGTTTTTGTGTAGGTGTTGCTCAGCTCGAATAGTGTTAATGAATCGCAGAAGTTTAATCCGATTTGGTAAGCGCGTAAGGTAATCCACATAGGCTGTTGCCCTTAATTCATCTTGGAGTACTTGCCGTCTAAGTTCTGCACTTATCCGGGTTGCAAAAACGTCGGTAACCGTTTTAATGGTGCTTTCATTTTTCAGTACGTTTTTATAGAGCAGCACCAGCACACCTACATTGCATTGATTGCTGCCAACAATGGGGTAACCAATATAAGCCTCTATTCCCTCTTCGCGAAGCATCGCATCATCAGGATAATCATCGGCAACATGTGCTTTATGAATACAAGACTGGATGGTGAGCACATTTTCACACGGTGTCCCTTTTCGTTCGTACACAAAGTTGTCTATGCGCTTGCCGTCTTTGAACACTACTCTGGTTGCGATATTTTGTTTATCGTGAGGCTCTACCAGACCGAATAACACATAGTCTGCGCGAGAAAAACGCGCCAACAACTCTACACTTTCTTCATAAAAGGCATGCTGACCATCTTCATTAGAAATCTGTGCAAGCTCGGCAAAAACGTGCTGAAGCGCGCTTTTCTCTTCAACTTCTTTCATCAATTCATCTGACTTTTCTTTGAAGCCGCGACTTATCATGCCCAATACTAACAAAGACAATACGGTGGAAGGTACGCCTCCCACGTATACCCAATTTAACGATTGTTGATCTATGTGAAACCCGACTACACTCGAAGCAAATTGAAGCGCGATAGTCAAAACTAAAGCGCCAAAAAGATAGGTTTGGTTTTGCTTATAAAAACGAACGACGCAGTACATCATAAAAAGCGATGACAACCCGTAGCTTAAATGAATTAGCTTGAAATACGCCCCTCCCTCGCCTTTTAACAATGTTGCGGTGTCACCAAAAAAGGTTTGGTAATACACAAGTTGCACATTATCTCCGTAGCGAATGGAGTAGTCAGAAAACAAATTGATAAGCAATATAGGTAATGACAGCACACAAAATGCGTAAAAGAGCGCATTGATGTACTTAAAATGCGTCCAGAGCCCGAGTACGAGAATAAGTAATGGATGACCTATAATGATGCACGCTAAGTGAAATTTGCTGATAAGGATAGCGTCTTCTGCATTGGTAGCAGTGTGCAGTGACAGGGAAAACCAATGGAAGAAGAACAGGATTACATTAAGAATGGCCAGTGCAACAAAATAGGGCCTCTGCTTGTCGATACCAGACAGCAAAATGCTAATAGCACACACGGCGTTAACGGTCATCAACATGCTGTAAAATGCTGTCATCGAAGTTTTCCCTTTCGCAGACGTATTAGCCCTTCGGGGTCTCTCATGGCCTTGCTTTTAAGGTAGCGTTTAAATAAGCATAGACAGTTTTTCAAAAGCGTAATAAATAGCAAAAAACGAATAAAAAAAGCCGAGTAAATACTCGACTTTTTAGTGTGTTTTGTTACGGATTACGCTTGCAATCAAATCAAGCGCTTCCCCCTAAGGTTTAGGCTCAACTTCTGGGAAGAAAGAGACTTTGTCGCTGCCTTTCCGACTAACCATTAAACGCTTTTTGTTATTAGACACATCTAAACTTAACAGATTGGCATAGCCGTCTGTGGCGAATTTTCCTTCACCAACGTGCACTAATACACCGCTAGTATCTGCTGACCAAAGCTTTAGCCCACCTTCGTACACCAATTGATTTGCTTGCTGCTTAACCGTTAGGGTTTGTCCAAATCCCAAATCATAAGTACCTTCTATCGCTTTAAGCGTGCTCTGGTCAGCCTGTTGCGAAGCATTAGCAATTGATGTGTTCCAACCCAATTGCGCCATGATATCAGCAGACAATATTTCAATAACTGGAATACGCGCGGGGTTACCGCCGTTGCCGAATATGGCAATACCTCGGCCGCCATCCATTGTGCCCATTATGTGACCGCCAGTACCCGTGTTAGAGCCACCATGAGAAAACCAGTCTTGATTAGCTTTTGCTTCGGTTCGCATCCAGCCAAGTCCCCACCCGCCGGCAACGTCTAATGTTTCTATGTGGGTAGTGGTTCTTGCTACGTCGTCTGAAATAACCTGAGTTTGTTTTCCCGCTAGCGCGTTTTGCATTTCAATTAAAAGTTTGGCCATATCAGTTGGCGTACTCCACATACCTGATGGCGCAATTTGTGGGCAAATCGGTAGGCCTGCACCAATAACGGTTAGGTCATCATTATGTACGCTTGCCACGTTTGATAAGAACGCATCGTGATTGGGTTGATACATAGTGGTACGCGACATATTAAGTGGCTCAAATAACATGGTTTGGGCCAGTTCTGGTAATGACATGCCGGTAAGATCCTCTAACGCAATTTGCACTATCACATAGCCACCACCACTGTACGCCCAACTTGTGCCTGGTTCGAACATCAAACTGATGGGTTTGTCGTAGCGCGGCACTTTCACACCATTTAAACTATCAATAGCAGTGGGTACATCGTCGCCTTCGTAATAGTCAACAAATCCGCCTTGCGTTGTGCCTGCGGTATGACTTAGTAAGCGGCGAAATGTTATCGCTTCTGGATTAGGGAAATCGGTTGAATTAAGTTTCCAGCGCTTTAAGTATTTTGACACTGAGTCATCGAGAGATAACTTGCCCTGCTCTTCTAGCATGGCGACTAACAGCGCGGTTACCGGTTTTGAAATAGACGCGGTTGAAAACGCCGTTTCATCATCAATCTTTTGACCCGAACCAAAACGCTTTTCACCACTTGAAGCCGTAAGCACAACTTCATAGTTATCGATAACAGCAAGACTCACTCCTGAAAGTTTATATTCATCCAACAACGTGTCGAGTTGTGCTTGCGTAATACTAATTTGCGCTTGCGAGGCCGCTTTTGTTTCTGCCGCCATTGCGCAGCTATAGGGTGAACCGCTAAGTACCGTTAACGCAAATAAAGTAGCGCCAGAAAGTAGGGTTTTCATGGGTGTCATATCATTCTCTCCTCATAAAGATGTTCACACTTTAATCAGAAAGAACCCGTTTTATATCGACAAAAACCTGAACGGCATCTACACAACCTGAACAGCATTGAGAAAGGTTCAATGCCACAACAAAACTGTGTAAGGTAATACCTCTTAACAACAAGTAGGTAATTCCGTCTGTGCGAATTGTAAATTGGTTTTATTTGATGCTGATGGCCGCAATTATTTGGGGTCTAGTTCTTATGCACAAGCCACCGCTACAGACGTTAGTTATGCCTACATCTTTTGCGCTATTACACTCCTCGCAAACTTCACTTCCCTCACAAGAGGCAAATTGGCAAAACCAAGATATAACCAGTTTGACGCTACCCGATGAAGCAATTTGGCTTAAGTTTACATTGCCACTCAATGAGGATACACCGCGAACCAATGGGGCAGATCTAACTAACAACAAGGTTAAAACAGCGAAAGGGCTCTTTATTTCAGTGCTTGGCGCGTACTCGGTCTATTTCAATGGTGAATTTATTGGCAACAATGGCATACCTGCCGTAGTCGATACCCCCGAGGTCCCCGGAAATATCGATAGCGTATTTTTGCTACCGCCTCATCTGATAATGCAGGGGTCAAATACTGTCATGATTAGGTTTAGTAGCCAGTTTAGGCCAGACAGTCTTACCCACAGCGGCGTTTGGGTATTTGCAGATGACTATAGCAATTTGATAAACATAAATGAGGAACGTACCCGACTGCCAATTATGATGCTAAGTGCCTTGTTGTTGGTCGCGCTTTACTCGTTTGTTGTTTATTTCTCATCACTTAATAACGCTACTTATTTATGGTTTGGAAGCTTAAGTTTCACGCTTATCTTATTAATTGTAGCGGAGTCGTGGCGAGGTTTGTTCGGATACCCCTACCCATGGCACGTAGTGAGAATGGAAGTGGTATTATGGTTAACCTTGGCCATCAGCGTATTATTGCCGATGTTCTTTGTTGCCTTTTTCCGCTACACAAAACGGGTTGCAACCTACTCACTGTGCGCACTTGCGTTGCTCTACACCTTAATAATGCTATTTGTAGATGGCTATGACTATCGAAGTTTTGTGTTGTTTGGTACAGGGCTTGTTTGCAGTATTGCCGTTTGTATAGCTAGCTTAATTGCGCGTAAACAGCACGCATGGCTAATGACTACGGGCTTAATGGTGTTTATTTCCCCTGTAGTATTAAGCCGCTTTTCTTTTATGGACCAATACTTTTTCGTATCGTTTATCGGTTTAGCATTGCTTATGCTTATGGTGCTAAATCAAACGCAAAGTGAGCGTCAAAGAGCGTTCGCTCAGTCCAAACTCACTACCCAACGATTAGAGCTTGAGCTGGTTAAAAAGCAGCTACAACCCCACTTCATTCTTAATACGCTTACCGCAATAGAAGAATGGGTAGATACATCTCCCAAAGATGCTGTTGCTTTTATTCAAGCATTGGCGCAAGAATTTCGTCAAATGGCGCAGCTTAGCAATCAGTCCCTCGTTAGTTTTGAACAAGAACTCGCGCTTTGCGAAAGTCATTTAAAAATAATGGGCTATCGCTTTGATGCCAAGTTTGAGTTGATAAAGCATAATATTAATCTTCAGCAACGTATTCCCCCAGGGATCTTATTAACCCTTATCGAGAATGCCTTTAGCCACAACCGCTATGATTCCCACGCTTACTCATTCTATTTAGAGGGGAATACCGATAGAGAAAACGCTAAAGTGACGAGTGTCATCTTCAAGTCGATGCGTAGCGCGGGCGCTATTTCAATTGATGCGCGCGAGTCAGACAACAATATCAACGGATTACATACGGGTGTAGGCAACAAGTATGTAAAAGCGAGACTACAAGAAGCGTTTGGCGATTTGTGGTCATTTAAAGAGCATCAAGAGGCTGACTTTTGGGTAGTGACTCTCACCTTTCCCGCTTCTGAAAAAGCTAACAAACATGAGGACTCGAAGTGAATATCGTATTGGTAGAAGACGAGCCAATGGTAGCCAAAAGGCTTCGGCGGTTTATTACTGAAAGTACTCTGGGGAAAGCGGCGATTAAACACTTTAGTAATTTGGAAGACGCTCAGGACAGTCTTGTCAGTCAGCCTGTTGATGTATTGTTTCTTGATCTTAATTTACATGGCAAAGATGGATTCTTACTACTCCACGAGCAACTCGTTCAGCCTTTCCATACTATTGTAGTGTCAGCCAACACTGACCGTGCGTTAGAAGCGTTTGAATTAGGTGTACTTGATTTCGTCGGTAAGCCTTTTACGCAAGAGCGAATAGATAAAGCGCTACAACGCTTTGCCGATGCTAATGTAAAAGGTCAATGCAAAACCCTGTCATACAAAAAACAAGACATGGTACATTTTCTTGAAATCGATAACATTCAATTTGTACAAGCAGCTGGGCACTACAGTGAAATAACCACGAAAGATAATCATGTTATTTTGCACGACAAGCACCTTGATAAATTAATGCAGGTTTTACCCGACACCTTTATTCGAGTGCATCGCTCTTATGCTATTTCGCTCAACGAATTAGAAAGCATTTCTCAAAAGTCCGGGGCAAAGTATATTGCTCACTTAAAATCAGGAGCCAGCGTTCCCGTTGGTAGAACGAAATTCAGCGAATTAATGGAACGACTCGAAGCGCCCAGTTAACACTAAGCCTGCTATTAAAAACTCGCTCACCCTTAATGTGTATTTGCTTACATTTAAAGAGTTTAGTTACACACAAAAATGTGATGTGCTAGGTTATCAATGCGTAGCACCCTTTTACATCACTAGTCGAGTATCCCAATCATGACGTTAACATTTGTAGGCAAACCGCAGCACTGGTTAAAAAACACATTTTATTGCTTAGTCGCTTTGTCGTTAATTTCGTGTTCTGAGCGTCAAGCGACAGCGCATGAAAGCTCCACTAGTGAGAATACCCATCATAGTTTGAGTGCTGATATTATTGAAAAATCGTTCACGATCCCCGGCCTATCTCGAGATAGAAAGGTACGTATTTATTTGCCGCCTGCCTATAACAATACCAAACAAGAACAAACCCGCTTTCCTGTTATTTACATGCATGACGGGCAAAACCTTTTTGACGAGAAAACTTCCTATGCAGGTGAATGGCAAGTTGATGAAACCTTAAACAAACTTTCAGCGTCTCACGGCCTCAATATCATTGTTGTGGGTATCGATAATGGTAGCGAGCATAGAATGAATGAGCTTTCACCATGGCCTCATGACGACTTTGGCATTGCAGAAGGAGATGCGTATCTCGCTTTCATTACTGACGTAGTGAAACCATACATCGACCAGCAATATCGCACATTAGACGATGCCGAAAATACGGTTATGGTTGGTAGTTCAATGGGTGGTCTTATGACTCACTATGCCATCATCAAGCACCCCGACGTATTTGGCAAAGCGGGCATTTTTTCGCCTTCCTATTGGTTTAGCGAAGAGGTTTTTCGCTTTACTGAACGTACTGACATTCCACAAAATAGCCGCTTCTATATTTCTGTCGGTGGCAAAGAGGGAGAGTCTATGGTGCCCTATGCTATTCGCATGACTGAAGCGCTTGAAGATAAGCAAGTCAGCCAGCAAAACCTCTTTTCACATGTTGTAGAAGACGGTGAGCACAACGAAGCCTTATGGGTGGGCGAGTTTGAAAACGCGGTGCTTTGGTTGTTTAAACAATAAAAAGTCAGACACGCTCTAACCCGATAAACACAAAAAAGTATGTACGCTTTGCATACTTTATTGAACGGATTGATAATTTCGTGACAGTGTAAACGTGTAATCTCTAGACTTTAACTGGAGACTCACCGTGAAAAAACTGATATTTGCTGGCTACAAAGCATACTATGCAAGCGTAAGCACAATGCTTCCTAAAATTGCTTCGTCGCAAGCATTAAAGCTTCTATTCACCGTGAGAAAACCTTCGTCACCACCATCATGCCTACCTGTTGCGCCAGAAAAGATTTTACTTAAGTCGAGCAATGCGCATTTATCAATATGGAAAGGAAATAGCAATAAGACAGCGCTTCTTATTCATGGGTGGAATGGCGATTTAACACAGTTTACTCGTATCTTTGATGCGCTTAGAGAACGAGAGTATACCATCTATGGTATACACCCTAGAGCACATGGGCCAAGCCGGTACACTATGTCTCATCCCGGCTTTTTTATTGAAGCAGTAACAGAAGCTTCCGTTTGGCTTGGCAAAAACTTTGATATCGCCATAGGCCACTCTATGGGAGCTGGTGCGTTAGGCTGTGTTTCAAGCACTGTTAACATAGCAAAATCTTTGGTACTCATTTCGAGTCCGGCTTCATTTCTTGATGTAATCAGTCGCTTCGCAAGCGCGTTGTCTCTAAGAGGACGGGCCAAACCCTTATTTCACGAAGACGTTGAAAATTATGTAGGGCTTGGATTTGAAGCGCTTGAAGTTCATCAGTTGCTTGGTCGTTCAAATATACCCAGCTTATTGGTGCACGACGTAGCCGATAAGCAAGTACCGTTTTCTGATGCTAAGAAGTTGTTTGACGCTAATGACAATGCACATTTACTTCCTATGCAGAATACTGGGCATACAAAAATACTCGGTGATGCAAAAACGGTCAGCCAGATTTTTAAATGGGTAGACAAGCAAGCGTCTCAAACCGAAGCTGACGTTGCCTAAAGTGCGTCGGCTTGATATGCCTTGCGCACCGCATTAGGGCTTTTACCAATAATTTTTTTAAAAGCCCGCGAAAATGCGGCTTCAGATTGATAACCAATATCTAATGCAATGGCAAGCATAGAATCTTTTGATAGCTGCAGCTTAGAATAGGCTAAGGACATTCGCCATTCTGTAAGGTATTCCATGGGTGTATTACCCACCAGCCGCTTAAATTGCTGAGCAAAACTGGTTCTCGACATCCCCACTTTTTGAGCCAGTTCTTCAAGCGACCAATGATTGTCTGGGCTATCGTGGATTAATGTTAGGGCTTGGCCAATACGATCATCCTCAAGCGCCCCTAACCAACCTATCTGCTCCGCATCTAACTGACTTAAATGTTGCCGCATGGCCGTAATAACCAATATGTCTGCTAGACGCGCAATTACCGCCTCAGCACCAATGCCAACGCCACTTGTTTCTGCCTCAAGCAGTTGACTGATATTAGTGACCACACTGGTAGGAGACTGCTTTTCTCCTAGCAGTTCTTTACGAATAAGGATGAAAGAGGGAAGCACACCGAGCAGTTTAATCGCCAAGGGATGTTGGAAAAGCAACACGCCACACGCCATGGCTGTTGACTGCCCGCCACCGCCAAAACTTAACGTTTCAAAACGCTCGGTTACGGCTTTTATAGGTAATTCACTTAAAGGCGTAAAGAAAGTACACGTACCATCGTTAAGCCGGTGCCCCTCACCTTTAGGGAATAAGATAAAGTCGCCTTCATTTAATACTACGCTAGTTGTGCCAATGTGAAATACCGCACTACCCTTTACGACCATATGAAACATCATACAGTTGTGCATGGGCGGCATGCTTAATGCCCACGGCACTGTTAGTGTCGACTGCGTAAAAAAGGCGCTTTCCATTCGTAAGCTATCCAATAACTTACCAATAGGTTCGTCGCGAATGGGCGTCTCAACACGAGCTTTGTAGTCAAACCCCATAAATATGTACCACCCAATTCATCTGCTATACCTTGCGATTTAGCATAGCATTAAAGCGATAATAAAAACCCAGATATCACACCTGAAATCGTTCTAACGTGATTCCACTTAACCCATCGCGTTAAATACTCAGCCCAAACGCTAGCGACATGTTCGCTACCAGCATCTTTTAGCTTATTGTTAAGCGGTACATTAAACAACATAGTCACAACTGTAGTACCGATAAAGAATACCAAGCCCGATAGCGCTTGAAATCCGGTATGAAACCAAAAGAAATAAACACCTGCCGCGCCAGACACGGCAAACAAAAACAGAAACAAGGGATTCAAAATAACGGCGTTAATACCATTCATTACCTCAGCACCATTGCGATGCGTGGCAAGTATGAGCATTACGGTATTGCTGAAAATAAAATACAACCCCACCATAACGATCATCGATAGTTGAAGCAGTGCTTCAACTATCGACAACAAGGTAACCGCTTCTAATGTATCAATCATGATGATCACCAAAATACGCTATATTGTCGGCCACAAAATCACTGAAACACTTTGCTGGGCGACCTAATGCACGCTGAACACCATCAGCAATAAACTCGTTTCGACCATCTAGCACCTCTGTAAATAGATAAGACAGCATCTCAATGGCACTCGGGTCGACCTGATGCGACTTTAAACCTTGTACAAAATCGGTGAGCGATATTTGTTGAAAGTGAATGGGCCGATTAAGAACAGAAGAAAAGGTATGCGCGAGTTCCTCAAAGCTAAGCAATTGTGGGCCCGTTACTTCGTATAGCTCACCATTGTGCTTATCATCAGTCAGTGAGGCGACAACGACTTCACAGATGTCGTCCACATCTACAAATGGCTCGGTAACGCTGCCAACGGGTAACGCAATAGTGCCCGCCTTAATATAAGCGTTAAACATACCCTCGCTGAAATTCTGGTTAAACCAACTGGCTCTTACAATGGTATTGCTCAAACCCGATTGCTGCACTATTTCTTCACACACTTGCGCAGCGGGCTCGCCTCTTCCTGACAAAAGCGTGATGTGCTTAACGCCTTTTATCTTGGCAAGCGCACAAAACTTTGCAATATCGTCGGGTGCTTGGGGAACAGCTAAGTCAGGATAGTAAGTAAGGTAAACGGCATCAACATCGCGCAATGAAGCTGCCCACGTTTCAGGCGCTTGCCAATCGAAATGAACTTCGCCATTTCGGCTGGCTCCCTTCACGTTAAAGCCATTATCTTTTAACGTGTTATACACACGAGAACCTGTTTTACCAGACGCGCCAATAACGAGAAATGAATGTGTGTTGTGATGCATGTGTTTTCACCTATTTGGTTACAGTAAAAACACTATAGCCACACCAGCACGTTCATTTTTTGCACAGCGTATGCAATTTTATGCTAATCGTTCGAACTTTGCTGAAACGCGCGATCATAAATAACGTGAGCGTCGTCAAGTGCCAGCAATTGTGATAGCTCGCCACCATTTGCTACATAATCGGTTGCCAATTGAAAGCCTACCCAATACCCCATGTCTAAAGGCATTTCGCCAACTGATGGTAACGTGGGAGACAATGTATAAAGCCAAGGCGCATAATTAAAGGTATCCATACTTTGAATGAACGTATTCATTAGCGACGCTTTATTTGCTTCACCAAATGCGGCTCGCTTATCATCCAACACAAAAGTCTCTTCCAATAGCAGAGTCGCCACATAGTCGGCACTACCTTCCAAAAGCGCCATCTCTAGCAAATTAAAACGAAAATCTGTTCGCTTAGTAAGGCGATATTGCGTTACATGTACAAGTTCGTGTGCCAAATAATTCTTAAAGGTAAGTGAGATGTCGCCCGCACTTTGTTTATCACAAATCATTTCAAGCCCAAGTACCACTGCATGTGGTGAAGCGGTTGCAGCGGTGTTACCCGCACCAACAACACCAAACGCCTTAACATCTTCAAGAGGAACCCCCGTTAACTTGGTTAGCTGTTTCTTAAAATCAGAAAACGCGGGCGTAAGCTCTGCTAGCAAAGATGCACATTGTGTATAGCGCGCGATGTCTTCTTTTGTCAGTGTGGTGTAATAGTGCATTAGTGCTTCTGGTGATTGAACGCGCCCACTAAGCACTGCCAATCCGCCTGCATCTTTTGCAATAAATTGCGCTTCAAACTCTGAAGCCTTCATTTCAGTTACATTAATAGTGTTTAGTGTTTCAACCGCTGATACATCAATAGTGGCATGAACATTTGCAGAAAATTGCAGCCCCATACCCAGCATAAAACCGCTCAACAACTTCTTCATAATAAAACTCCGCAGATTACAATTTAGCCCGTCGAAAATTGTATCGCGTTTAAAAAGTACTTAATTTACCCAGCGTTCAAAGCGCATTGCAGGGCGTTTAACCTTTGATGCAATGATAGTGCTAGGTGAATTAGCGTTTTCCCTAGCCACAGAAATACACTACTATTCGCCGTCAGAAATAAAGAAGAACTGCAGAACATGACAGACACACTCAAAATAGAAGACACTGTGCTTGGCGAAGGCAACGAAGTTAAAAAGGGCGCGCTGGTTACTGCGAACTATCGCGGTTTATTAGAAGATGGAAGCGAGTTTGATTCTTCCTATGCGAAAGGTCGTCCATTTCAAACCGTATTATCGAAAAATAAAGTTATCCAAGGTTGGTTTTTGGGTATACAAGGCATGAAGGTGGGTGGAAAACGTAAGTTATGGGTTCCCGCAGAGCTTGCCTACGGTGAAAGACAGGTAGGAAAAATTCCACCTAACAGTAACTTATACTTTGAAATTGAGCTGCTAGAAGCATTTAATAGAGACGACTAACCGCAACCACTTTACTTTGGTACATATTCGAGACCCCCATGGCACTTAAAGCGACCATATTTAAAGCAGACATATCAATTACTGATATGGACCGCAATTACTATAACGATCACAACCTCACTATTGCGCGTCACCCATCAGAAAACGACGAGCGCATGATGCTGCGTATCATTGCGTTTATCGTCAATGCACACGAAAGACTTCAATTCACAAAAGGGTTATCCGATGATGATGTGCCCGACCTCTGGCAAAAGAGTTTCAGTGACGAAATTGAGCTTTGGATTGAACTAG
This sequence comes from Alteromonas sp. McT4-15, assembly GCF_020515205.1. Taxonomy (NCBI): domain Bacteria; kingdom Pseudomonadati; phylum Pseudomonadota; class Gammaproteobacteria; order Alteromonadales; family Alteromonadaceae; genus Alteromonas; species Alteromonas sp. McT4-15. Next base: position 44,779 of record NZ_JAJALG010000002.1, read on the forward strand.
GCCAGCCTTCTGAACAGCGTATTAAAAAAGGCTGCAATCAAAGTCAGCAAATGATGATTTACTCTTACGCAGATAACAGTTTTGATGCGTGGTGGAAAAAAGAGCAAAGCAAATTGCAGACAAGAAAAAACCTGTCTGTTTTTACGCTTCCAGAAACACTATCGACAACACTTGCGAACGCGGTTCAGCGTTCGATGCAAATTCAAGTCACCATTCAAGATGGTCAAATGTGGCTAACCATTGAAGGTGCAGAGGTGACTGAAAGCGTAGAAATTGCCATTGAGAAACACCTGTAATGAAAAAGCTTTCAGCCGTTCAACTAAAACAACAAGCTCTCATTTTCGATGTAGCAAATACGTTAGAAGCACAAGGTCGCGAAGAGCTCGATGGCATGGTGCAGTGCTGGTTTGACGTGCAGTACCATCAGTTTCCGGGCTCGTTACTACTTCGCTTCCAATTTGAAGATGAAAGCGCATTGATAGCTGCAGCAGCTGAAGAAAAGAAATGGCAAAAACGCCTAAGTGCGGCGCTGTTAAAGAAAGGCGTTGTGTTTAAAGACAAATGCAAACACCTGATTTTCACAACAGATGGACCTGAAGACTAACGCGTTTCTATCGGCACCCTGCTAACGTAACCGAATCAGGTGTAATAGTTAATGGCGCAACACGCAACAGCGTATTAATTCCAAGAATGTTATTCCCTTTGGGCAAAACCGCCACCTCAACTGGGCCTACTTCACACGCATCGCCGATGCGCACCGAGTTTAGTTGATACTGAGAAACCGTTAATATTTTGCCATTGGCCATTCTGGCGGCAGAGGTGCGTGTGGCGGTGAGTTTTTGATCTCGGGTTAAGGCATCAAAGGTCGCTTGGTTAAGCGTAACTAAGCTAGAACCGGTATCCAGCAAAAAAGACGTTTTGAATTTCGACTCCAATGTTGCTTCTAAGTAGAGTGTGCCTCCTGAACTTTGTGACAACGGAACATTGTGTTCAATGGCTGAGACGGGTGCTGTTAAAGCGCATAATGAGAATAACAAAACTAAAAAAAAACGCTTCACTGGCAGGCCCCAATATTGGCAATGGTTCACATGAACAGCAAGATAAAGACCAAAACAGTAATTGGTTGATTTAACGACGTCTTCTCACGCCTTTCACTATTCTCTGCACAACCTTTGTGCAAAAGCACATTAACGTTGCACCTTTTACGTACAACTAAACGTATAAGTAAGGGTTAGACGCGATGTTGTCTGTGATTAGTAAATTAATGTTTACAAAATTTACTGATAGCTATTAACTATCGCCAATCATCATTGTTTAGCGCTTATTCGTTCATACAATGTAGAAAGTTAGGAGCGTTAATACGAGGACAAGACATGAAATTACGCTATTTACTAGGATCGCTATTTGCTGCTACAACATTCAGTTTCACAGCACTTTCAGTACAAGCAACACCGTCGGCAAACGCCGAAACAGTCGACGTACAAGTTGTAGACTATTCGGGCAAACCACCATTTAAGCGCCGCGTAGTTAGCTTATCGGTTAATGATGTGGCACAGCTTGAATCTGTGGGCCAAGAAGCCATTGAATACGTTGAAGTAAAAGAAGTGATTATGCGCGGCAAACCGCCTTATCGCCGCACAACAAAAATGATGCCCGTATATGATGTGGCGCAGCTAGAAGTATTAGATGAGCAACCTAAAACGCAAAAACGTGGCACACGCCCACCGTTTAAGCGCAATAACTAAACATCGAAAGCAAAGAAATGCCTGTAATTACAAGAATTACAGGCAACATCTTTGGTTGAGTTAGCCTTTATTGGGCACAATCAGGTACTTCTCACCTGTTTTCTTAGCATTATACAAAGCCACATTTTCTGGCTGTAACGCTTCTTCAAGTGAAAGCTCTTTTGAATAAGACGACGCAAAGGTGGTGTTAATTTCCATTGCCACTTTTTGATACAACTCGCCCACACGCTTTTTATCAAGCTTGCCTAGGAAGCGCATAAGCAACCAACCGCCTATTCCCCATGTCATGCCATAAGCACGATTTAAAATAGTGGGTGAAAAGTCTAGACCACCGTAGATATAGACTTGCTTGTTGCTGTCAGAGCCATAGGTATTAAACCCTTTCGCATCTTTACTGCCCGACGCTTCCATCATAGTAAGAATATCGCTCACCAATTCGCCGCCGCCGATAGCGTCGAAGGCAAGTGTTGCGCCTGTGCTATCAATTGCTTGATAAAGTTCTGCTTTGAAATTCTCGCTTGAAGAGTCGAGTACAATTTTAGCGCCAATGGCTTTTAGAATGTCGACTTGCTGCTGACTTCTCACAATGTTGACCAGCTCAACACCTTGCTCTAAACAAATTTTATTAAGCATTTGGCCTAGGTTCGAAGCCGCTGCGGTATGCACCAACGCCTTGTGCCCTTCCATACGCATGGTTTCTACCATACCTAGCGCAGTTAACGGGTTAACAAATGATGACGCAGCCTGTTGTGCAGTAGTGCCATCTAAGTGAGGTAAACACGCTTGCACAGGCACGCATGCGTGCTCGGTGTACGCAGCACCTGTTAAAATTGACACAGTTTTACCCATTAACGCTTGCGCTTCAGGGCTGTCACCCGCTGCGACTACCGTTCCAGCCCCTTCATTGCCGATGGGTAAGGTTTGATCAAGTCTTGACTTGATACGTGCGAGCAGTGGCTTATGTACGGGGGCAACAAGTGCCTTCTTACTTTCATCAAATGTTGCTTTGTCTAAGCTAGCCGGCCCAAACATTGGCCACATGTCAGAAGGATTGATTGGAGATGCTTCCATACGAACAATGACTTCGTGTGGCTTAGGTTGTGGAACCTCAACCTCTTTTAAAGAAACCGTAAGTTCACCTTCAGATGAGATATGCGTAAATAACTGTTTAGATGTAGTCATAGTGATTCATTCGCCATAATAGTTAGTCGCTAAGTGTAGCTATAACCTAACATGCCGCCACTATCAGTGTTATTTATATTGCGAATATATATGGGTAGCCATGATTTATAAAACAAAACCAGAAACGCGATATTAAGGTTGTCACACAACCCACGGCATTGTAGAAAACACAATAGTAAATAGGCACAAACTAATTTATAGTGAAACTTCGATGTTGTGCGGCTTAGATAATTGAAAAGGACATCATGGAAAACGCCAAAAAAGGAGAGCTTGTCATTGTCGGCACCGGCATTAGTGTAGCGGGCCAAATGACATTAGCAGCCAAAAGCCACATAGAAAATGCCGACATTGTGTTTATGGGCATCATGAACAAAGTGGGCGAGCATGCTGTTAGAAAGCTCAATGCAAACAGTATTTCACTAGACGACCTTTACGAAGAAGGTAAGTCTCGCGCACTTACCTACAAACAAATGACTGACCGCATCGTACAAGCGGTAATTGATGGACAAAAAGTGTGTGCAGCCTTTTACGGTCACGCTGGTGTGTTCGTCACCCCTTCACACGATGCCATCAATCAAGTACGTGAGTTAGGCTACAGCGCAACTATGCTGCCTGGTGTGTCTGCAGAAGACTGCCTTATTGCAGATTTGGGCATAGACCCTTCAAAGTTTGGCTGCCAGTCTTACGAGGCCACACAATTTCTATTTCGCGATTATCGTATCGACCCACACATGACCCAAATTATTTGGCAAATTGGATTGGTGGGTGAAGCCTCATTAAGCGTACTTGACGCCACACATAATCGTCCTGGTCTTGCGCTATTAACTGAAATACTGCTTGAACATTACCCAGACGACCACGAACTCATTATTTACGAAGCCCCTACTCTTCCAATCAGCGAGCCCGTAATTCAAAAAGTGGCGCTTAGCAATTTGGTTAATGCCGAAACGACTTTAGTTTCCACCTTAGTGATCCCATCGCTAGGCTTGCCAGCCTATCGCCAAGATAGATTGGCCAAGCTTGGTTTAACAGAGCAACAAGTAGTAAGTTTTAGAAACCCAACCTCCATTACTGAAGGAAATTGATATGGCCAAAACACTAGAAGATTTTTTAGTTGAGTTAGACACCAACAGCGAGCTACTAGAAGCCTATAAAAAAGATCCTGTGGCGACCGCAACTCAATACGGCTTGTCTGAAGAGGACGTACAATTGTTTAAAGACAAAAACTGGGAAGAAATAGAGAAGCGTTTTACCGATGAAAACAAAGCGCCACGCGTAGTGCATTATTAACAAACTCGTTGTAAGCAAGCATGCGTTACCTGTTTCTCATTGCAAGCATCACCCTATTTTGGGTGATGATGCCTGCGTTTGCCTACCAAACGCAGCAGGGTAACGCATACGTCGCCACTAGCTTAATTGATGGGCTTAAAGAACGTATACAACAAGGCGACCCTACCGTTGACGAAACATTTCAAACCCTCGACAACTTTTTTGCTTCCAACTCAGATGACTATGAAAAAGCGCGTTTCCTAAATTTACGATCGTACCAATTCATTTTAAAGCAAGACTATATAAGCGCATATGAAGTAATACTTCAGGCCCGCGAACTTGCTGAATCAAGCAACAATACGCTCGCCTTCGCCGAGTCGTACCGATTAGAAGGGCTAATACTCGACTTTTCTGGCGAACACGCCAGTTCTATTGAGGCCTTTAATCGCGCACTCGCGCTGTACAACGAAATGCAGAGCGACCGCGTTTTGTTTGTGTATAGTTCAATGGGCAATGTGTACTCGTCGTTAAAGGATTACGAGCAAATACTTACCTTTGCCAAAAAATACCAACAAACGGCACAGCGCTTATACAGTCAAAAAGACGAAGGCGTGGCCTACTTTTTTCAAGGGTATGCTCAAAGTAAAATGGGCATGTACAAAGAGGCACAAGTTAGCCTGCTATTGGCAGAAGAATTACTCAGTGACATTCAGTACCCTTTTATCGGTATTGTTTACAGTGCCATGGCTGACTTGCACATTGCACAGAACAACCTAAGCGAAGCGCTTAAAAAGCTTAACGAAGCCGCCGAGGCTGACCGCAAGGTGGCTTTTCGTTACAACGAAGGCGCCTATATTCTTCAGCTTGCAGAAATCTACGAACGACGCGGTGAAATAGAACTGGCGATAGCTGAACTCAATGCTGGGCTAAATTCAGATGCTATCCAAAACGATAAGTCACTATTGCTAGGTGCACTTGAACAGCTTATTTCACTTTCTAAATCGAACAATGACTATCGAGCGGCATTAGATTATGCCGAGCAATACAGGCAAGTGTATGAACAAAGCTTTAATGAACAGCAATCTCGTTCACTAGCGCTTAATCGAATTCGCTTGGCAATCTCAGAAAAAGAAGAAACAATAAAACTGCTGGAAAAAGACAACTTATTAAAAGAACAACGCAATCTTATTCAGCAAAAGCAGAACACCTATCAACTTTACTTCATTGCCGTCGTGTTCTTTTTCTTACTGTTAGTCATTGGCCTATGGTTACGCACGCGACACCAACGAAAAGCGCTCAACACCGTTACTCTGGACTTACAAAAAGCCACTGAAGCTAAGTCTGACTTTCTTGCCCGCATGAGCCACGAAATACGCACACCGCTAAATGCAATTATAGGCCTAACTAAGCTTTCTCAGCGTGCTGCTGAAAATGAAGAACAGCAAACTAACCTTATTCAAATAGAGTCAGCGTCGCATACCTTGCTTGGCGTGATTAACGACATTCTAGACTTTTCCAAGATTGAAGCAGGAAAGCTGACAATTGAGTCGACGCAATTCAACTTAGATACCTTGGTAAATCAAACCATACGACTGCATTTGGGGCGAGCAAATGAACACCATATTGAGCTAATCCAATATATTGCCAGAGATGTGCCTCTACACCTGATTGGCGATCCATTGCGTATTCAGCAGATACTGAGCAACTTGGTCAGCAATGCGCTCAAGTTTACCGAAGAGGGTCTCATATCGGTGAGTGTAAGGTGTAAGCAGGCAGACGATGATATTCAGCTAGAGTTTGAAGTGAAAGACACGGGTATTGGATTAAGCAGCCAACAAAAAGCCAAGCTGTTCAAACCGTTTAATCAAGGCGATGAATCGATTTCTCGTCGCTATGGTGGCACCGGATTAGGGCTTGCAATATGCCAGCAACTTGCCGCATTGATGGACGGGGAAATTTGGGTAGAAAGTCAGCTGGGTAAAGGTTCAAGCTTTTACTTCACCGTACAGGTTAAGCGTGACCCGGCCAAACAACTAGTATCACCCTCTAAGCAACTATCTGCTCTTAAAGTACTAATTGCCGATGACGTAAGTTTGTCTAGACGCGCCATTACCGAGGCGTTGTCGAGTGCCAATATCCAATCAGACACAGCAACTGGTGGGCAAGAAGCCATTGCCATGTTGCGGGAAGCTGTGTCGCAAAACGCCCCTTATGATGTAATGATTTTAGATTGGAAGATGCCCGATATCGACGGCTTAGAAGTGGCTGCAATAATGAAGCAGGAGCTCTCAAACAAAATACCCAAAGTGATTATGTTGTCAGCATTTGATTCGCCTCGAATGCACGAGCAGGCAAGACAACTTGGGCTCCATACCTTTATCAAAAAACCGCTAGGTACTAGTGAGCTCATAGACAGATTACAAGAACTTTGCCTTAACATGCCTGCGCGCACACTCGCCACAGATGAATTTGCGATACCTGATTTCAGCAACAAGAAGATTCTGTTTGCCGAAGATAACGCACTAAACCAAAAAGTAACGCTAGGACTGCTTGCCGATACTAATGCGAACGTGAAAGTAGCAAGTAACGGCTTAGAAGCGGTTAATGTTCTTCGCGAAGATTCAACCTACGACGCGGTATTAATGGATATTCAAATGCCAGTTATGGATGGATTAGCGGCAACACAAGTAATACGAAAAGAGCTCAACTTATCATTGCCAGTAATTGCGATGACCGCACATGCAATGCAGCAAGACATCGAAAAAAGCTACAATGCAGGTATGAATGAACACATCAACAAGCCTATTGAGCCGAAGACGTTTTTCGATGTATTGAGCAAGGCGATGAAGGTTAACACAGTGCGCCAAGCACCTGATAACGCTAGTGACAATGCGGTTCAGTCTGCCATTTCTTTCAAGCAAAGCACCCTTTCAGTTATTGATAAGCCAAGAGCTATGCGTAAGCTTCGAGGTAACGAGCTGCTGTATAACGAGTTACTAAAAGACTTTATTGGGCTACAAGGCGAGCTTGATTCACTGCGCAAAGCAATTGATGAAAAAGACTACGCCACAATCTCACGTGTTGCCCACATTTACATTACTGCGCTGAGGTATATTGGTGCCTTTGCATTGGCCGAACTAACCAGTGCTGTTGAACTAACCATAGTGCAAAATGAACACAAAACCACTAAGGGTTTCAGTGAACAAATAGACGTGCTTTATAACGAAATTGCTAAGATGAAAGTAAGAATAGAAGCCCAAATTGGGGCCAGCTAATTCATAGAATCTTGGCTCATAGAATCTTGGTTAATAAAAAATTAGCTCATAGCATCGATATGCTTAAGAATACTCCCGAAGGCGCGACTTCCCACATTCTGCACTTGCTTATCAAAATAGAGGCTACCTAACAGAAAAATAGAGATATGCCCTACAGAGCGCCACGTAACATGAGTTTTATCACCTCTTTCTTCAAGCGTGATTTCGCCTAACTCGTGATCGTACGGCAGCGGCTTAGATTTAATAACTTTGTATCCCAGTTTGTAGGGCGGATCGAAAGCCACAATCTCTTCATGTAAATTGGCCCCACCGGCAACAATTTCGCGCACCGCACCTAAGCCATTTTTCTCAAGTTTGCCTTCAACAAGCAGTGTCGACTTATCTACACCTTTAAACTGAGCGTAATTAGCATGGTCACTTAAAACGGCAAACACGTCGGCAATGGGCTTATTTATAGTGCGCTCTACATGAATTGAAAACATTCGTTACCTACATCTACTTTAACCGTAATCTACTGCCTGTAATCGTACCCTAGATTTGACCGAACGATTATTTCAATAAGTAATGTATTGCGATAGATGAAATTGTGTGACCTATTTAAAAGGGTGGACGAACATGAAGCCTGCTGAACAAGTAAATTCTGACTAGTTTAACGGTGAGTAACTGGTACACTAATAAAAAAAGCGGTGACTTATACACCACGACCATAAGCTATCAGCAGTCTGGACGAAGTGTGTTCTGTGATGATCATAAGGAATTTGTCATGACATACAAAGTAGCAATCGCCATTTCAGGTGCCGTCTCGCTAGGCTCTTACGAAGCTGGCACCATGTATGAAATTATCAACGCCATAAAACTGCACAACGAATCTAATCCACCCGACCAGCACATTAAAATTGATGTAATGACAGGCGCGAGTGCTGGCGGCATGACCGCAGCGCTAACGGCCCAAAAGCTGCTATACGAAAGCCACTCGCTAACCGAGCCACTCACTAACGTTGGCTATTTGGCATGGGTAAAAAAGGTGCACATCGATGGCTTGCTTACAGCGCATGATAACGACAATGAAAACACCTCTATTCTGTCTTCAGGCTTTGTTGATTCAATAGCGCGCAACTTGATTTTAGGTCGCTACGAAAGTGCCACCACACCTTCTAAAGCTCCTCATCCGGCAAGCGCCGACACCATAAAGCTTGGCCTGGCATTGTCTAACCTAAACGGAGTGGACTACGCCAGAGACATTTTTACCGCTACCCACGACGGGCTTACTGGTGGCAAGTTTGTAGAAACCCGTCATCAAGACAGGTTGACCATAACACTTGGCGAGAACGACGATAATCAAAGTACCTGGCAAACCATAGCCGATACCTCACGTGCGTGCGGTGCATTTCCGTTTGCATTTTCACCGGTTGCGCTGTTTAGACGGTTTGAAGAGCCCGATTATCAAGGGCGTGGTGCAGAAGATTTCTCATCAGTTAAGCCCGATGGCAAGTTTACCTATATTGATGGCGGTGCATTTAATAACTATCCGTTAGGTATGGCAAGAGAGCTCGCAAAGTCTAACGACAACGACCCGCTGGATTACGCTAAGCGCTTTTATTTTTACATCTCACCTAGTGCAAAAGCGTCAACAATGGATTTAACGCTTGATGCCGAGTCACCTGATTTCAACATGATGAGCGTTGCTAGCAGTGCCGCTAAAGGAATTTTTGCCCAAAGTCGTTTTCAAGACTGGTTGATGACCGACAAGATAAACCACAAGGTTGAGTTACTGGACGAACGGGCCAAACAAATAGTAGATATTGTAACGTCCTCTACCAAAACGGCAGTAAAGCGATTAGCACAAACATCAAAAGAGCTATGCCAAGAAATATACAAAGATACTACTGACAACGACGAGCAACTTAATGATGCCATAGCGCGCTTAACGCTTCAGTACAAAGAAGACTTTGCAAACTATGACAATGCGACGCAAGAAGAAAAAGACGCGTGGATTTACAGTATTGCACTGCTAGAAAAGTCGGCAGGATTAAACGACTTTGACATTATGAGCGTGTATACCATTACCGCCAAACCAGAAGATTTGGCCAGCGAAAAAGTAATGTCGTTCATGGGCTTCTTTGAAGAGCGGTTTCGTCACCACGATTATATGAGAGGCAGACTTAACGCAACCAATGTCATTTTGCACATACTCGAAAGCCGCCAAAACGCCCAAAAAGCCAAAGACCACCTACCACTTAATGTAGACAGCGCCTTTTATAACGCTCAAAAGAAAACGCTAGAAGATATTCTTAACGACACAAAACTGGGTAATGTAACGCCAAGAAACGCAGCAAAAGCTGCGCGAGAGCGCGTTTATGAAAGAGTGAAAGACAGATACTACGCCCTTGCCAAGCAAATGGGAATGAATTGGGTATTACGCGTGGGTTTATACAATTTCTATATCAAGAAGCGTTTGCGGGGATATTTGGAGTTGTAGTGGTTGGTTTGTTGCCTTTCGTTCGAAGCGATTTCAAAAAAACTACGCTTTTTTAGCGGGTAATTTTGGATGTTGAGAAGACTTACAATAATGACCCAGTCACAAAAACCCGAACATCGACAGTTCAAAAAATAGGCTATTGAGGTTATTTGAGCTTGACTATATAGTGACTGTGATTCTGAAAACAAGGAAGTTGTTAAAGTCACTGCCCAGTGCATCTATTGATCTAAGCTATAGCAAGCTTTCTCCTTCGTTCTTAATCAATTCGATAATTCGACTGAAAATGATTAACAAGGATTTACAGATGAAACCTTCAATATACTTGCGAGACAAACACCGGCTCAGTCGCCTTTTGTTACTCTTACCTTTGACCATTGGGGGCTGTGCATCAACCCTCCAATGCGGTGATGATGATTGTAAGTCATCGATAGTGAGTACTTTCGCTGCGAGTGGTTCGGTAGATAAAGGTGTAATGTACTCATTGCCCAGGCAAGACCTAATACTTAAGTTTGAACGTACTGGCGTTACTTTAAATGCGCTACAAAACGCTATTCTAAAAAGACAGGAAAGTATTGACGATATAGACAAGAAACTTGTTACGCTGGACCAAGAGCTAAAATTAAAGAAAAGCCTATTAGCGAAGCGTGATGTATCTGATGCTGCAAAAGCAAAGTTAACCCTTGAAGTATCATTACTGGAACTGGAAAAATCAGTAAGAAACGATGAAAAGGCGGCTTTTCAAAAAGCACTAACGAAGGCAACAAAAGAGTTAGCAGCCTTTAGAGCTTCGCCAACCCCCTTCAAAGATACCATTAGCATGTCGGTCTCAGCACCTTATCCTGACTCTGAAAATAGACTTAGGGCTGTTTTAAATGAAAATGATATTACAAGTGAAACGGTTGAAATAAAGACAACTGACGCTGGGCTATTAAGCGGAGGGGCAAGTAGGTCAGATGGTCAATTAGATGAAATTATTGTGTCTACAGTATCAGCAATAAATACCTTGACTGGTGGGGGCCTTAGTAAAAGTTTGAAGTTTAAAGCTGAATCCTTTGATGCCCCTGCACAAAGTCCTAAGTGCCCGATCGCGCCTAAGCCCGAAGTATTTACATACGTAATCAATTTAGACGATGCAAACTGGCAACCCAAATTAGCAACCAAACTAGCAAAAACTTCGTTCTGTTATGACGTTACATTGGCTACCAGTGTTAATAAAAAAACGTTCAGTTCAACAACTGTTTATGATGGATTAGTTTACCCACAGAAAAAACAGTTTAGGTTTGATATAACTAACAAAGAAGATGGAAGTTTTGTGGAGACTCTTCACGTCACCGCTATTGACCCGACTACATTTTCTTATATATCACTGGATAAAGGTTTTTTTGTCACAAACGAGTATGAATACGAGTTTACGAATGGAATGTTGACGAGATACAAAGCCACCAAACCAAATGAAATTGTAGAAGTTCTGAGCATACCTGTAGATGTTGCCAAAGCCCTTATATCAATTCCAGCAGAGATCCTTGAACTTAAGATTGACTATTCTAGTAAAGAAGAGGCTTATCTAAAGGCTCAACAACTTGTGCTAGAGGCTCAGAAAGATCTGGATAGCACTAAGGCAGGCTCCCCACCTGACAGTTCGGAAGAATAAACAACTTCTCTTTTGTTGATTGGTTTTCAATTTTGGGGAAGTAAGAGCGATAAGTAGTAAGCTATTTTTTGGTGCACTAATTACACAAAAATTTAACTAGGCGAACCATGGGTTCGCCTTTTCTTTTATTAAGCACTCACAGCACTGGCACTACAATGGATAGCAACAGTGTGTGAATGCACCTATTAAAACAGTCACTCACCAAAAGCATCGCGAACAAACTGAAGTGTCTTAGGATCTCGTAATTTACAGACCACATTTTGGTTCGCGAAAGCGCCAGAAAAAGTCTTTGCTTGCCCTTTGTTGACAGTCTTTATCTGTACTAGCTCAGACTTGATCTGACAGTTACCCGATTTTCAAGGTGCCGCTGTCAGATTAGATTTGAGCTAGATTCTTCTCAGCCCAAGCCTGTTTCCCATCGATTAATGTTTCCAGTGGCGTTCTACCACAGCACATTTTGCCCTGATGAGTCCTTTCATTGTTGTAGTAATCCATCCACACGTCCAGATCTTTTTGAAGCTCTTCTAGCGACGCGTACAGTTTCTTACGGAACGTAACTTGGTAGAACTCATTCAATATCGTTTTATGGAAGCGCTCGCAGATACCGTTCGTTTGCGGTGACATTGCTTTAGTTTTCGTGTGGTCGATATCATTTATCGCAAGGTAAAGCTGGTAATCATGATGCTCTACCTTCCCACAATATTCTGTACCGCGATCAGTAAGTATTCTGAGCATCGGTAAGTCATGCTGCTCGAAGTACGGTAGTACTTTATCATTGAGTGCGTCAGCAGCCGTTATTGGCGTCTTAGTGGTGTAGAGTTTAGCAAAGGCTACCTTACTGTAAGTATCGATGAAGGTCTGCTGATAGATACGACCAACACCTTTTAAATTTCCCACGTAAAACGTGTCTTGCGAGCCTAGGTACCCAGGGTGAAGGGTTTCAATGAATACAATAGTAAAAGACTGGCACATCGTTTCTATTTTTGACGGTGAAAAAACGATTGGAAAAATTTTGTGGGGGATCTGTGTTGATGACATGACATATCGATTCGCTACTAACGATTACATTAGTACATCAAAAATAGTAGAAATCTCACCTAACAATCAATTAATCAAAACAGCGAGTGGCAGTATTTACCAAGTCATAGGTGTAGGCCGAAAAGCTCAAATGCAAATGAAAGACTTCGAACTACTTCGCCACGGCTTCAGTCCAGAGCAGATTAACCTCTTAAACACCGCTGTTAGTAATTAAGCGCCATTAGAACTTATCAATTTAGTTCGTAAAAGCATATCTGCACTTTATTAAGGGCAAAAAAATAGACAAACCGAAGTTTGTCTATTTTTAAATACAAATGTCTAATTTTTAAATACTAGACTACAGACCCTATTCCTCAGAATAGCTCTCAATGCTTGGGCAAGAACAAATTAGGTTACGGTCACCGAATACATCATCAATACGGTTTACCGTTGGCCAGAATTTGTTTCTGTGTACTTCTGGTGCTGGGTACGCCGCTAGCATGCGGTCGTAGCTGCGGTTCCAGTCGCTGTCACAGATATCTGCTAGCGTGTGCGGTGCATTGTGTAGTGGGTTGTCAGTGGCATCCCACTCGCCGCTTTCCACTTTCGCTACTTCTTGGCGAATGCTAATCATGGCATTAATGAAACGGTCTAGTTCGTACTTTGCTTCCGACTCTGTTGGCTCAATCATAAGCGTGGTCGCTACTGGGAAGCTCATAGTTGGCGCGTGGAAGCCATAGTCGTTTAGACGCTTAGCAATGTCTACTTCGGTAACACCGCTTGCTTCTTTAAGTGGGCGCAGGTCAACAATACATTCGTGCGCAACACGGCCGTTGTTACCTTTGTAAAGTACCTTGTAGTGCCCTTCTAGCTTCTTCGCTACGTAGTTAGCGTTAAGAATTGCCACTTCGGTTGCACGGCGTAGGCCAGCGCTACCCATCATTTTGATGTACATGTAGCTAATAGGCAGAATAGACGCACTACCCCATGGCGCTGCCGAAACCGCGCCACAGTCTTTACCTGCTGTTGCTACGTCTACCACTGTGTGGTTTGGTAGGAATGGTGCAAGGTGCGACTTAACACCAATTGGTCCCATACCTGGGCCGCCACCACCGTGTGGAATACAGAAGGTTTTGTGTAGGTTAAGGTGCGATACGTCTGAACCAATGAAACCAGGTGAAGTAATGCCCACCTGCGCGTTCATGTTCGCGCCGTCCATGTAAACCTGACCGCCGTGCTCATGAACAATGTCACAAATCTCACGTACGGTTTCTTCGTATACACCGTGGGTAGACGGGTACGTGATCATGGCACAAGACAGGTTCTCACCTACCTCTTCAGCCTTCTTACGAAGGTCGTTAAGGTCTACGTTACCGTTTGAATCACAGGCAACAACCACCACTTTTAGGCTAACCATTTGTGCAGATGCCGGGTTAGTACCGTGTGCAGAGCTTGGAATTAGGCACACGTTTCTGTGGCCTTCGCCGCGGCTTTCGTGATAACGCTGAATAGCCAATAGGCCTGCGTATTCACCTTGTGCACCCGAGTTAGGCTGCATTGAAAGTGCGTCGTAACCTGTTACGTTAATTAACCACTTAGCAAGCTCGGCAATCATTTCTTGATAGCCTGTTGCTTGATCTAGTGGTGCAAACGGGTGAAGCTGGCCAAACTCAGCCCATGTTACTGGGATCATTTCAGCTGTTGCGTTTAGTTTCATGGTGCACGAACCCAATGAAATCATTGAGTGGTTAAGCGCCAAGTCCTTGTTCTCAAGGCTCTTGATGTAACGCAGCATCTCTGTTTCTGAGTGATACTGGTTAAATACTTCGTGCGTAAGAATATCGCTTGTACGTACTAGCGCTTCAGGAATAGATTTCACTTCCTGCGTAGTCACTTCAGCGTCTAGGCCTTCTACTGTTAGGCCGTGATCGTCACCTAGAATAACGTCGAATAGCGCAACAATGTCTTCACGAGTTGTGGTTTCATCTAGTGCTACACCTACCGCGCCTTCTAAGTCGGCACGCAGGTTCATGCCTTTTGCATAGGCTTTTGCTAGTACGTCTTCTTTGTTGTCTACCATTACGGTTAGCGTGTCGAAGTACGTGCTGTGCTTAAGGGCTACGCCTTTTTCTGCACCTTTTTGTGTTAGTCCAGTAGCAAGAATGTCAGCAAAACGGTGAATGCGCTCAGCAATGGTTTTAAGGCCTTGTGGACCGTGGTACACCGCGTAGAAGCTTGCCATGTTGGCAAGTAGTACCTGCGCTGTACAAATGTTTGAGTTCGCTTTTTCACGGCGAATGTGCTGTTCACGGGTTTGTAGCGCCATACGCAATGCTTGGCGGCCACGGGTGTCTTTACTTACACCAATAATACGCCCTGGTAGTGAACGCTTGTAGCTGTCGCGTGTTGCAAAGAATGCAGCGTGTGGACCGCCGTAGCCCATAGGCACACCAAAGCGCTGTGCACTACCTAGTGCAACGTCTGCACCTAGCTCGCCTGGCGACTTAAGCATTACTAAGCTCATTAGGTCTGCCGCTACTGCAACAATACCTTTTTTCGCTTGTACCGCAGCAATGATGTCGCTGATGTCTTTTACTTCACCTGTGGTAGTTGGGTATTGAAGTAGCGCACCAAATACGTCGTGCTCTGCGGCTTCTTCTGCTGCACCTTTGATGATTTCAAAGCCGAACATTTCCGCGCGAGTTTCAACCACGTCAATAGTTTGTGGGTGTACGTCGTTAGCTATAAAGAAAGCGTTCGATTTTTTGTTTTTAGATACACGCTTGGCAAGGCCCATCGCCTCTGCCGCGGCTGTCGCTTCGTCTAGTAGTGAAGCAGACGCTAGCTCAAGGCCAGTAAGGTCAATAGTAACTTGTTGGAAGTTAAGAATGGCTTCTAAACGGCCTTGTGCAATTTCTGGCTGGTAAGGCGTGTATGCTGTGTACCAACCTGGGTTTTCTAGCACGTTGCGCAGAATTACGTTTGGTACGTGTGTGTCGTAGTAACCCATACCAATGAAAGAACGGTTAATTTTGTTCTTTTGCGCAACCGCTTTTAATTCACTTAATGCTTCAACTTCTGTCGCACCTTCACCGCATTTTAGTGGCTCTGGTAGCGCGATACCTGCTGGTACAGTTTGCTCGATTAAATCGTCTAATGAGCTTGCACCAATGGCAGACAGCATTTCTTCAATTTCACCTTTACCCGGGCCAATGTGACGGCGGATAAATGTATCTTTTTGCTCTAGTTGAGCCAATGTAGGGGAAGTATTCGACATAACGTTGTTAAGCACTCGTAATGGTTGCCGCAAAGGGCGCGTTAAATCTTTAAGTTAAAAAGGGGCGCTAAACCTAGGCCCCTTTTTTAAACTGTATATCTGTAAAACTGCGTAACGAATTACTCTTCGTCAATGCTGTTTTCGTAGCCTTCTGCGTCAAGTAGACCTTCTACTTCAGCCGCATCGTCAGCTTTGATTTTGAATAACCAGCCGTCGCCGTATGGGTCAGAGTTTACTAGCTCTGGCGAGTCTTCTAGGTCTTCGTTTACTGCAACGATTTCACCTGAAATTGGCGCGTAAACATCAGACGCTGCTTTTACCGATTCAGCAACGCAAATGTCGTCACCAGTGCTAACGGCGTCGCCAACATCTGGTAGTTCAACGAAAACCATGTCGCCAAGTAGGCCTTGTGCGTGCTCAGAAATACCTACAGTGAAAACACCGTCACCTTCAGGGCGAACCCATTCGTGCGTAGCGGCATAGCGTAAATCAGTTGGGATGTTGCTCATAATCGTTCCTGTTATTCTCTGTTAACTTATAAAACACTTTTTCCATTGCGTACAAAGGAGGGCTTAACCACATTTACTGTAACCCACTTTTTGCGCATTTCCACTTCAACTGTCTCACCAACATCACTTGGTACTCGCGCCATGGCAATTGAGTGGCCCAATGTTGGAGAGAACGTACCTGAAGTAATAACACCTTCGCCGCTCTCTGTTTTCACTTTAAGGCCATGACGAAGCACGCCTTTTTCAGTCATTACCAAGCCTACAAGCTTGTCGGTACCCGCTTCACGCTGCGCTTCTAGTGCTTTACGCCCTACGAAGTCACGATCTGCCGGTTCCCAAGTAATTGTCCAGCCCATGTTAGCGGCTAGTGGCGATACGGTTTCATCCATATCTTGGCCATATAAATTCATACCCGCTTCAAGGCGTAGCGTGTCACGAGCACCTAGGCCACATGGCTTAACGCCTGCATCTAGTAGTGCTTGCCAGAAGCTTTCTGCTTGCTCAGCTGGCACCATAATTTCGTAGCCCGCTTCACCTGTGTAGCCAGTGGTAGCGATGAACAAGTCTTCTGCTTGTACGCCAAAAAATGGCTTCATGCCTGCAACCGCTTCTTTTTGCGCTGCACTAAATAGCGTTGCCGCTTTTTCTTTAGCGTTAGGGCCTTGAACCGCAATCATGGCAAACTCAGGGCGCTCGGTAATGGTTACGTCAAAGCCTTCTGCTTTGCTCATTAACCAGTTCATGTCTTTTTCGCGCGTTGCTGAGTTAACTACCAAGCGATAGTTTGTTTCGTCGAAGTGATAAACAATAAGGTCGTCTACAACACCGCCTTCTTCATTCAGCATCCCGCTGTATAGCGCTTTGCCTTTGTCTTTCAACTTGGCAACGTCGTTCGCTAGCAGGTACTGAAGGTACGCTTTCGCTTGTGCACCTTTTACATCAACAATGGTCATGTGAGATACATCAAACATACCCGCGTCTTGACGCACAGCGTGATGCTCTTCAATTTGTGAACCATAGTTAATTGGCATATCCCAGCCAAAGAAATCGACCATTTTCGCACCCGCTTCTAGGTGCTTTGCGTGTAGGGCGGTGGTATTAGACATTCCACTTACTCTTTTTAATTGAAAGGTAGAAAACGACACTGAGTATAGTGAGCTAACGTTTGTGCAACAAATTGGAAATATTTATCAATACATTTAAAAAGTAAATGTATTACTGCCCGAACATCAGGAAATCAAATATTGGAAGGATAAACTTACTTAAAGAGAATAAAGTCGGCAGAAGATCCTTCCACTGCCGAAAAAGGGCGCAACACACAAGAATTGCGCAAAACAGGAGATGCCCAAACAATAAGCCTGAACATGATTAACTTTATATGCGTTTAGCTATTCTGTTTATACCAAAGGTCTCAAATAGCACGCTAATCGTCTTTAGTGCCCAACTGTTTACTTTGAAATTATTTTCACCTAACCATAAAGATTCTTAAGCTGAAGCCGATAACACAGTTGAGCAGAGTTGTACCTTGAATTAACGTAAAGATAGGGCCAACACAATGATAATTGCACAAAGTCAGATAACGTTTGGCTATAAGCATAGTTACAGCGAAACTGTCTCGGTAAAAGAATCGCTTGCTACTCGGCCTACTGCGAATACAGATAGCGTCCCCTCTGGAAACACCACCTCTGATGAGCTTTCGCAAAACACGTTAGATGCCCCTGCCGATAGTGAAACGCAGCACTTGGATGTTAAAACGGCTCAACTGAAGATGTTGGTTGAGCAATTAGCCGGACACAAAATTACGCTCACAAGCCCCTCAAACCTTGATAGTGCAACCGGTACACAAAATGATAATCAAGGTAATGCGCAGGCGCGCCAATCGACTACCGCAGACCTAATATACCAGTATGAGGAAAGCTATTTAGAACACGAATCAGGGCATTTTAGTGCCAGTGGGCAATTACTCACCAGCACAGGCGATACCATCAACATTGCGTTGTCGCATTGCTCAGAACGTCAGTATTACATTCAAAACCGCTTTGAGATGACAGTGGGCGAAGTAGAACTTACAGATCCATTGGTGCTTAATTTGGGCCACTCAACGCATTCGGGCCTTGACCTTACACACAACAAAGTAGCGTTTGATATTGATGCCGACGGAAAGACAGACAAGGTGCACTTTGCAACAGGAACATCAGGTTTTTTGGCCATTGATATCAATATGAATGGAATAATTGATGATGGTAGCGAGCTATTTGGTGCGCGCACCGGTAATGGTTTTAACGAGCTTGCCAAGTATGACAGTGACGGCAATCACTTTATTGATGCAGGCGATCCGGTGTTTTCTAACTTAGCGTTTTATCAAAGAGATAATTCGGGTAGTGATGTCATTACGCCGCTTAGCGCACTAGGTATAGGCGCGCTGTATTTAGGTAATATAGCGGCGCCTTTTGAAGTAAAAGACGCCAACAATCAGCTGCAAGCTGTGGTACGTGCCAATAGTTTTTTCCTGTATGAGGATGGGCGTACCGGCACATTTCAACAAATTGATTTGGCTGTTTAGGCTCACCAGTTTTGCTTTTTGCATCCCCAAAGCGCGTAGTAAGCGATAAAGCAATAGCACGGTAACATAATGATATACGCTGTTTGCCCGCCAATAGCTTCGCTGGCAATGCCGTAAACCATAGGCAAAATGGCACCACCTGCTATCCCCATGATGAGTAACGCAGACCCTTGCGCGGTGTATTTGCCCAAATTATTCAGTGCTAGGGGCCAAATAGCCGGCCACACCATTGCATTCGCTAAACCTAATAGCGCAATGAAGGTAACGGTGTTTGGTAAAGCTTGCACCCCAAGCCAGCCCCACAATGCGTTTGAAATACCGGTATCGGTATTTGAACTAAGCAGTATGCAAACCGTAAGCACTAAGCCTAGTAATGCCGAACTTAACAAAGCTGTTTGTTGAGAGATAAAACGCGGAATACACACCAAACCAATGGCGTAACCAATTACCATGGCAACCATGGTGAACGAGGTTAGTGTAGTGGCGTTCTCTACGCCAATTGACGAGCCATACAAGCCTATGGTGTCACCTGCCACGACTTCAACGCCCACATAGAAAAACAAACTTATCGCCCCCAATACCAAGTGCGGGAATTGCAAAATTTGTTTGCTCTGCGATGGCGTGGTTGCAACGTCGCTATTGCCACCTGCGCTTTGCGCATCATCGTCACTTTCAATAGACGGCAACGCGATCCGCATAAACACCAATGCCAATAGCCCAAGCGCTATGGCCATACCGATGTATGGCTGAATGAGCGAAACCGACATGTCGTTTATAAGTACTGCTCGCGTGTCTGCAGGCATTGCGTTAAGCGACTCTTGATTAACATCGGGCAAGCCGCTTAATACCAAGCTAGTAAATACAATTGGCGCAAGCACACCTGCCGCTTTGTTCAGTAATCCCATAAACGCAATACGCGCGGCTGCACTTTCTTCGTTACCTAAGCGCACAATAAAAGGGTTCGACGCCGTTTGCAGAATGGTTAATCCGCTACCTACAACAAACTGTGCCAAAAGAAAGATAGGAAAAACGGCGGTCAGTGCGGCTGGTACAAACAGTAAGCAGCCTACCGCAATAATGCCTAGCCCTAAACTCATGCCTTTTTGATAGCCGGTTTTTTCTAGTATCTTGGCCATGGGCAAGGCCATAACCACGTAGGCGATATAAAAGCAAAACGCAATAAGTAGGGCCTGTATTTCGGTTAGCTCACACACCATCTGTAAAAAAGGAATAAGTGCGCCATTGAGCCAGGTAATAAACCCAAAAATAAAGAACAATAAACCAATACTTAAAATGGGTATAAATCGGTTTATGCCTTGTGTGTCGGGTACATTTGATTGAGCTTGTGTTGTCATGTCAAAAGTCTCTTATTTTTAATTATTCTCTTGAGTCGCTTGATGTGCCAAATCCACTTAGCTGCGCTATGTCGTCGTTATTATCGCAATTGATATCGCAGCAGCTGTGGCCTGCAGAATAAGCAAATTGCTTTGTACCTTGCAGGTAAACTTGGCGAAGTGTATTTGCGCTATCGAGTACAACAAAGTTAGCGGCCTTTCCTATGGCAATATCACCTACCCTATCATGTATTTTGGTAAATACCGCAGGGGTTGTGCTTGCCATCATGCTGGCATCTTCTAGCGCAATATTAATGTCGTTTACACTATTAGTCAGTGCACCATGCATATCTAGGCAGCTGCCCGCTAACGTGCCATCAGGTGTGGTTAACTTATCGCCCGTACGTGTTATATGGGTATCAAAAAACGCAATGCGTTTGTCGCTTGCCCCCACATGCGCCATTGCATCTGTCACAAGCATAAGCTCACTAGGCCCTTTGGTTTTAAAGGCCAGTTCCACGGTTTTAGGGTGAACGTGCTGATGATCAACAATAATGCCGCAGGTACTGTTGTGAAGCATTGCTGCTCCCACCATACCCGGCTCACGCGACGTTAAAGGTGACATAGCGTTAAATAAATGGGTAAATCCAGATGCCCCCGCTTCAATGGCTTTTTCTACCACATCAAAAGGCGCGTTGGAGTGCCCTAGCGCCACTATAACGCCATGACTCACTAGCTCGCGAATAACATCGCACGATACGTTTTCTGGCGCCACAGTCACAAGCACTTGCCCCAAATCTTTGCGAGTATAGGTTGCCATTTCACGTTCAGTTAGCTTGCGAATATAGCGGGGCAGATGCACGCCTTTCTTTTCAATAGACAAATGCGGCCCTTCAAAGTGCACACCTGCAATAGATGCATGGTTGTCTGCTATTGCTTGGCTAATCGCATCGGCGGCTTGCTCAATGGTGTCTATATCGTCAGTTATTAACGTAGGGAATAGCGTTGTAGTACCAAAGTGAAGGTGCGCCGCCGCCATCACTTTTAAGCTTTCATAAGTAGGGGCATGATTAAACATTACCCCACCACCACCGTTTACCTGCGTATCAATGTACCCGGGTAAAACTGCGCCTTTGATATGCTGTGAAATACCTGCTTTTACCTCGTCGCTCACATACGGGTAGCTCGCGATATTTTTAAAGATGCCGTTTTCAATACTTAGCACTTGGTTGGGTAACCATGCGCCGTCCACTAACACCTTTTCTACAAGAAGATGGGTGATCATTGGGTTTTGGTTACCTTGTTTAATCCTGGTGGTGTATCAGGGTTTAAGCCCCACTCAATGGCTATTTGCTCAATGTCTAAATAGAAACGCTGCATAAGCAACAATGCAGAAACCCGAGGGTGTACATCACTAGCGCTCGTTCCTGTGGTAAAACCGAGATCAAGACACTCGCCGCCGCGTGCTCTTACATCTCCTACCATATCTGCGTGAAAAGGCGCACTTTCATCCAGAATATTAAGCGCTATCAACTTTAGTTTTTTCTCTACCAATGTCACAGGGCCGTGAATAAACTCCGCGCTACTAAACGCCTCGGCATGAATGCCTAACACTTCTTTTAGTTTAAGTGCTACTTCGCGACCTACTGCATAGCCAAAACCGCGCCCCAACACTATGGTATTGCGTGTATTTTCAAGATAATTGGCAGTAAGTTGGTTGGGCGATTCAATCACCTTTTGAAGTGACTCGGGCAATGCAGCTAATGACTCAAACAGTGCATCGTTTTCACGCCAACGCGCGCACAAATGAAGAAGTGCAGATAAGGTAGCTATAAAACTTTTTGTGGCCGCTACCGCTTTTTCTTCGCCGGCTGATAAGGGAATAACGGCATCGGCAAGCTCAGCTAAAGGTGACGTTTCATCGTTAACAAACGCCACTGTGAAAGCACCACCTTTTTTCGCCGACTCTGTTTGTTTTAATATATCGGGGCTTCTTCCCGACTGTGAAATTACAAACGCCACCGCCCCGTTTAAGTTAAGTTGCTTGCCAAAAATACCCGCAATCGACAGCGCTGCGCTGCAAACCGGGATCCCCATTTCGGTTTCAAACAAATACTTGCCAAATACCCCGGCATGATCAGACGAGCCTCGGCCAATAATATAAATAAGGTGTGGATTAAGCTTATTAAGTGTTGCGGCTAGTTCGCGAATAGCACCGTCGTTTTTATCGAGTTGTTTTGCGATAACCGTAGGCACTTCACGGGCTTCTTTTGCCATTATTGATAAATTCATTACTCACCTTTTAATTGAAAACAAGCCGCTTTGGCGTAATGGATAGCACCTTGTTGCGGTGTTGCCTTACACGCCACTAAACGGGCTTTAATGGAATCGGAAAAATATGTGGAGTACACGTTGCTAAGACCGCCAATCATGGCAAGAGGATAGTCATGTTGCGCTAATAGTCTTTGCGCCATGCTCTCAATATACGCTGCGCCTTCTTCAAATAACGCACTTACAGTCTCATCTTTGGTGTAAAGCAACGGCAGCATTTGCTCAACCAATGCCGCATAGTGATGGGTATTAAACGTGGCACATTGGCTTACAATGTCATTGATGTCATTCGTCTTAAGTGCACTACAAATTTGTGTAGCCAGTGCGTCTATAGGGGCAAGTTCGTCTAAACACAGCAGTGTATGTTTTACGGCTTGTAGCCCAAGCCATGCGCCACTGGCTTTATCGCCAATAGGAAAACCGTGACCACCTACATCGTGAAATGCGTGATTATGCCACACTGTGCCCGACGACCCTGTGCCGATAATGATCGCCGCACCACTTTCTCCATCGTGAGCGCCCAGACACGCCGCGTGTAAATCGCTTAGCACATGAAGTGAATGAAATGGATGTGCCCATGTTTCAAATACTTGCTTGGCACTGGCAATATTTGCACCGGCAAGGCCTGCACCTACCACACACTGTGACAAACCAATGGCATTGTTACTGTCACAATTCGTATTAGCTGATGCTATGGCAAGCGAGATAGCGTCTAACATAGATGCCTTTGCCAACTCACTGTCGCGCATGATATTCGCGGGACCACTTACGCCCTCGCCTAGCAATGTGCCCTTGCTGTCTTCTAATCTTGCTCGACATTTGGTGCCGCCACCGTCAATGCCAATAAAAAATAAATCAGAACTCATTTACACTTCTCGTTTTTATTAAATAGATAAGACACACAATTAATGATGACAACGCTGTCATTTTTAACCATTAAAAACAAGCACTTATAACAGTGCTTGTTGGCTCGTTTTTTGTGTACCTTGAAGTCTTGCGCGTACTTTTACGTTATCTGCATTTTCTATCGAAACGGGCTTGATGTACTCAATCCAATCACCGTCTGCAATTTGATATTCACCAATCAGCCCAGCTTTAACCTGCATGGTTAGCATGCCACCGGCTATTTTTGCCGCAGGCATTGGCACGCGCACATTGATATTTTGTTGCACTAAAGCGGGGGCATGTTGCGTAAGCAAAGCATGTTCAAATGCGTGGAAATCCTGATCACGGTTTTTCTGTAAGCTACCGTCTTTCGCCAATACTGGTGCCTTTTGTTGCCACGGCGCTTCATACCAAGCGCGTTCAGCAAGCGCCAATAATCGCGGGAATACCATGTACTCTACTGCGTCTTGGTTTACCGTTACTTCGCTCCATAACTGGCCTTGAATACCCACTACCGACGAGGTGTTTACCCTGTCATTACTGGTGTAATTTTCGCCCATGCGCGTCGTCCACTCTTGGCTGTGCAATGGCAAGTGCTCAGGCATCAGCGAGAAGACTTTATGGGTGCTGGTAGCCCGTGAGCCCCAGTAATAACCTGGCTCAAGTGGGTTACTTTGATAAGGAAAATCAAAATAGAGCACATCGGGGAACGACAGCACTACTGGAATATTCGCGTCGACAAAATGTGATACGGTATTTTCTCCACCTGCCGCTAACAGATGCCACACATTGGTGTATGCCTTAGTGTTATCTAAGTTTTTCGCCGCTTTTTCCATGCCATCACTCCAGCCACCAATGGCAATGTTATGCTTTTTAGCAATGTCTTGAACACGTGTAACAAAGGTGGGAAGAATAGTATCGGCCTGTTGCCCTTTTGCTTTGCACACGGGAGATTCAACCCACGCGCCTGCGGTTTCATCAGCGCCTACATGGAAGTATTCAAGCGGCACATTTGCTTTGTCGTGCAACGCTTTCACCGCGCCCATTATGGTATCGATAAAGGTGTATGTGCTATCAAGACAAGGGTTTATCGTGTTGTCGCGATAAAATTGAACGCTTTCATAGCGCGTTGTGTCTTGCTTGTCGACCAACATATACTTATTTGCTTCAGCGCTGTTTCCGGTTTTCATGAATCGCTGATAGCGCGCATTCATAGACACAATAGCAGCGCGAGCATGCCCTGGCATATCAAGTGATGGGATCACTTCAATACCACGCTGATGCGCCATTTGAAGAATGTCGATGTAATCTTGCTGCGTTAAAAAACCATTCCCTTGCGCACTTTTAAACGGGCCACTGCCAAGCTGTGGTAACAAACAGGTTTGTTCCGCCAAGTCATGACAGCGATATGCGCCAATGTCAGTGAGTTCCGGTAATGCATCGATAGCCAATCGCCAGCCCTCATCGTCACTTAAATGAAGATGAAGCTTGTTCAGTTTGTACGTGAACATTTGCGTAAGTACCGACGTAATGGCCGCTTTACCCGGAAAATGGCGCGCAATATCTAAATGCATACCGCGAAAAGCAAAACGGGGTTTGTCATGAATTGAAGTAATCGGCAGCGTTTGACGGCTTTTGTTATAAAGCTGCGCTAAAGTGAGTAGCGCATAGTTAGCACCTACAGCATCTTTGGCCTTGATATCTACGCGGCTATTGCTCACAACCAGTGAATATTCGCCCTCAACAAGCGTATTAGGCGTGTAGCTGATATTGACGGGTATGCCGTTATCTTGCTGCGACAGTCCAAAAAAAGCCGCCTGCGCTAATGCAGGTGACAAAGCATTAACAACGTCGTCTTTTACACTAATGCCTTTTACACGAATGCCTGTTACTGCAATGGTTTCACCCGTGTCTTTGCGCTCTGCAACTTGAGGAATAACGCGGTTATCCCACTCGGTTGATTTTGTGGTGTATGCTGGCTGCTTTGCTAAAAAAGCACTGTCCATTAACGGCATAGCATCAGAGGCCGTGCGCTTATATTGCGCTTCGTTTTGCCACGCATCAGTATGCTGGTTAACTAACAAATTGGTGCCCGGCTCTTTTACCCGTGTAGTTGATGCCACAATTACAGGTTGAAGCGATGGATAGGTTAAATAGTAATTTGGCATGGCGTCACTGCGAGAGGCATGCCAGAAAGGGGCTGACAAAGTCACTGTCACTTTTGTATCAGCCGCTATAGATTCGTTAAAGGTTAGGCGATGTAAATCGCCATTGATGTGTTCAATAGTAATAGCGCTGTCGGTATCGAAGCCGCGAACTGGCGCAATATGGCTAAAGAATAATGATGTGGTTGCTGGAATAGCACTTTTTGCGCTTTGCAGCGTCATTTGTGATGAGAAGCAATCACCTTTGGGAATATGCACACGGCACCCAGTGTCATCAATATTACTGAGCACGCTGTACTGAACATTAAGATGCTGGCCAAGTTCGTCTAACTGTGGCTGTTCAATGTTAGCCTGCGTTGATGCGACTGGCGAGCACGCCATTAACAACATTGATAATCCCAAAATACATCTCACGTAACACATCCTTCACTGATTTATGATATTTACTGTGCTGGTACTAAAACGCCGTGTGTTTAAAAACAAGGGTAGAGCTTGTGCCCTACCCTTTTGCAACGTAAAAATAGCGAACACACAAACTATTTTTACACCCCTGCCTTAAAATCGCATGCTTGCGCCGATGAAGAAGCGACGACCGTTAGCGCTTTGCGTACCGCCTAGGCGTTTGCCATCGCTACTGCGAACGTAGTAGTTCTCCCAAATTTCATCGGTTAAGTTAAGTGCTTCTGCTTTAAGCGTGATGGTGTCAGTTACATTCCAGCTTAGCTGCGCGTCAAGCTGTGATTGCTCGTCGCGGTACTGATCGCCAATCTCGGCTTGTGCAATGAAGTACTCTGAACGGTAGTTATAGTTAAGGCGTGCGCTGTACACGTCTGTTTCATAGAACACACCAATGTTGAACGAGTCTTTTGACGTGTTCGGGAAGCTCACTAAGCGTGACGCAATAGTTGCCCCTACAATGTTACCGTCAGCATCAGTTACTGGTACCGCTTCATCTACTTTGGCATCGGCTACATCTGTATAGGTGTAGTTAGCATAGCCACCAAAACCGTTATCGAACACGTGTTGAATTTGCATTTCGATGCCGTCAATTGACGTAGAGCCGCCGTTTTCAGGTGTTCTCAACTGGTTAATTTGTTGACCGTCAATTTCACGCGATACAGTTTTAGTAAAGATGAAGTCGTTAATGTCTTTCTTAAATACGGTAATTGCCGCAACAGAAGACTCGCTGAAGTACCATTCGGCACCCACTTCAAACTGGTTTGCCGTTAGCGGGTTAAGCTGAGGGTTACCTGCCGAGCCAGAGCTTGTCTCAGGTGTTAAGTTAACCGCAGGTGCTAGCTGGAATGGAGCAGGACGAGTTAGAACACGAGACGCTGCCATACGTAGCAATACATCGTCAGTTAGGTCGTAAGACAAGTTAATGCTAGGTAGCCATTCGTTATAACCGCCATCAAAGGCAACCGCTTCGCCAGTATTTAGGTCAAAACCGTTTGAGGTAGAGTCAGTTTCCACATAGCGTAGACCCACATTACCTCTGAAGCCGTCACCGCTGAATTTCGCCATAACGTAAGCAGCAGTAATGTCTTCTTCAATTTCAAATGAAGACTCGTCTAGGAACTGGTCAGTGCGACGGCACAGTGTCGTGGCATCGCCCGCACACTCCGCAACGCTGTATAGCGCGTTGTACATGCTGTCTTTGTCTGGGAAGAAGTAGCTTGCACCAACGCCATTAGTATTTGAGTGCGATACATTGATCATGTCGCCACTCCAAAATGCTGATGCTGGGCCAAGGCTGCCTTCACCCGTTGGTGCTAGGTTAGCCAAGTCTGTTCTATAGCGTGATTGCGAGAAGCTTCTGTCACGGCGTTTGATACCCGTTTTCACTTCGGTAACTGCGCCCCAATCGACACTGTGTTCGTAATCAAACTGAATATAATTTTCTTTATCTTCTGTCGCGTTAAGCTGATCAAAGATGCCACCTAACCACATTTCGTCAGTCGGGTTCGCTAACCACGGGCTTGAAGTAGTAAAGTCGATGTACGGCGCATCACCACCTGGATTGTAAAAGTCGAATGCAACGCGAGGATCGCTTGCGTCTGCCCAAAACTCTGTAAAGAAGTCACGGTTTTCACCTTCACCCGTGGTTGTACCTAGTTGGAAGTGTAATTTGCCGTCGCCCATTAGGTAGTGACCTTCAACGTCGATGATTTCAGTCGACATTTCAGAGCCGTCGCGGAAAATATTGTCGTATGCCAGCGTTCGAGCCCATACTGGACGCTGGTCAACACCCACTACATTAAGTGACTCAACCACGTTGTCTGCGCTAACAGTACCTGTGTTAGTGTCGGTACCCATGTAAGCGATACCGCGAAATGGAATACCAATAAGGTTAGAGTTTACGTTGTCTGCTTTTAACGTAGATGATAGATAGTGTACTGACATATCGAAGTTGTCAGTTGGTGCCCATTGTGCGGTAACATCAAAACCAACGCGCTCACGATCTTGTTTAAATAGAGCTGACCCCATACCCCAAGGTAATGCACCTTTTCTATCAGCACCGGCAGGCGCTTCAATAAGTGGGTCGATACGGGCAATACTTGGACCAAACCAACCAAAGTCTTCGTTAGTTTCACGCTCTACTGTACGTTCCTGATATGAACCAGAGAAAAGAATACCGAAGGTTTCATCTTCGTTTTTCCAGCTGTAAAGACCTGACAGTGTTGGGTCTAATTGGTCGGCAATATCACCATACTGCCCTTCAACCGACACTTGACCTGAATGCGCATCTAAGTCGAATGGCTTACGAGTTTTAAGAATAACCGTTCCACCTAGCGCACCTTCATCAATATCAGCTTGTGATGATTTGTATACTTCAAGACCCGCAATCATTTCTGATGCCAAAATCTCGAAGTTAAAGTTACGCGTTGCATCTGAAAGTACAAACCACTGACCTGTACCAACGGCTTGACCATTTACCAAGGTCAAGTTTTGGTCTGGCTGAACACCACGAATCGTTACGCCCTGACCTTCACCAAAGTCGCGGTCAATCGTGATGCCCGGCACACGTGCTAGCGTTTCCGCTACGTTTTTGTCTGGGAACTTGCCAATGTCTTCTGCGGTGATCGCATCAACAATCGCGTTAGAGAAACGCTTAGCGTTGATATTGGCCTTTTGGCTACCACGGATCCCTGTGACTTCAATGACTTCAGTTTCACCCGCTTCTTGCGCTACAGCAACAGGTACCGAAATACTTGTCAGTGCGCCCATAGCTATGGCGAGGCGAACACTTCTTGTTAGTTTGTTTTGTTGGTTTTTGGACATTGTATTAACCTTTTTCAGCCAAAATGACAACGCTGTCATTTATTAAAATAATAAAATGACAGGCGTTGTTATAAGGTACAGTTTTTAGATGACAACGCTGTCATTGAATGTTAAGTTACATGACAGATTGTGAAGCTGCAAATATTTTTTTAACAAAAAGATAATATTTAGTTCTTAATTGTTGAAAATTAAACCAATTTTTTGAAGAGAGAATGAATTTGGCTGCTACCATCAAAAGTGTTGCCGAAATGGCTGGTGTCTCTATTAAGACCGTTTCCCGAGTTATAAACAAAGAGGGGACGGTAAAACCCGATACATTAAAGCGCGTAGAAGACGCCATAGCCGCACTAAAATACACACCAAACAAAGCGGCTCGCGACCTTGCAAGTAAAGGCGCCTCAGTGTTGGGTTACGTATACGACAACCCCAACGCTTACTACATCATCGATATGCAAAAAGGTATATTGGATGTATGCCGCAAGAATAACTTTGAGCTACTGATTCACCCTTGTGATGCAAGCTCAAGTAACATCGCCAAGGAATTAGTGGAAATGGTAGATACGGCGCAACTTGCCGGGCTTATCTTATCGCCACCACTGTCTGAAATGCCTGCGGTACTCAGCGAATTAGACGCTAATAACATAAGCTATGTACGCATTCTATCGGGAGACGGCACCTTAAGCTCACACCTTCCTTACGTACTGGTAAACGACTTTAAAGCCGCCTACGACATTACGCGCCACCTGATCCAACAAGGTCATAAGCATATCGCCTTTATTGCTGGTGAAGAAATTCACAAATCGACCACCGAGCGTTTAAATGGCTACAAGGCCGCACTTGAAGAAGCGGGCCTAGCGTTAGACGAGTCGTTAATTATTAAAGGTACGTACTCGTTTGAAACCGGAGTGAAAAGCGCAGAAACACTGCTTGGCATGTCTCCCCACCCTTCCGCTGTGTTTGCGTGTAACGATGAGATTGCCGCGGGAACGCTTTTTGGTGCGCGAATGAAAGGCGTGGATGTGCCAAACGACTTGGCTATTGCCGGATTCGAGAACAGCCCGTTCTCGCGCCAAACATTTCCTCCACTCACCACCGCCTCGCAGCCAACTAACGAAATTGCGCAGCATGCGGCAGCGTCGCTGATTCAATTTTTACGCGCAAGAAAAACCAAATCAACGGCTGATAATTTAAATCATACGTTTGTACCCGAGCTAGTGGTTCGAGCGTCAACAGAGAAAGTCTGATGAAAGCCTTACCTCAAGATATTGTTATTGTAGGTGGCGGCACCGCCGGTTGGATGAGTGCGTGTTACCTAGCTCGAGCTATTGAAATAAACCAAGCCAATGCGAAGGCACCTGCGCCGCAAATAACGCTTCTTGAGTCGGCCGATATCAGTACAGTGGGCGTAGGCGAAGGCTCGACACCCTATTTGCGTTTTTTCTTTGACTATTTGGGCGTAACTGAAAGTGCATGGATGCAACACTGTAATGCCACCTTTAAAATGGGGATAAGCTTTGAAAAGTGGACATCAGCAGGCGATAGCTATTTTCACCCGTTTTTTTCCGCGCTAGATATGTCTACTGCCGATATGTATTTCAACGCAGTGAATAGAAGACGACACGGACATGCCGAGGATGTGAACCCCTCACACTATTTTACCGCTGCCCATATGGTGAATGAAGGAATATCACCGCAAGCCATTTCATCGTCTGCCAATCTTGATTATGCCTATCACTTTGATGCAGGTCTGTTAGGTGACTTTTTGAAAAAGTACGCCAAGCAAAAAGGGGTGAGTCATAAAATTGGAACGGTTCAAAGTGTGGCTACTGCCGGGCAACGTATCAATCACATTGTGCTGAGCGATGGTGAAATACTTAACGCAGAGTTATTTGTAGACTGTTCAGGTTTTAGAGGGCTGCTAGGTAAGCAAGCACTCGCTCGCCCCTTTTCAAGTTATGCCGACACGTTATTTAACGACGCCGCAGTGGCTATACCCAGCGCCGCACTTGCAAAGCCAACCAAAGCACTTCAAACCCGTTCCATTGCATTAAAACATGGTTGGCAATGGCATATTCCTCTGACCAACCGTACGGGTAATGGCTATGTATATAGCAGCGCGTTTTGCACTGCCTCGCAGGCTGAGGATGAACTTCGACAACAGTTAGCCCAACATGATTTAAATGCTGTAAGCCCGCAACAAGACGTACGCCATTTGACCATGCAAGTGGGAAGACTTAGCGAGCACTGGCAAGGCAACTGCTTATGTATTGGTTTGTCACAGGGCTTTATAGAGCCACTTGAAGCGACTGCCCTTATGCTAGTGCAATATGCGTTGCATCACTTTGTTGATTGCTGGCAAAGCGAAAGCGCACAACGCATATCGCATTACAATACCGAAATGAACCGCATGTTTGATGGTATTCGCGACTACATTGCAGCCCATTACTATTTGACCACCCGCACAGACACCCCGTATTGGAAAGCGTGCCAGTCTGAATTAGTTGTGCCAGACACCCTCGCCTATTTGCTAGAGGCATGGGATAAAGGTGCTGACTTCGAGCAGGCACTTAATGAAGTTGACAATAAGTTAGTGTACTTGCGTCCGTCGTGGTACTGCATTTTTGCCGGCATGCAGCGTTTTTCATCAATAACGAATGGCACGGCACGTACGCTAGATAACACGCAAGCGCTGAATATAATGGCGCAGTCTATTAATAACGCTAGAGTCAGTGAGGGATAAAACGCTAAGCGTGCCCACATTTAAAAAGCGTAGCACTTTCACCGCCATACATTTACAAATATAATAAACACAAGCCCGTTCATTAATTAGTCTAATCAATATGAAGCAGCTTTCACTCGACACCTTACGCACTTTTGTCAGCGTTATTGAGCTTGGTGGCTACGCCAAAGCGGGTGACTTTCTTGGCCGCTCTCAGCCTGCCATTAGTTTGCAAATAAAGAAGCTAGAAACTCAACTCGACAGAAAACTGTTTACCAAAGTTGGGCAGCGCCATGTGCCAAGTGCTGATGGCAATTGGTTGTACCCAAAAGCCAAAGAAATATTAGAACTTAATGACAATATTTTTCGCAGTCTTACGCCTGCGCCCTTAAGCGGTCGATTGCGCTTAGGTATTCCCAATGAGTTTGCTTCAACATTACTGCCAGGATTAATTGGCGAGTTTTCAAAACGCTACCCCGATGTTTCCCTTGAAGTTACGTCTGCGTTAAGTCGGGATTTGCTTCATCCTAGTCAGCGCGATCATTTCGATCTTATTCTGGCGCTGGTAAACCCAGAAGAAGAGACCGAAGGCGAAGTAGTACTAGAAGATGATGTTGTGTGGGTAGGCGATAATGCCCACCCTTTGGTTGGAAACACTATTCCGCTGGTATTAGCACCTGATGGCTGTATGTACCGAAGTCGAGTAATTGAACAATTAAAGCAGCAAACCTTTGCGTGGAAAATCACCTACACCAATGCTGATTTAGGTGGCCTGGTAGCGGCTATACAGCAAGGCCTTGGCGTTACCGCCCTTGCCAAATCGAGTTTACCCGCTCATTTGACGCCACTTAACCACCCTCACCTTCCAAAACTTGGTAAGGTGAATATCTGTTTATTTAACCAAGACACACAGCACCCAGTTATTAGTAAAACCCTTGCCGAGTTTTTTAAGGTTCGGTTAAAGAATAGCGCTGCCTAAAAGTTACAAACACGTAACTAAAGCAACAGATACTTTTTGTTATTCTATGCGTATTAAGTTTTGTAATTTATATTGAAAAAGCGTTCGTGGAGAGCAAAAGATGATTGTAACTGTCATTTTTACTGTTGCTGTGGTTCTTGCGTTAATGTACTTTTTCAAGGAAGAGAAAAAACGCATAGAGCGATTAAATAAACA
This sequence comes from Alteromonas sp. McT4-15, assembly GCF_020515205.1. Taxonomy (NCBI): domain Bacteria; kingdom Pseudomonadati; phylum Pseudomonadota; class Gammaproteobacteria; order Alteromonadales; family Alteromonadaceae; genus Alteromonas; species Alteromonas sp. McT4-15. The sequence goes on from NZ_JAJALG010000002.1 coordinate 77,636, forward strand.
ACCTGTATTTATTCGTCAACACTACGACTCAGAACATCAAACGAAGTCGTAGTATTCAAATAGTAAAAAGGCAGCGGTCTAATAGTTAGATGCGCTGCCTTTTTGTTTGGGCGTTATTTTTAATAACCGGTAGGCGTTACTACGCCTTCAAACTAATCAGCTTACCCAGTGGCTTCGTTAAGGTTTGTGGTGGCTCAGTGAAATAACGTGGTCCGCTATCTGTCATATACAAGCAGTCTTCTAAGCGCACACCAAACTCCCCAGGTATGTACAAACCCGGTTCGTTGGAGAAACACATTCCTTTATTAAGTGGTGTATTTTCACCCCTGACAAAGTTAACACTCTCATGGCCTTCCATGCCAATGCCGTGGCCCGTTCTATGGCTTAGCCCCGGCAGCGCGTAGTCTTTGTCGTAGCCTTTGCTGGCATAAAAACCGCGTACAGCATCGTCGACCTTACCCGCAGGTTCGCCCACTTTCGCTGCTGCAAACGCAACATTCTGCCCTTCGCGTACGGTGTTCCATACATCTTCAATTTTTTGCGAGGCTTTACCAAATACTAGAGTGCGGCTGATATCGCTTTGATAACCGTGCACACTGCATCCGCTATCTAGTAGCACCACTGAGCCTTCTTTGATTACCTGTTTTGCATTGGTTCCATGAGGGTACGCGCTGGCATCATTAAATAACGCCAAGCACCACGCATTGCTGCCGCCTAAACGTTGCTGAGCACTATTCATTAGTGCTTTCACGTCTTGCTGGCTCATGCCCTCCTGCAAGTTCTCAAATACAAACGCGTAGGCGCGCAATGTCACTTCATTGGCTTTGTGCATTAACGCCAGTTCAGACGAGGTTTTATACATTCTGCAGCCCAGTGTCACTGGCTCAGCAGGCACAATATTGATTGCTGGCATGGCTTTTGACATCCCGGTTACCACAAAGTAACGCACGCTGTTTTCAAAACCAATATTACCTGAGGTGATACCGCGCGACTTTAGTATGTCTGCAACAACATCAAAAGGACTCTCGTGTTCCTGCCAGACGCGTACATCGTCACCCACTTTTAGCGACTCCATTACACTTGGCTTTTCGAAAAAGGGAGTAACAACGGCAATGTCACCTTTTTGCGGAACAATAACAGCGGTAAGTCGCTCACTTCGCCACCATTGAACACCCGAGAAGTAGTCCATGGCCGCGCCAGGTTCAAGCAAAATAGCGGCGAGATTGTGTTCCTTCATTAACGACTGCGCTTTCTCTATTCGAGCGCGGCGCTCTTCTACCGAGATTGGCGCACTATCGCCGATAATATTGTTTAAGGAATTGAAATCAGGTTGTGTTGTTGTATCTACATTACTTGTACGTGCCATTGCAGCCATCGGCATTAACGCCGTCGCGGCCCCTGCAAGCTTTAAAAAGTGTCGTTTATCCATCCCACCATTCCCTCTATTTTGTTTTATCTTTTCTTGTTTCTGTCGTAATGCAGTAGCATCTTTACGTTTGCTCTACGCCCACATTACCATAATAGCTGCGACGCCAATCAACAGAAGCCCTGCAACTTCTCTTCTTGTTACTGCATTTTTCAACCAAAAGTGTGACAGTAGAAGCGTAAGCAATACTTCAAGCTGCCCTAACGTTTTCACTAATGCAACATGCTGAAGTGCCATAGCAGTAAACCAACATATCGACCCCAAACAGCTTACCGTGCTGATTGCGAGCACCGACGTTTTAGCTTGCCATAGCTGTTTAAAGACAAAGGGTTTTCTTGAACCTATAAATGCACTTAAGCTTAGCGCTTGAATGCACAAAACCCACAGCAATACCCAAGCTGCCGCGTGTACAAAAGGCATGTCGAGCATGTGACTGGCCTCGCGAACCAATAATGACGTTAACGCAAAGCAGGTGCCGCACAATAAGCCTATAAACATAGTTTTGGTGCTTATTCCTTTAAGCCCTTTGCCACTGCTTAATACAAAAACGGCAACACCACCTATGACAATACCCGCCCATCCCAACAAGGTTAAATAGCTGCCAAAAAACAACATGCCAACCACGCCCGCAACCAAAGCCTCGCTTTTCGCAAGGCCTGCCCCAATGGCGAAGTTCTTTTGTTTAAACAGCACCACCATTAATGACGTGGCGGCTATTTGGAACAATGATGCACAAAGCACAACACCTAAAAACGAGATTGAAAAGTGGGGTAGCGGCTGAGGTGAAGAAGTGTTTAGTAAAAACAAATAACCCAGCGCGATAGGAGGCGCCAACAAAAAGCGAGATAGCGTGACGCCTGACGTATTTACATGACTGCTGATCTTGCTTTGCAGGGCGTTGCGCACCGTTTGTAGAACAACGGCGCCCAATGTAAACCACACCCATGCCATCACTTCACCGCTGTCGTTACACGCTTAGCTTGCTTTAAAGCCTTTTCACGCTTGGCTTTAAAGTCCGATTCACGTTTCCAGTATGGCCACTCATTGCTGTTGGCATACTTAATCATCATCGAGCTTATTAGGGCCATGTCTTGTGCTACACCACCGAGCGTCCAGGTGGGCAAGTAATCGTCGTCCGCCTTGTGGTAACGTTTTGCGATAAAGCTAGGGTCGGTGTCACCTAAGCTCATAAATAAGATAGACGGTACGCCTTGCTTGGCAAGCGCGAAATGATCAGAGCGAAAAAACAGTCCGTTTTGTGGGCGCGGATCCATTTTTACTTTACGGCCTTGTAACTGTGCGGCCTGTTTAAGGTCGTCTTCTATCGATAAATACCCTTCTCCATATTGAAGGATGTAATCGACCTCATCGTTTACGTTCATTCCATCAATATTTAAGAACGCGACCATATTGGCAGTATCAATAGGCGGGTTATTCGCAAAGTAATCAGCACCTAATAACCCTGTCTCTTCGGCTGTAAACGCGCTAAACATTAACGTGCGTTTTGTGCCTTCTTGCTTAGATTTTTCAACAAAGCTTTGCGCTAAAGTAAGAACACCTGCTACCCCAGATGCATTATCCACTGCACCATTGTAAATGGTGGTTTTGCCATTCTTCTCTACTTTGCCTAAATGATCCCAATGGGCGTGCAACATTACCCACTCATCAGATGCTTCATTACCCGGTAAAATACCAGCAACGTTTTGCGACTCGGCGTGGGCTATTTGGTTATCAAAGCTCAACGTGGCTTTGGTATTAAGTGGTATTGCTGTGAAACCAGGCTTTGACGCTTTGGCTTTTAACTCAGAATAACTAAGGCCTGCACTTTCAAATAGTGCACGTGCCGCGTTCAAATGTAACCACCCCATAACGCCAACTTGCGAAGCGTTGTTGTTATCATCAACAAGGGCAAATTTGGTATTCGAATTAGAGTTTTCTACCACTCCCCAACCGTAACCGGCAGGCATGGTTTCATGTACAATGAAAACTGCCTCTGCGCCTTGCCTTGCCGCCTCTTCATACTTGTATGTCCAACGTCCGTAGTACGTCATGGCATTACCTTGGAACAAAGCAGGATCTTTAGAGGCAAAACCAGGATCGTTCACCAACATAACCACCGTTTTGCCTTTTACATCAAGACCCGCATAATCATTCCAATTGTACTCTGGTGCATAAATGCCATAGCCAACAAATATCACATCGCTGTTGTTTAGTGCATAGCTATCTGCAATGCGCTGAGTACGCGCTGTAAACTCAGTGCCCGCACTAAATTCCAAATTGCCCATTTTAAGGGAAGACATGTGTGTAGGTGTTATTTTAGCGAGGGGCACCGCTTGCGTATAGCTATCACCAAAAGCAGGCTTAAGGCCAAGTTTTTCAAAGGTTTTTGTTAAATAAGCTACCGTTTTTTCTTCACCTTTTGACAAAGGGCCGCGACCTTCAAATTCATCGCTGGCTAACGTTTTTGCATGGGTGCGGTACGTCTCTAAATCAATATTAAGTTCATTAGCATTGGCGCTTGAGACAAGTGCTGTAGCAACAGTAAGTAAGAATATGCGAAGGTTAGCTTTGAGTAACATGATGCTCGTACAAAAAAGAAAAGGATACCGCAGGGTATCCTTTACTTATTGCTATCTCAATGCCAAAAACGTTCAATAAACTATTGTTATAGTTACAATCCCATCGCATGACTGACAAAGGCATTTTTAACCGTGTCTAATTTGTTTGTGACAGAAAGCCCCACACCCCGAATAAGTTTTTTAAGTGGGTCGTCGCCATCAAATAAGAACTTAAAGCCATCCATTGCCGCTATCATCTTCATAGCCTCTGTCTTGCGGCTACGTTCGTAGGGGCGAAGGTGTTTGTGAAGACCAATGTCTTTTCCTTCTGCGGCTAAACTAATAAGTAGTTCAGCTAATGCTAAGGCGTCTTGCATCCCTAAATTAGCCCCCTGCCCCGCCAATGGATGAATGGTATGTGCCGCATCGCCAACTAACACTACTCCGTCCTTTGCCCAGTCTCGGGCATATCGCATAGTTAACGGAAACGCTGCGCGTTGCGTCTCAAGAGATACGGTTCCTAGCACAGTGTTGCTAGCTGCATTTAGTGCATGACAAAACCCGTCATCACTTAAGGCCAATAAAGACGACGCTGCATCTGGACTTTGTGACCAAACAATAGAACAAACGTGTGGGTCTGACATAGGTAACAATGCCAGCGGCCCCGTTGGCGTAAAGGCTTGCCGCGCCACCTGGTTATGTGGCTCTTGCGTGCGAATATTCGCAACAATAGCGGTATGCTCATAATCTTTAAAGGTAATGGGCAAGCCTGCTTGCTTGCGCACAAATGAATTCGCGCCATCAGCACCAACCAGTAAGCGGCAGCTCAATGCATCATTGTTATCCAACATCAACATAGTTTGATTTGGGCCCGTGAGAATTCTTTCAATACCCGTTGTCAGCATTTGAACATTAGATTGCTGTGCCACGGCTTCTGCAAGCCCGTTAACTAGCGCTTGGTTTTCCATTATAACACCCAGCGCGTCGCTGCCCATTTCATCGCAAGAAAAGCGAATGTCACCAAAGCTGTCTTTGTCCCACACATGCATGTCAGTGTAAGCACTCGCACGATCCTGCTGAACGTAAGACCACACACCAGTGCGCTTAAGTGCAGAAATGTTGGCTTGATTAATCGCACTTACCCTCGCACTGGGTTTGTCACCTAATGGCTGAAAACACGCTGCCTTGTCGATCACCGCAACCTGTAGTTCGCAATTTTTAAGTGCTGCGGCCAGTGTTAGGCCAACAATACCACCGCCAACAATGGCAATATCAACATGCTGCATGATTTTCTTTACTCTCTTTTAACGCTGCGCGTCTACGTTGTTGTTTGTACCACTGATTTTATTTTTGTAATGGCCATACCCTGTGGTTTGCCTCACAAATGCGTTTTTGGCATTGGGCAAAACACCAAGTGTTAACAATGCCATGTTTCGCCCCACTACCAAAGGAAAATGGTGGTTTGAAAACGTGCGCACCAAGGTATCGGTTAATAATACGGTGGCATCTCTGTCGGCGGTTCTCGACTTGGCATATGCATGGGTTATTGCAAACGCTCCGGCGTCAAATTCTGACGTTTCGCTTTTTGTTGATGACGTTTTCAACACCTCTATTAGCGCAACAATGTCGCGTAAACCTAGGTTAAATCCCTGACCTGCTATTGGGTGCAACGCTTGCGCCGCATTGCCGACGACTACTGTGCGATGTGTTGCAACGTTTTCAGCTTTAACTAACGCTAGCGGATAGCACGACCTTTGGCTGACGCGCAATATGCGACCTTGGCGATAGCCAAACGCCGATTGCAATGCGTCAATAAAGTCAGTGTCATCCATTGCCATTAGATTATTGGCGTTTTCAGTATCTACCGTCCACACCACGGAAAACCCATTGCCAGAGGCTTTCGTTTGATTAATTTCACTGTCAAAAGGTAAGAAAGCAAGCGGGCCTGACTCGGTAAATCGCTCATATGCCTTATGGTTATGTGGCAACTGTGTATGTACATTAAACACGATAGCGGTTTGCTGATAGTCTGTGACAGTTTTTGAAATACCTACTTGTTGTGAAAGCGTGGAACGACCACCATCGGCAAGCACCAATAGCTTAGTGTGAATCACATCGCCATTGTCTAGCGTCACTTGGGTAAAGGCTTGATGTCGCTCAACTGTTGTTACCTTCGCCGGGGCAATGGTGTTATAGCTACTGCCCGCTTCTGCGGCAAGATGCGTTAGCGCACTTAACGATACCACTTGCCCGAATGCGTCAATATTGAATGTGTCACAGCTGAGGTCGACAAGGCCAATATGCCCTTTGTCAGTGACTTCTATATGTTTTATGTCTGGTGGAACCTGCCCATGAAGCGTTTTCGCAAGACGGTCTACTTCAATACCTAATTGGGCCAGTTCGTTGACAGTACGCCTTGCCAGTGCAATAACGCGTGTATCGGTAAACGGGTTAAATGTACTGCTTGCGCTGCTATTTATTGTGGGATGAGATGCGTCGATTAATGTAACCTGCAAACCGGCTTGCTCGGCGATACCTTTTGCCAAAACGGTACCCACAATACCGCCTCCTACAATTACCACATCTACCGATTTCACCCGTTGATACTCTCTTTACATTCACTTGGTTGTCACGCACTGCAACTAATATGAGCAGTGCGTTTAAAAGTCATTTACCACCACACCGCTTATTTTTTCATAAGGGCTTCTATTTCATCGATTGCTTTTGGAACATCAGCGGTAAGTATTTCAACACCAGAAGCTGTGATCACTACATCATCTTCAATGCGGATCCCTATTCCCTTATATTGCGCGGGTACATCGCTGTCTTCGCTTATATAAATACCTGGTTCAACAGTAATGACCATGCCAGGTTTAAGAGGCCTGTCTTCACCATCAATTTTATAGTTGCCCACATCATGTACATCTAGCCCAATGAAATGCCCTAAGCCATGCATGTAATACTGACGCCACGTTTCCTCTTCAAGGTTTTGTGCCACACTTCCCTCAAAAATACCTAAGGCAACCAAGCCCTCGGTAATCACCTCTACGCTGTGCTGCATGGCATCAGATAACGTCATGCCAGGCCCTAGCATATCTAATACACTTTGCTGCGCCTTAAGCACCACATTGTAAATGTCTCGTTGAGCTTGTGAAAAAACACCGTTTGCTGGAAACGTTCGCGTAATGTCTGAAGCGTACCCTTGATATTCGGCCCCTGCATCGATCAAGATCAAGTCGCCATCATTAACTTGGGCATTATTTTGTGTGTAGTGCAAAATACAGGCATTTTTGCCGCTGCCTACAATGGTGCTATATGCAGGTGAACGCGCTCCTGCCATGGCAAATTCATGATGAATTTCAGCTTCGAGTTGGTACTCATAGCACCCTGGAGCAGCGAACTGCATTGCTCGCTTGTGTGCGCGAGCAGTAATTTCTCCAGCGGCTTTCATCATTGCCACTTCACACGCCGATTTAAACAAACGCATTTCGTGCAAAATAGGCCGAGGGTCGTGAATAGTTAAAGGCGCAAGTGATTCTTTAGGTGCATCGCGAAGCGTGTTCATGGCCTCACTGAAAAGTTTGTCATAGGCACTACTTTGCCCCAAAGCAAAGTACACATTTTGTTGACCTTGCATTGACTCAAGTAGGGCTTCTTCAAGCTCTTGTAACTCAAATGCTTCATCTAAACTGAACCGAGAAAGTGCAGCTTCAGCGCCTAAGCGTTTGCCGTGCCAAATCTCAGCATGCTTGTCTTTTGCTTGCACCACCATAGCTCGATAACGTTCGCCATATCGAGGATGGTTCGACAAAATAAGCCACGCATTAGGCTCTTCAAATCCAGTCAAATACCAGAAATCACTGTTTTGCCTAAAGAGGTATTCTGTGTCACGACTACGTGTGACCATAGTGGCTGCTGGTACTATGCAGACACTATTTGGTTGACACTGCGCCAACAACCGGTCTTGGCGAGCAATGAACTCTTGCGCACTAATCATAAACCCTAGTCCCTAGATCGTATATGTGAAGCCTTTAGCCACGCTAATGGTTAATGCACCGATGGTGAATCTTGCTGATCGTCTAATAGTGACTGCCCGAGTTCGCTGTAGCACAAAATAGCAGAAATCTTTACGTACTCAACCACTTCAAACAGCGCTTTTTCAGACTCCTCATCGGCGTCCATAGGTTCTTCCATGCGCGCAATATCAGCAAAGTCTTCTAATGCTTCTTTTACATCATCAGAGCACTGCATTAAGTCTTGCTGGTGTAAGCCAAAGCCCAGCATAAAGCCTTGCACCCAATTGATTAATGCTGCACCTCTATCATTGATAGGAGCTTGATCGTCTGGAAGCAGAAGGCTAAGCGCAAACTCTGGCTCAAGTAGTTGCTGGCACGTTTGATTGAAAAGGGCGGTGAGTAAGTGTGATGCCTGATCAGAAAACGCATCACCTTGATTGATAGTTTCGCTAAGTGCCTCTAGCCACTTTTGGTCAGTTAAAGACATACCACCACATAGCATGCCACACAAAATACCATGCACTTCTGCACCATCAACTATAATGCCGTGTTGTGATAACTTGTTGCTTACACTGTCGTAATCGAGCTGTTTTTCCACAGAGAAATCTCTTTTTGTAATTCGGTGTTGAGAATACGTCGCTGCACACAAAAATAAATATCTTCAAACGCGCGCAGCCTGACTCTCGTTTGTGGTATTAATACTAGCAAAATTCAATATGTAAAACCTAGTTTTGCATCTATTTGGTTGTGCGGCTGACTCAATACGTACACAGAACAAACAGTTTGAGCCTCGAAAAATTCACTACGTTGATAACGTTGGTTACTCACTAAGCGAACGAACCCACAATTTCGCTTTTTGGCACTTCTTCACTGGCAACATACTACTTATTCATCTAAGATCTCAAACGAGTTCGGCGCTAGGTAATATGTATTTTCCACTATTAAAGGTGTCTTGAAACTCACCAAGGATAAGGAATTCCACTCTCAACAGGTAATAATCATTATTTGGGCGTAGGCTTGAATATTGAGCTTATCAAATATGCGTGTATAATTGCTGACCAACTGGTCAAGAAAATGAAAGTTTCTTTTCAACAGTAATAATCAACAACGCAAAAATAAGTAGTAGGCTTGTTAAGTGATCCGCTTCACTGAACAACTCGTTTGATATACCCTGTTGCGTTTAATACAACAACAATGTTTCCTGGGATGTTTGCTAGTTCATTCATGTCCCTGGCCGATGCTTTAAACCAAGGAAGTTGAAACGATTGCTATTGTGCAGGCTCGACTTGTATCGAGAAGCCTACGGCAGTTGTGATGCTTCCGCCCTGAACTTTTCGGTTCACGGGCGAAACATGGACAGCGGCATTCTGGGAAGCGCCCTCTTTCGACGGAAGAAGAAATGGCAATTATAAATTTTGGCTCTATCAATATCGACCACGTCTATCAGGTAGAACACTTCGTGCAACCTGGTGAAACGCTGGCCTCTACCCACTACCAAACACTGTTAGGTGGTAAGGGTGCAAACCAATCTATCGCGTTAGCACAAGCCGGTGCTGACGTACGCCACGTGGGCAGCATTCACGAAAACGACGCAGCATTCAAACAAGCACTTATTAAAAAAGGTGTTGATTGTCGCGGTGTTAAATGCTCTGAAACGCCTTCTGGACACGCAATAATTCAAGTTACTCCAAGCGGCGAAAACGCCATTGTACTTTTCGGCGGTGCCAACCAAACCATTACTGCCAAAACAGTAATGCAAGCACTTGATGATGCGAAGCCATCTGATTGGGTGCTGACGCAAAACGAAACCAGTAGCATTGAAGAAGTGCTTCGCCAAGCGAAAGAGAAACACTTAAAAGTTGCTTTCAACCCTGCTCCAATGAGTGATTCGGTTAAACAACTTCCTCTTGAGTGTGTTGATTTGCTGATTGTCAATGAAACCGAAGCAGCCGCAATTACTGAAAAAGAATCCCTTGAAGATATTGTGTCTGTGTTTAAGTCACAATGGTCACACTGTGAAGTCATCATTACATTAGGTAAAGCTGGTGTAATGATGCTGGGCAAAAACGAAGATGTTGAAGTAAAAGCATTCTCTGTTGATGCGGTAGACACAACAGCGGCTGGCGATACCTTTATTGGGTATTTCTTATCAGCATACAGCAACCATACCGATGCCAAGCAAGCACTTCGTCGTGGATGTGCCGCTTCAGCTATCGCGGTAACCCGCGAAGGTGCAGCACAGAGTATCCCTACGCAAAAAGAAGTAGATCGTTTCTTGGCGAAACACGCTAACTAGCAACACGCATTTGAGAATAAATTGATGGCACATAAAATCATTTTAGATACAGATCCGGGTATTGATGATGCAATGGCGATTTTTTTCGCTTTTCAATCTCCAGATATTGAAGTTCTTGGTTTAACGACCGTTTTCGGTAACGTTCCTGTTGATATGGCAGCACAAAACGCGCTGACCCTTTGCGAGTTGGCGGGGAAAGATATTCCCGTAACTAAAGGGGTTGGCATGCCATGGGTAGGCCCAGAATCAACCTACGCGCACTTTGTACATGGCGACTATGGTTTCGGTCACATTAAGCCTGATGCACCAAAAACTGAACTCGATCCACGCAGCTCTGCGCAATTTATTGTGGACATGGCACGCAAATACCCAGGTGAAATCACCATAGTAGCTATTGGTCCACTAGGCAACTTGGCGTTAGCACTACGCCTAGAGCCTGAACTGCCAAAGCTGGTTAAAGGTGTAAGCATTATGGGCGGCGCAGCCTTTGTTCGAGGCAACGTTACACCTGTTGCTGAAGCGAATATCTGGAACGACGCAAACGCCGCGGAAATTGTGTTTGCTGCCGATTGGGATTTGACCATGTTTGGTCTAGACGTGACTAACGATGTTCCATTTGCGCCAACGTTCGTAGACGTACTTGCAGAAAAGAACCCAACCCTAGGTAGCTTCGTTCAAGAAAGTGCGCAGTTCTACATGGACTTTTACTCGCAAAACCGTGAAGACCGCGTATGTTTCTTCCACGATGCGTTCCCTATCGCGCATCTGCGTAACCCTGAGCTATTTGAGCTTACTGAAGGCCATGTTCGCGTTGGTACAGGTACGCTTGATCGAGGCCAAACGGTTGTAGCGCCTAAAGGCACAACACCCAGCCCATTGTGGAATGAAGCAAACACCATTAAGGTGGCGACTAAGGTCGACCACGCGAAACTTGAACAATTCTTTATAGATACTTACGCACTTTAAACTCAGTGTGATAATGTTAAAGGGAGCTGTTGGATCAGCTCCCTTTTTTATTGTCTTCAAGGTTGAATAAAGAACGTCATGATATCTGCGCCTATCCCTGAAAATGAAAACGAGCGATTAGCCGAACTATTGAGTTACGACGTACTCGATACCGAGGCTGAGCAGCTATTCGACGATCTGACGGCATTGGCATCGCAAATTTGCGAAACACCAATTGCACTCATTAGCCTTGTCGATCCCAATAGGCAGTGGTTTAAATCAAGAGTAGGTCTTGATGCACAAGAAACGTCACGCGAAATAGCGTTTTGCTCTCACGCCATTTTACAAAGGGAAATATTTGAAGTTCCCGATGCTACACAAGATCCACGCTTTCACGACAACCCACTGGTAACCGGCGCGCCCGACATTCGGTTTTATGCTGGCGCCCCCTTAGTCACGCCATCTGGTCATGCTATCGGCACCCTATGCGCTATTGACCAAAAGCCGCGAGAACTTAGCGATGAACAGCGCGCATCGTTGCTTACCTTGAGTAAGTCAGTGGTGGCTCATCTTGAACTAAAACGTAAAAACCGAGAGCTGGAACGCACTAGTCAATTTAAATCAGATTTTCTGTCTTATGTAAGTCACGAGATTCGAACGCCGCTTAATGCCATAAACACGTTTAGTCATTTGCTTGAAGTAGAAGCCAAAAAGCTAGAATTACCAATGAGTTTTAGCGGCCCGCTTTCTCATGTCACCAAAAGCGGTGAACGCTTGCTTGAAATTGTTAACTCGGTACTGGACATTAAGCAAATAGAAGCAGGAAAAATGCGTGTTATGCCAAGAGCGGTAAACACCAAAGATTTTTTCACCCATTTGTTTTCGCTTACTACTATTCGTGCACAAGACAGTAATATCACATTTACCACTGACATTGATAAGTCGGTTCCAGATTCACTTTTCTTTGACGATACCAAGCTTGGCCAAGTTGCCCTTAATATATTGTCAAATGCCATAAAATATACGCCCAGAGATAAAGCGGTTAAGGCACAGGTTAAGTACAAAAATAGTTGTCTTATTTTCACTGTTGTCGACCAAGGTATCGGCATGAGTGAAGAAGACCAAGAGCGACTTTTTACTGCGTATGAACGCATGGACAATGCCTATCAAATTAAAGGCACAGGGCTTGGTTTAAATATTTCAAAGCGCCTCGTTGAATTGATGGATGGTAGTATCAAAGTAAGCAGCAAACTCAATGAAGGCACTAGGGTAAGTATTACGCTTCCGGCTGATGAAATTAGCGCGAATCAGTTTGTTGAGGACCAGCCTCAAAGCTTTGTAGCGCAGGCCATGTTCGATAAAACTGTTAATGTACTTGTGGTGGAAGATCACGAAATAAACCAAATTGTTATCGAGACTTTGTTCGAAAAACTGGGAACCCCTGTCGCCTTGGTGAGTACTGGCGAGGAAGGCGTGGAATACGTCAAATCCAACCCTGTTGATCTCGTGCTTATGGATTTGAATCTACCCGGTATACAAGGTGATGAAGCCACCGCCCAAATTAAGGCGATAAAGCCGGAACTGCCTGTTGTAGCACTTACCGCAGATGTAATCACAGAAGCCGATGCTTTGCATAAGAAAGGGCTAGATGCAGTCCTGACTAAGCCAATAGACAGCAAAGAACTGGTAAGCATGCTAAATACCTTTCTTTGCCGAGATCAATAACCGTAGTTTGAGTTAAAAACATCAATGGTTGATTCTTTACAGCTTACCGATATGAACGCACGGGCAGCATTAAGGAAAACGCTTCGCACCGCAAGAAAGGCCATAGCAACTGATGCACAAAGGCGTGCGGCGAAGGCTATGGTTTCACAATTATTGCTTCTTTTTCCTCGTGACCAACACTGCAACGTTGCTGTGTATCTTCAAAACGATGGCGAAGTTGATTTACAAGCCTTTGTCAGTCATTGCTGGCGAGAACTTCCCAATATCACGTTTTGTTTGCCCGTTTTGCACCCTGTATGCAAAGGACACCTGCTGTTTTTGCGTTACAGTGCGCAAACCAAAATGATTGAAAATAAGTACCGTATTAAAGAACCCCAACTCGCTTGCTACGACGTAGTACCTGCAAAAAACATAAATTTCATCTTGATGCCACTTGTTGGATTTGACACTGCGGGCAATCGGTTGGGTATGGGTGGCGGTTACTATGATAGAACACTCGCTTTTACAAAATTGGCAAACACAAAACCAACACTTATTGGTGTAGCTCACGATATCCAAGAAGTTTCAGCACTGCCTATCGCCCCTTGGGATATCCCGCTAGATGCAATTGTAACGCCTACAAGAATACTTCATTTTTAAGGTACTCCCTCACTAGATTCATTGTACTAGCACTCTCGTACATGACGTTTAACAACAGCCGGCCGCCCAATTTTTAGCGTTCTGGTTCTTATGCAAGCGAATTAGTGCTTGCTGAATGATATGGTCAGGTTGGCTATCTATTCGTCAGTTATGTCATTTCTTTGTGGTCAATTTAAAAAAAACGCAACCAAAATACCAGTATAATATTGATTTATATAAACTTTTTACCTTGGCGTTTAAATTGCTTTAATGGTTAATGACAATACCATCCGCATAGAAGAATAAGGAACAGGATATGTATACAGACGAAGACCTCACACTGGCGGTAAAGCAGAACATATTTAGTCAAACGGATGTAACGCAGTTTCGACAGTTCATCAACAGCACCCGCAATAGCCATGCTGTTGATGAAGAAAACTTCCGCTTGATAAATGGTTTTAACGATATATTTGTCGTGATAGCCAGTGCACTTTTACTTGCGTCGCTCGCTTGGTTAGGATTTGCGGTAACACCTCCTCTTGGTGGTATCGCTCTGGCTGTTGGCTCTTGGATACTTGCCGAATACTTCGTGAATAAACGTCGTATGGCACTACCTGCAATTGCATTACTGCTTTCATTCCTACTTGGGTTGTTTGCCATTCCTATTCTATTTCGACCTGAAGTTAAAGAAATTGCGTTCATAGGCTCAGGGTTGTTAACTACCTTTGGTGCAATAGCTCATTGGATGCGTTTTAGAGTACCCATTACCGTAGCGGCTGGAGCGGCAACACTAACGGCTGGTATTGTTGCTACCGTTGTTTATATGTTCCCAGCAACATTGCTATACATTAACCACTTCATTTTGGCGTTTGGATTAGTGATCTTCGGCCTAGCTATGTATTGGGACAGCAAAGACACAGCAAGACAAACTCGCGCTTCAGACGTTGCATTTTGGCTGCACCTTATTTCGGCGCCAATGATTGTACACCCTATATTTCAAAGTCTAGGCGTGCTTGAAGGTAGCGGCGATCTGTTTATCTCGCTTATTGTTTTGGCTCTGTACGTGCTACTTGCCATCATATCTATCGCCGTTGACCGTCGTGCCATTATGGTTTCGGCCCTGACCTATGTGGTTTACACCTTCTCAGCACTTATGGAAGACTTTGGCATGGTGTCTTCAAGCTTTGCTATCACAGGTCTGTGCATTGGTACTTCACTGCTTCTGCTTTCAGCGTATTGGCATAGCTGCCGTCGCTGGGTATTAAAGCTAGTGCCTCAACAAATGCAATTAAGACTGCCAGAAGCTAAGGTGTAAGCACGAGGGCATATTGACCTTTCCCCAACGCAGCAAAATTTGTTTTGCTGCGTTTTTCATTTTTAAGTTCTTGTCAAAATATCCACTCGTTTAGGTGGGTTCACGTTATTTTATCGGTTACACTGCAAGCAAAAATACCCAGAGAGTAACCCTATGGATCAGAATGCAAAGAAACAGGCCGTGGCAAAAGCGGCTATTGCCTACGTAAAACCAGACAGTATTGTTGGTGTTGGTACAGGCTCAACCGTTAACTTTTTTATTGAAGAACTCGGCAAAATAAAACACCAAATAGAAGGCGCAGTATCAAGCTCTGAAGCATCTACCGAGCGCTTGAAAGCACTGGGCATTGAAGTTTTCGAACTTAACGAAGTAAGTGACCTTTCTGTGTATATCGACGGCGCTGACGAAGTGACTGAGCACAAGCATATGATAAAAGGTGGTGGTGCAGCGCTAACCCGTGAAAAAATTGTTGCTGGTGCAGCCACAACGTTTGTGTGTATTGTTGACGAGAGTAAACGTGTGCCTGTTTTGGGTAAATTCCCACTGCCTGTTGAAGTTATTCCGATGGCACGTTCATTCGTTGCAAGAGAGTTAGTGAAACTTGGTGGTGATCCTGAATATCGACAAGGTGTGGTCACCGACAATGGCAATGTAATTCTTGATGTTCACAATCTTGAAATTTTAAACCCACGAGAGCTTGAACAAAAAATCAATAATATTCCAGGTGTAGTAACGAACGGTATATTCGCGCTTCGTGGCGCAGACATTGTCCTTTCAGCTACCGATGCGGGTGTTGATACATATAAATAGCCTTTTTGCTGACACTGCGCACACACGCTGGGTGCAGTGTTAGCACAATTACCACTTTTATCTTTGGCTATTTTCTGATAGCTTTCGTTTAGACGTCTAGATGGCCTTGAAGATAATCGACGACGCCTATCATAATGAAGTGAGTTAAGACCACTCAACGTATAAAGCGGCCCTAGTGGTGAATATATACTGGTAGCAACCCTACAAAAACGTAGTTATTGCCCACATTACATCAGCGAGAGATAGCGAGTTCATGAGCAAAGTTTCATTAGAGAAGGATAAAATCCGAATTTTATTGCTAGAAGGCGTTCACCAAAGTGCATTGGAAACCCTTAAAAGTAATGGTTATAGCAACATTGAGTTTCTTAAAACCTCGCTTCCAGAAGATGAGCTAATTGAGAAAATCAAAGACGCCCACTTTGTTGGTATTCGCTCGCGTACCCAAATTACAGAGAAAGTCGTTGAAGCAGCTCAAAAGCTAGTAGCCATTGGTTGCTTTTGCATTGGTACAAACCAAGTTGACCTTGAAGCAACGCAGCGCCGAGGTATTCCCGTATTTAACGCGCCGTTCTCAAATACCCGCTCTGTAGCAGAATTAGTACTTGGCCAAATTATTCTTCTATTGCGTCAAGTGCCCAGCAAAAATGCAAAAGCGCACCGTGGCGAGTGGGAAAAAACAGCGGTTGGTTCTTATGAAGCACGCGGTAAAACACTTGGTATTATTGGGTATGGTCACATTGGTACGCAATTGAGTATACTTGCCGAACATTTGGGTATGCGCGTTCAGTTTTTCGATATTGAAGATAAACTGGTACTGGGCAATTCAGCCCAAGTTAAGTCGCTTGAAAAGCTTCTTAACACGTCAGATGTGGTTTCTCTTCACGTACCAGAAACACCACAAACACAGAATATGATTGGGGCAGAACAACTGGCACAAATGAAGCCTGGCAGCATATTGATTAATGCATCTCGCGGTACGGTTGTAGATATTGAAGCGCTGGCAAATGCGCTTGAGAGTGGCCATTTAAATGGGGCCGCTATCGACGTATTCCCTGTTGAGCCTAAGTCGAATACCGAAGAATTCCAATCTCCTTTGCGTAAATTCGACAATGTAATTCTAACGCCGCACGTGGGTGGTAGCACACAAGAAGCGCAAGAGAATATCGGCATTGAAGTAGCGGGTAAACTGGCCAAATACAGTGACAACGGCTCTACGTTATCTGCGGTTAACTTCCCTGAAGTATCGTTGCCAGAGCACACTGGACGCTCGCGTTTATTGCATGTTCACAAAAACCAGCCTGGTATTTTAACGCAAATTAACCAAGCATTTGCGCAGAAAGATATCAATATTGAAGCGCAATACCTACAAACCAATGCTGAAATTGGTTACGTGGTAGTTGATGTAAAAGAAGACCGTGGCTATGAGGCATTGGCCGAATTGCAACAAATTGAAGGTACGATAAAAACCCGTATTCTTCATTAATTGTTGGGCACTACGTCTTAAACAAAAAACGCTGCAAATGCAGCGTTTTTTTATATCTAACAATTAGCCACTATTGGCTTAGAAGAAGTTGTATACCAAGCTAACCGCTGTTTCAGTATCAAGCTTCTCGACACCTTCTGCGACTTGCGAGTTGTGATCTAGCTTGAAAGATAAGCGCATTGAAAGGTTACCGCTAATTGTTGCAGTAAGCGCAGATTCTGCACGTGACTTCGTGTTCTCTTCACCCACTTCGGTACTGGCTGTTTGTGTGAACTTCGCCGTATCTGAAATTTTCCATGAGTAAATGGTTGAAGCACGAACGATGACACTGTTCTGACTTTCATCTTCCTGAGTTTCAACAAATGAATAACCCGGACCGATTGAGTATTCTAGCGTGTGCTTTTTAGTTTGAAGCACTTTTTGGTTCCAACCCGCTGCAATTGTTGACTGGTAATTAAAGTTACTAAAACGGTCATCTTCGTATGACGCAAACACGAATAATCGATTGTCAGGGTTTTCCAATTTGTAGTTACCCTGAGCAGATGCAAAGAACTTCTGCGCTGATGTTACATCTTCGTCTTCGCCATCATCACCTTCTACCGTTTCTTGGCGGTACAAACCTTCAATAGCATAGTCATTGCTCCAGTTTTCAAGCTCCTGACTTGCGGTAATACCTGCATTGATAGACGTAGTATCAGTGTTACCCGTTGTTGAGATAAAACCTAGCTCACCTTCCATTGTGAATGGTTTAACTTCGTCATCTTGAGCAAAAGCGGTTGAAGAAAGTGAAAGTGCGATTAAAGATGCAAGCGCGTGCTTTTTCATTGAACAATCCTATTGATTATCGTTCCATTTGTTACACACGAAACCT
This sequence comes from Alteromonas sp. McT4-15, assembly GCF_020515205.1. Lineage (NCBI taxonomy): Bacteria > Pseudomonadati > Pseudomonadota > Gammaproteobacteria > Alteromonadales > Alteromonadaceae > Alteromonas > Alteromonas sp. McT4-15. Next base: position 95,699 of record NZ_JAJALG010000002.1, read on the forward strand.
TTTGAACTGCAAGGCGGTGCAACGCGAATTTTAGTATTAAGGGCATAAAGGTCGCGCTAAGCGCGGCCTTATAAACATTGCTGCGAAGTGTACATTTCTCATTCTATCCGTCAATGACATCGCCATAAAAACTGCGAGCAATCAGACGAATTTACACTAATTAATTAAAAGAACTGATATACCAAGGCCACTGACGTTTCTGTACTAAGTGGTTCTACGTCTTCAGCGGTGTCTGTCTCATGGTTAAGAATAAAGGAAAGCTTCATGGCCAACGAGCCAAACACATTGGCAGAGAGCGAGGTTTCTGAGCGCGATTTGGTATTCTCTTCACCCGCTTCGGTACTCACAAATTGACGAAGCTTCGCTCCGCTACTCCAGCGATAACGATACTCTGCTGACGCACGCACAATGATACCGTCGTTCACCAAGTTATCATTGTCTTCCTCAGCTTGTATAAATGTGTAGCCCGGGCCAATACTGTAACGAAACTCACTATCTTCGTTACGCCACAGGCGCTGCGACCACCCCGCGGCCAAAGACGCACGGTGGTCGTAACCGGTAAACTTGTCGTCTTCATAGTCGCCGTACATGAACAGACGTCGCCCGTTTGCTACCAGCTTGTAGTCAAATTGGGCACTGGTATAAAACCGCTGAGCGCTCACCTCTCGGTTTGTTGTTGCTGTGCCCGACTCTTTGTAAAGCAGCTCAGCGAAATAAAGACTACTCCATTGCTGAGTTTCATGGTCAGCATTAACTGCGGCTTTTATACTCGCTGCGGACGTATTACCAGAGTTAAGCAGGACGCCTAATTCGCCGTCCAAAGAAAAACGCGGAATTTCATCGTCAGTATCTGGGGTAAAGTCAGCGTGATAAAGCGTTTGGATAAGGTCTTTGGCCTGAAGTGAAAAAACGGGGCAAAAACTAACTAAACACACTACTAAGCGCGGTATAAATTTTTTATTAAACATATTGAGATACACGTCGAGCTTCGTTTTATATTACGCCTATGTTGGCGCTTGCTTACGTCCATCCGCTGGAAGAGCATGCTAGCGGTTTGACGCTAGCATTATAATTCTGATTTTATTTGCTCACTGAATTAGAGATACCACTTTTGCAGTTTCAATTTCCGCGTACTCCGCAGATATTCTAACCAGTTCCATATCTAGACTTACTGTATTGGCTATCTCTGAAGTAAAAAGTTCAATATCACCATACATTTCTTGTTCTAACTGGCTAATTGTAATTTTATTTGCCAGCGCAAGGACACCAACATCGATATCAGAGGCTTGATGATCACCGTCGTTCATGTGCGTAACGGGCTGAGAAAGACCAAGGGGTAAGTTCCAATTTTGCAATATGATACCGCTGCAGTGTGCAAACGTAAAACCAAAATGCGCACGTTGCCCTTCATCTGGTAATCCATTGCTTTTACTGTCTAGGTAAGCGACATAGCGCTTCGGAGCACGCTTTGCCACCACTAACTCACTTAAGTTTTGCAGCATACCCATAACAAAAAAGCGATCTGCACCACGAATATTCAGTCGCATGGCAAGGCTCTTTGCCACCATGCCGCAATACACCGAAGAGTACCAATGTTTATCAATACTCACGTATTTGGTTTCGAAGTGTTTAAAGGCAGTACCTGCAGTTTCTGCAACAACAATATTGTAGAGCGCCTCTCCGCCAATCACATTGATTGCTTTTGAAACGGAATCTATCTGAGAGGGAAAACGAAAAAGTGAACTGTTAGCAAGGCGCAACACTTTAGCTGTTAAGGAAGGATCAACACCAATAAGGTTGCCTAAATCATCCGCGGTAGAGCGCGGATCATCTAGTACTGCGCGTAATCGCACACATATATCAGGTAGCGCAAAAGATTTCGCCGCAAATGCAACGTACTTTTCTATCGACATCTAATTACTCTCACTTAGGTTACTTGCCAATACAATGACATTATACATCTATCATTTGGTTGACCCTACCCTTAAACACGTATTACGTATTTATGGCTCACCGAATAAATTATACTGGGCTAGTTCATCAGTTGAACTTGATTCACCTTGTTTTCTGGCCCTTGCAAGTACCGCGCGTTTTCGTCTAGCACACGCACTGATTATTTGGCGTTTGGTAGCATCGTCCACCTTAAGCCAATACAGGCGCTCGTCTCGACTTCGAAAGCAACCTTTACAAAACCCTCTCGGCCCAGACTCACATACACCAATACAGGGACTAGGAATTTCAAAAAATTCCAGCTGCTGAGACTGTGGTGATTGTTCTGACATGCGACACACTCGTTTATCGATACGCGAAATACAGGGTTACCAAGCTTCCACTGAGTGATAGCTTCATTGCAATGCCCGTCAAACAACAATAAACAGTACCTAAATGAAGGCACTGTTTACGTGTTGGTTTTTAATAGCATAGCACGCCTAGCGCTAATCGATGAGCGTATAGTCAATGGTTGAGACTACTCTTACCTTTTTGATATGAGGGTGATGGCTATCTCGGCTACTGATAGTAAACCGCCCCTGATTCGCCCGCTTGATTTTTCCTAACGTACTTTGCGAGTCTTTTGCGAATTTCTCAGCGACCTCTCGAGCATTGAGTGTTGCCTCTTCAATCATTTCCGGTTTAACTTCGTTTAAACGCGTAAATACATAGTCTGGTTGGGCGCGATAACTTTGATCAGATAACACAATTCCCGTTTTGATCAATTCTCCAATTTGTTGCATCAACAGTCTGACTTTTTCCACGTCTTCAGAAAATACCGTGACGGTCTGAATAGCACTGTAACGAAATGGCACTCTGTCAGAACCGCCGTATTGTTGTGCTAGCTTGTCGGTGATTTCTGGCTTCCCAATGGTGATGCTTTCGCTTGAGATTCCCTTGGTTTGTAAAAACTGTGATACCTTGGCACTGTTCTTTTCGATTTGATCGTACAGTAGAGGTAAGTCGTTACCCGCATCAACAAACTGAATGGGCCAAATTACCTGATCGGCAATGTATTCTTTTTCAGAAAGGCCTTTAACAGTGACGACTCTGTCCCACGTCTGCATATCATTCATCGCGCCTGATACCTGAAGACCAAGTACGCTTAACGCGACAATCATTCCTATTGCAATAATACTTGCTGCACCTACTTTCACGATTAACTCCCTAATACATTTAATACTTATCCAAGTTTAATCAACAATAGCACCCTTTTTATTGTGTAAATAAGGCTAGTTGAGGCGAATTAAGGCAAAAAAAAGGCCACTCAAGTGAGTGGCCTAAAGAGCCCCTTAAGAGGGCAACGCTTGGGTAGACGGGAGAGTTAACCGTTGCGCTTTAGCAAATAGTAAAAGACTGGGGTCAGGATTAACCCGAAGAAGGTTACGCCTATCATGCCTGAGAATACTGCTACCCCCATCGCCTGACGCATTTCAGCGCCTGCGCCAGTAGAGATAACCATTGGCAATACGCCCATGATGAATGCTATTGAAGTCATCAAAATAGGACGTAAACGTAAACGGCTCGCTTCTTTAATAGCAGACAGCGCATCCATACCCTTGTCTTGCAGCTCTTTAGCAAACTCGACAATAAGAATGGCGTTCTTAGTGGCAAGGCCGACCAGTACAATCAATCCAATTTGAGTGAAGATGTTGTTATCACCACCGTAAACTTGCACACCTATTAACGCGCTCAGCAATGTCATTGGTACAATCAAAATGATAGCCAATGGCAGACGCAAGCTTTCATATTGTGCTGCAAGCACAAGGAACACCAACAACACCACGAGTGGGAATACGAAGGCTGATGCGTTACCTGCAAGAATTTGCTGATACGTTAATTCAGTCCACTCGTAAGTCATGCCTAATGGCAGTGTTTCCGCCAAAATTTCTTCAATAGCGGCTTTCGCTTGGTCAGATGAATAACCCGGCGCCGGCGCACCATTGATTTCTGCCGTGATATAGCCGTTATAGTGCATAACACGGTCTGGACCTGCGCTGTGCTCGATATTTAAAAATGAACCTAGGGGAATCATTTCACCTTGTGCATTTCTGATTTTAAATTGCGTAATATCTTCAATATCTTGACGATACTGCGCATCGGCCTGCACATTCACTTGGTACGTGCGACCAAACAAATTGAAATCATTAACATACAGTGAGCCCAAGTAAGCCTGCATAGTGGTGAACAAGGTATCGATATTCACGCCTTGGCTTACGGCCTTTTCACGGTCTACATCTACGTCAAGTTGAGGTACAGCAACCGTAAAGCTGGTGAAAGCATCGGTAAGCGCAGGATGTGCCCATGCTTTGCCAATCACTTCTTGTGTGACGCGCTCTAGCTCTTCAAAACCAAGATTGCCTCTGTCTTCCACCTGCAAACGGAACCCGCCAATTGTCCCTAACCCCATTACTGGTGGTGGTGGGAAGATAGCCACAAATGCACCTTTAATAGAGCCAAAGTTTTGGTTTAGCTGAGCAGCAATGGCGCCACCCGATAATTCAGGACTTGTACGCTTGTCAAAGTCGGTCAAGGTAGCGAATAAAACACCTGAACTTGGGCTATTGGTGAAGCCGTTAATGTTTAGCCCCGGAAATGCAATGGCATCTTCAACGCCAGGGTGTTCCATGGCAATACGTGACATCTCTCGAATAACTTCTTCAGTTCTATCTAAGCTGGCGGCATTAGGTAGCTGAGCAAACGCGACCAGGTACTGCTTGTCTTGTGGCGGTACATAACCAGTGGGTGTATTGGCGAACTGGAAATAAGTTAGGCCAAGCAACCCAGCGTAAAGCACCATAATGACGCTGCTTTTACGGATAAGACCGCCCACAGCACCAGTGTACTTCTTAGAACCTCGGTCAAAGAAACGGTTAAAAGGCGCGAATATGAAACGACCAAACACTTTATCCATTACTCGGGTAAGCCAGTCGTTAGCTTGACCGTGAGGCTTCAGCAATAGTGCAGACAAGGCAGGGCTAAGCGTTAACGAGTTAATTGCTGAGATTACCGTTGAAATAGTGATAGTCAGTGCAAACTGCTTATAGAACTGCCCCGTTAAGCCACTCATAAAGGCGGTCGGTACAAACACTGCAGCAAGTACAAGTGTTGTCGCAATAATAGGCCCAGTTACCTCTTTCATTGCCTGTACCGTGGCATCAAATGGGGTTTTGCCTTCAGAAATATTACGCTCGACGTTCTCAACAACTACAATGGCGTCATCAACAACAATACCGATGGCGAGTACTAAGCCAAACAATGACAAGGCGTTAAGTGAGAAGCCCATCAACTGCATAAATGCAAAGGTACCCACCAACGAAATTGGAACTGCAACCAATGGAATTATAGATGCACGCCATGTTTGAAGGAAAAGTACTACCACAAGAACAACAAGCAATACCGCTTCAAGTAATGTGCTAATTACTGCTTCAATTGAGCCACGCACAAACACGGTAGGATCGTAAGCAATTTCGTATTCTAGGCCTTCTGGGAATAACTGTGATAACTCAGCCATACGCGAACGCACATCGTCTGAAATTTGAATAGCATTTGAACCTGGCGCTTGGAAAATAGGTAAAGCCGCTGCCGGGTTATTGTTAATCAATGAACGAAGTGAATAAAACTCTGAACCTAGTTCAATACGAGCTACATCTTTAAGGCGCGTAATCTCGCCATTGTCACCGGTTTTAACGATGATATTTTCAAATTCAGATTCGTCTTTAAGGCGACCGCGTACGTTAATTAGAAGCTGAAATTCGCTAGTACCCGTTGGCTGTGCACCAAGGCTGCCCGCAGCCGCTTGCTGGTTTTGATCGGCAATTGCCGCTACTACATCGCCAGGGTTCATTTGCAACGCTGCAAGTTTGTTAGGGTCTAGCCACACACGCATGCTGAACTCGCCAGCACCAAACAGGCGTACTTGCCCTACCCCGTCAATGCGTGCCAGCTCGTCTTTTACAAACTGATCGGCATAGTTCGACAGATAAAGCATGTCGTAGCGGTTATCTGGCGAGGTTAGGTGAACCACCATGGTAAGGTCAGGCGATGACTTTTCAGTAACCACACCTAAACGCTGCACTTCTTGTGGCAAACGTGGAGTAGCACGATTCACACGGTTTTGGACCAGCGTGGTAGCTTCATCCGGGTCTGTATCGATAGCAAACGTGATAGTTAATGTCATGCGGCCATCGCTGGTTGCTTGTGAAGACATGTACAACATGTTTTCAACGCCGTTAATTTCTTGCTCAAGTGGTGTCGCGACGGTTTCGGCTATTACCTCTGGGTTTGCGCCCGGATAGTTGGCTGTTACCACTACCGTTGGCGGAACAACTTCTGGATATTCTGTAATGGGCAGCTGCCATACTGCAATGGCACCGCCAATAAAAATGAGTAGTGATAGCACGCCCGCAAAAATCGGGCGGCTAATAAAGAATTGCGAGATGTTCATTACTTAAGACCTACTGTTACAGTGCTAGATACCACTGAACCACCAGACAGTACGTCCTCGTAATGCGCCATGTTGGTTACTTCTGTTACGTTATCTACCTGAGACTGCCAATCCTGCAAGCTCGCAAGTGCATCTTGGTCACCCATAGGTACTTCGTTCGCCGACACTGGCGCCCCTGGACGTACGCGTTGTAATCCGTCTACTACTATGGTGTCGCTAGCGGCAAGCCCACTTTTGATAATGCGCATGCTGCCAACTTTGTCACCCAGTGTAACCGCACGGTATTCCACTTTGTTTTCTTCATTTACCACAAGCACATACTTGTTATTCAAGTCGGTACCAATGGCCTTTTCTTTAATAAGGATGCCCTGCTCGTCTGTACTTCCAGCGAGTTTAAGGTGGGCAAACAAACCAGGGATCAAGCGACCTTTTTCGTTATTGAACACCGCGCGAACGCGTAAAGTACCTGTACTGCCATTCACTTGGTTATCGATAAAGTCAATTTGGCCCCAATGCTGATAATCAGACTCATTGGCTAAGCGCAGCGCAACTGGCTTGTCGTTTACAGACGTGGCATTGCTACTTGATACATAATTAAGGTAGGTTTGCTCGTCGATGTCAAAGTATGCATATAGACGGTCTGTTGACACGATACGAGTAAGTTCCGTTTGACCCGCCGTTACAAAATTACCTTCAGTAATATTAGCGCGAGAAATGCGGCCTGAGATAGGTGCCTCAACGCGTGCAAAACCTCGGTTTAAGCGCGCTACTTCAAGAGCGGCTTGAGTTTGATTAAGGCTAGCTAGCGCTTGGTTTTTTTCTGCTAAACGGGCATCAAGCACTTCTTCAGATACAGCTTGCGTCTTACGCAGTTTGTAGGCGCGTTTATAGTTCTGCTCGGCAAGCTCTAGTCGACTTTTCGATTCTTCAAGCTGTGCAGTCAAGCGAGCGACTTCTGCTTTAAAAGTGCGATTATCAATAAGGAACAGTGTTTGCCCTTGCTCAACATATTCGCCTTCTTTAAATGCGACAAAATCGATGTAACCTGAAACACGAGGACGAAGCGCTACAATTTGTGGCGATTCCAAGCGACCAGTGAAATTGTCCCATTCGGTAAGACGTTGCGTGACAACTGCTGCTACATCCACAGGTACGCCAGCATTTGCCTGCATAGATTGACTAGGATCCTGCTCGTCACCACCGCATGCAGCGACTAGCGCAGTAAGGCTTAAAACAGCCAATAAACGGGTAAAAGTTTTCATTGCAAGATTCTCTCTTAAATTCGACTAAAGTTTGATGGAATGCATTATGGACCACGCCAAACAATAAAAATAATTATCTTTTTATATGCAACACATCACACAATGTTATATATTGAGAATCTAGTGAACAAAGTTTGAACGTATAAAAGGTGGTTTCACCTTTATCACGCAAATAACTGCTTAGAAAGCGAGAACTTATGAAATTAGCGGGCTGCAGCGGCGCAGTGTAACACTGTCACTCATCGCATTCATTTGGAAAATAAATGCATTTAGCTATAACCTATAACTAAACTATGTCATTGCTATGACATCGATATATTTTTCGAAAACTGAAAAGTAAATGTGTGTACCGAAGTACGGTTCACCAAAATTAAGGCGGAACTTTTTGGCCTGTGGATTCAAAGCGAGATGACACACGTTGTCAATGCGAAGTAATTCGCTTGCACCTTTTGGTACATAAAAAGCAACTGACGCTTTTTGCGATAGTCGAGGGGCAAAGAGGTAAAAGCGCGGAGTAACTTCACCTTACTTCAGGCGAATTAAAAAGGCCTGTAGATACAAAGCGAGATGACACACGTTGTCAATGCGAAGTAGTTCACTTGTACCTTCGGGTACATAAAAAGCAATTGACGCTTTTTGCGATAGTCGAGAAACAAAGAGGTGAAAGCGCGGAGTAACTTCACCTTACTTCAGGCGAAATAACAAGGCCTGTAGATACAAAGCGAGACGACACACGTTGTCAATGCGAAGTAGTTCACTTGTACCTTTGGGTACATAAAAAACAATTGACGCTTTTTGCGATAGTCGAGAGACAAAGAGGTGGAAGCGCGGAGTAAACCCTCTACCGCAAGGATGCGGTAGCGGAGCCCCCAAGGATGGGTTTACGGCGCGTTTACGCAGCGCTTCCTCCTTTTTGGCTAAATGATTATCGCAAGAAGCGTCTAAAGACCGGAGACGATTATGCGTCCACATGACTTAAACTTACTAATGATATTCGATGCGATAATGACAGAAGGTGCTATTACCCGCGCCGCAGATAGGCTGTCAATGACTCAGCCGGCAGTATCAAATGCCCTGTCACGTATGCGAACTGCATGGAAAGACGAATTATTTGTTAAAGACGGACGCGGTATTCAACCCACTTCATTTGCCAAAAACTTATGGAGCCAAATTCAAGGCCCGTTGGGTGAACTTGAAGTTGCGGTAAACCCGACAGACTTCAACCCTGCAACGGCCAAGCGTACATTTAGAATTGCCGCGACAGACAGTATTGTTTCTATGGTGTGGGGACCACTTCGCCAAGTTATCGAAAACGAAGCGCCAGGTATCAATATTCACGCTATTCCTAATTACGACATGGAAACGGACAAAATACTTAAAGACGCAGAAGCTGAGCTAACGTTTTCCAAATACCAAGAGCCAGATTCAGTTATACGCGCCGAACATGTACTTGATCCCAGCTGGGTTGTGGTTATGCGCCCAGATCACCCATTGGCGAAAAGTCAGCTTACGTTAGAAGAGTTTGTGGCCGCTGATCATCTATTGGTTTCTGTGACAGGCGATGTGACAGGCCCTACCGATCAAGTATTGGCTAACTTAGGGTTAAAACGCCGCGTAGCTATGTCGGTTAATCAGTTTTACAACGCAACGCCTCTGCTAAAAGAAAGTAACCTCATTTGTGTTGCACCATCACTTGTAATGGAGCGAGAGATATTTTCTGGTGAACTTGCGGTTTTTGAAACGCCAATTGAAATTGTAAGTTCACCACTGTCTGTTATGTGGCACAAGCGTCAAGACCAAGATGCAGGATTACAATGGCTTCGAGGTTTGGTAGTAAAATTTATACGCGAATGGGTACAGCGTCACGAAATGTTGCTGTCTCAATGTTGCCGTAAAGCGTATTGCGAAAAAACCGTTAAGCGCTTTATGGAGCAGCGTAATATGGACTGCAACGAATTCACGCCAGCGCATCTTAAAACGCAAGAGTTTGACACTGAAGAAGTTGCAGCCAACCAAAAAATTAAAGAAAAAGTGATTGCTTAAACATGCAATAACAAAACAAGTAACAGGGTTAGTTGGCTTTACATCCCAGTGAAGAAAGCCAATCTAGCCCTTCCTGCTCACTACTACAGAACAAGTACTTTATTCCCGCCTGCTGGAATACCCGCTCAAACTGCCTAACCACTAAGGCTGGCACTTTTGCCCTTTCTGCAATTACCACACTTGCAAGCATGCCAAGTTCCATACGGCGCTTTATAGACACTACAAGCCACTCTTCCGCTTCTGGTGTTAATACACCGGTCCCAAAAATTGAGCCGATGAAGCCCCATTGCGCACCATCAAGATTCCCTGTCAGCATGAGAACATCGTCGTGATATTGCTGCAGCATTTTTTGCGTTGCAATACCTTTCAATTCTGCCTTTATAACGCAGCCGTTGAGTTCAATGGCATATTCACCGTGTTTAGAAAATGAAGCCGGAGATGACAAACGAGATGGTGGAGTACTTTGCATTAAAACCTTTTATGTATGTTGAGTATAAAATGGGATAACTTAAGAGGCGCGTATTTTAATTAATCGTTCAATAACGTAAATCACCCTTTAGTATAAAAAACCAACAAATAAGAAATTTTTTATGTTAGAACTTAAGCGAAAGAAAGGAAAAGCACAGAGCTGTAAAAATGCAAGATACAAAAAACCCGCTCGTTGAGCGGGTTTTCATTAATTAGCGAAAAAGACGTTTACTTCTTTTTCTTCGCTTTCGGATTTGGCAAGTCTGTAATGCTTCCTTCGAAGATTTCAGACGCAAGACCGATAGATTCGTTCAGCGTTGGGTGAGCGTGGATAGTTAATGCTACATCTTCAGCATCCGCCCCCATTTCAATGGCTAGGCCAATCTCACCAAGCATTTCACCCGCGTTGGTACCTACCATTGCACCACCGATAACGCGACCCGTGTCTTTGTCGAAGATCATCTTGGTCATACCGTTAGTTGCATCAGATGCAATTGCACGACCAGAGGCTGCCCATGGGAATACCGCTGTTTCGTAGCTTACGCCCTGCTCTTTCGCTTCTTTCTCAGTTAAACCAACCCAAGCTACTTCTGGCTCAGTGTATGCAACTGAAGGAATTGCACGTGGGTCGAAGTAGTGCTTCTGTCCAGCAATAACTTCTGCTGCAACGTGACCTTCGTGAACCGCTTTGTGCGCAAGCATAGGCTGACCTACAAGGTCACCGATTGCGAAGATGTGGTCAACGTTAGTACGCATTTGCTTATCAACATTAATAAAGCCGCGATCGTCAACATTAACGCCAGCAGCTTCTGCGCCCACTAATTTACCGTTAGGCTTACGACCAACAGCAACAAGTACTTTGTCATAACGTACTGGCTCAGCAGGTGCGTTCTTGCCTTCAAATGTTACGTATAGACCGTCATCTTTTGCTTCAACTGCAGTAACTTTCGTTTCTAGCATGATGTTGAATTTTTCTTTGTAGTCCTTCATGAATACTTTCATGATGTCTTTGTCAGCTGCTGGAATAAGCTGGTCTAAGAATTCAACTACATCAATGTTTGAGCCAAGCGCTTCGTATACTGTACCCATTTCTAGACCGATGATACCACCGCCTAGTACTAGCATTTTCTCTGGAATGTCTTTCATTTCCAGTGCGCCAGTTGAGTCAATTACGCGCTCATCTTCTGGGATGAACGGCAGGCTTACAGGCTCAGAACCCGCAGCAATAATCGCTTTTTCAAAAGTAATAGTAGTAACGTCGTCACCATTTTTTACTTCAAGGGTGTTTGCGCCTGTAAATTTACCAAAGCCTTGCACGTGCTTGGTTTTACGCATTTTAGACATGCCGCCAAGACCGTTAGTTAATTGCTTAACAACGCTATCTTTATAATCGCGGATTTTGTCTAGATCGATGGTTGGCTCGCCAAACGTTACACCGTGGCTTGCAAGGTGCTTCGCTTCTTTCATCACTTTCGCTACGTGAAGAAGGGCTTTTGAAGGGATACAGCCAACATTAAGACAAACGCCACCAAGTGTGTCACGAGAGTCTACGATAACTGTTTCAATACCTAAGTCAGCCGCACGGAATGCTGCTGAATAACCGCCAGGGCCGCCGCCCAGTACCACCAATTGCGTTTTAATTTCGCTCATTGTGAACCTCAATCCTGTTCTTGTAGGGTCATGCTATTACTTTTGTGCAATAGCATAACCTAAATGCCACCAAATGGGCTTATAAAATCGTCGAAAATGTTACTGATATTGTAAACTTTTTCGACCTTTTATTTAAAGTATGATTCTGCGCAAATCAGTAAGGTTTGCAGCAACCTCAGTAGAGAATCTCGCACCTACTGCACCATCGATTACTCGGTGGTCGTATGACAGGCTCAGCGGCACCATCAAACGCGGCTCGAATTCTTTACCATTCCACTTTGGCTTCATCTCAGACTTCGATACACCTAATATGGCGACTTCTGGCGCGTTTACAATAGGCGTAAACGCCGTACCGCCAATACCGCCTAGGCTAGAGATAGTAAAAGTACCACCTTGCATGTCAGCCGCTTTAAGCTTACCTTCTCGCGCTTTCTGAGAGGTCTCGATAAGCTCACGTGATAGCTGCTCAATACCTTTCTTATTCACGTCACGAATAACCGGAACAACTAGGCCACCTGGCGTTTCTACCGCGATACCGATATTGATAAACTTCTTGATGATCAAGCTTTCGCCGTCATCAGACAATGAAGAATTAAATACCTCGTATTTTTCAAGCGCTTTCGCTACTGCTTTCATTACGAAAACAAGTGGCGTGATCTTAAGACCAGACTTAATTTTCGCGTGATAGGCGTTTTGCTCTTTGCGGAAGTCTTCCACTTCTGTGATATCGGCTTCGTCGAACTGCGTAACGTGCGGAATAGTTGCCCAGTTACGGTGTAGGAATGGACCAGAAATCTTTTGAATACGCGATAGCGGCTGTTCTTCAATTTCACCGAACTTGCTGTGATCAACAGGTTTAACTGGCACAATTTGAAGCACATTGTCGCCCACCGTCGCATTACCCGATGCTGCGGCTGTACGAGGCTTAGCAAGCTCAGCTTTCACATAGGCTTGAATGTCTTCTTTCAAGATACGATTCTTAGGACCAGAGCCATTCACTAAGGTTAGGTCTACACCAAATTCACGTGCAATACGGCGAACCGAAGGCGACGCATGGGCTTTACCGTTACCTTTCGGTGCGGGCTCTGCTGGCACTGGAGAACGATTAGCCGATTCCTGTTTAGGCGCTTCTTTCTTCGGTTCTTCTTTCTTTGCTGCAGGCTTTTCAGCTGCTGGCTCAGATGCTTGAGACGATGCGCCGCCGCTAGTTTCAAGCTTAACCACTACCGTGCCTTGCTTAACTTTATCGCCTGTTTTAATAAAGACTTCTTTGATAGTACCCGCATGCGTTGAAGGTACATCCATTGTCGCTTTATCAGTTTCAAGCGTAATTAGACCGTCTTCTTTCTCAACAGTATCGCCTACCGATACCAGTACATCGATAACGTCTACTTCGCCATCTTCGCCAATATCAGGTACCGCAACTTCAATAGTTTCGCTGCTTGACGACGCCGCGGGTTCCGACGCTTGCTTTTCACTTTCTTGGGCAGCCGGAGCAGGCGCATCAGAAGATTCACTTGAAGTGGAGCCTGAGCCTGCAACTTCAAGCTTGATGACAACCGTGCCTTCTTTCACCTTATCACCGGTGCTAATGAATACTTCTTTCACCGTACCTGAGTGCGTTGAAGGAACATCCATTGTGGCCTTATCGGTTTCAAGGGTAATAAGACCATCTTCTTTTTCGATGGTATCGCCTACAGAAACCAATACGTCGATAACGTCAACTTCGTCTTCAGAACCGATATCGGGTACAGCAACTTCAATGACTTCGCTACTACCAGACGCAGCAGGTGCTGCCTCTGATTTGCTTTCTTCTTTTGGTGTTTCTTCTTGCTTTGGCGCTTCTTCTTTTGAATCGTCTGAAGATGCTTCTTCAGATGCTTCAGAACCACCAGCAACCTTCATTTCACCAATTACATCGCCTTCTTTAATTTTATCGCCTACCGATACTGACAAGCTTACAATTTCACCTTCAAACGGTGCAGGGATGTCCATTGACGCTTTATCACTTTCAACAGTAACAACGCCTTCATCTGCCTCAATGTTGTCGCCTACGGCAACACATAGCTCGATAACTTCAACTTCGTCACCGCCTACGTCGGGCACGATAATCTTTTGAATATCTGACATATGTAAAATACCTTATCTGGCTTACGCGTAAAGCGGGTTAAGTTTTTCAGTGTTAATATCGAAACGCTTAATGGCTTCTGCTACCACTTTCTTCTCAACGTCGCCGCGCTGAGCCAGTTCATAAAGTGATGCAACCACAATGTACGACGCATTTACTTCAAAGTGTGTACGCAAGTTTTCACGGCTGTCGCTTCGACCGAAACCGTCTGTACCTAGACAGCGATATTCAGTATCAATGAACGCACGTACTTGGTCAGAGTAGTTCTTAACATAGTCAGTAGCTGAAATAGCAGGACCTGCGTCTTTGGTAATAACCTGACCAATGTAAGGTACTTTCTGCTCAGCTTCTGGGTTAAGCATGTTCCAGCGCGCTACGTCTTGACCTTCACGAGCTAGCTCGTTGAACGAGGTCACTGAGTACACGTCAGAAGATACGTTGTAATCGTCACACAGGATTTGTGCTGCTTTACGTACTTCGTTCAAGATAGTACCAGAACCCATTAGCTGTACGTTAAGCTTAGACTTGTCGTTTTCAACACGCTCTAGCTTGTAAATACCTTTAATGATCTGCTCAGCAACATCATCACCTTCTGGCATTTCTGGGTGATGATAGTTTTCGTTCATCAACGTTAGGTAGTAGAAGATGTTTTCGTTATTACCGTACATGCGACGCAAGCCGTCTTGAATAATAACGGCTACTTCATAACCGTATGTTGGGTCGTAAGTAACACAGTTAGGAATAAGGTTAGCCTGAACATGTGAGTGACCATCTTGGTGCTGTAGACCTTCACCGTTTAGTGTAGTTCTACCTGCTGTTGCGCCTAATAGGAAACCACGTGCTTGGCTATCACCTGCTGCCCATGCTAAGTCGCCAACACGTTGGAAACCAAACATAGAGTAGTAAATATAGAACGGAATAGTTGTTGCGTTACACGTTGAGTAAGACGTACCTGACGCTACCCACGATGCCATTGCACCTAGTTCATTGATACCTTCTTGCAGTACCTGACCTTTCTTATCTTCGCGATAGTAAGCGACTTGGTCGGCATCTTGAGGTACGTATTTTTGGCCTTCGTTTGCGTAAATACCTACCTGACGGAACAAGCCTTCCATCCCGAAGGTACGCGCTTCATCAGGAATAATTGGTACAATGCGCTTGCCAATTTTCTTATCTTTCAACAACGCGTTAAGTACACGTACAAATGTCATGGTTGATGAAACTTGACGGTCGCCAGAACCTTTTAAGATAGCGTCAAACGCGCTCAGTTCTGGAATTTCAAGCTGCTCTTCGGCTTGCTCACGACGCGCAGGTAAATAACCACCTAGTGCTTCACGACGTGCACGAAGGTACTTCATTTCTTCGCTGTCTTCGTCGAACTTGAAGTAAGGCAAGTCGGCAATTTTGTCGTCTGCTACTGGAATGTTGAAACGGTCGCGGAACTGTTTGATTGAATCCACATCCATTTTCTTCACGTTGTGCGCTACGTTTTGTGCTTCACCTGAACGGCCAAGACCAAAGCCTTTAACCGTTTTCGCAAGAATCACTGTTGGACGGCCTTTCGTATCAATGGCTTTTTGATAAGCTGCAAATACTTTAACTGGGTCGTGGCCACCACGGTTCAAGCGCCAGATGTCATCGTCAGACATATTCGCTACAAGTGCCGCCGTTTCAGGGTACTTGTTAAAGAAGTTTTCACGGGTGTACTTGCCGCCTTTGGCTTTACAGTTTTGGTATTCACCGTCTACGGTTTCACCCATAAGCTGGATAAGCTTGCCAGATTTATCGCGCGCAAGAAGCTCATCCCAGTAGCTACCCCAAATCACTTTCACTACTTCCCAGCCTGCGCCGCGGAATGTACCTTCAAGTTCTTGGATTATTTTGCCGTTACCACGTACCGGGCCGTCTAGGCGCTGAAGGTTACAGTTGATAACAAACGTTAGATTGTCTAGGCCTTCGCGAGACGCAAGACCAATTGCACCCAAGCTTTCTGGCTCATCACACTCACCGTCACCCATGTAGCAGTAAACGCGCTGGCCTGAACAATCTTTAATACCGCGGTTAGTGAGGTATTTAAGGAATCGCGCTGTGTAAATTGCTTGAAGTGGACCAAGACCCATCGATACAGTTGGGAACTGCCAGTAGTCTTTCATCAAATGCGGGTGCGGGTAAGAAGACAAACCGTCGCCTGCACATTCCTGACGGAAGTTGTTTAACTGTTCTTCAGTTAAGTTACCTTCCATGTACGAGCGCGCGTAGATACCCGGTGCAATGTGACCTTGAGCAAAAATAAAGTCACCGCCTTGATTTTCATTTGGCGCTTTAAAGAAATGGTTAAAGCCCACATCATAAAGCATTGCAGATGACGCGAAGCTACCAATATGGCCACCAAGCTCTAGTTCTTTTTTCGATGCACGCAATACAATCATCAATGCGTTCCAGCGAATTGCCGCACGGATACGCGCTTCAATGGTTAAATCGCCCGGCATTTTTGGCTCTTGCGCCGCAGGAATGGTATTGATGTAGGCAGTGGTAGCGTCATAAGGCAAATGCGCGCCGCTGCGACGAGCTTTATCAATAAGCTTTTCGAGTAAGTAATGTGCGCGTTCTACGCCTTCCTCTTCTAAAACCGACTCAAGCGCGTCAATCCACTCTTTCGTTTCTTGTGGATCCACATCTTGGTGCATCATATCAGTCATGGTGCCATCCTATTTTTTGCTTATATAGAAAATCCTCCTCAAGCCTTGTTCTTGTCAAAAAGAACGCTAAAAGAAGGAAAACTAAATTACGTTGTACTCACAGTGACCCTATCTGGCTCACCTGCTTTTGCAGTGGCACAGGTAAAAACCCGACCGGCCTCTGCGAATGAATAGTTAAACAACAATGTTATTTAACTAAATTTCCAGTCGGCGCAGTGCACGTTGAACACGTGTATCGCGCTGATTTATTGTCAATAGCGTTTTTTCAATAAACGCCAGATGCGTATTACACGCTTGTCGTGCCGCTTCAGGGTCACGCGAGGCTATCGCATCTACAATTTCGCGACGCTGCTTGGCAATGTCTTCCACCGCTTCTGGATGTGCGGCCAGCATGTCTAAATTTCGTTCAATGTTGTCAACCAACATACTTTGCATAGTGCTCATTACATGCAGCAATACCATGTTGTGAGAAGCGCGTGCCATGATGATATAAAACTGCCCCAGCGCTTCTGCTTGAGCACGTTTACTCTCATCGGCTTTGGGCGTTGGCAAATCATTTAATGCTTGTTTCAACGCATCGTAATCTTCAGGCTGGCCACGCAATGCCGCGTAATACGCTGACATGCCTTCAAGCGCGTGACGGAACTCAAGCAAGTCGAACTGCGTTTCTGGACGCTGACTCACCAAATCCATCAATGGATCTTTCATTGCCGCATTTAGGTTGCGATTAACAAACGTACCGCCGCCTTGTTTTCGCTCAACTAAACCCCGCGCCTGTAAATTACCAATAGCTTCACGTAAAGAAGGACGAGACACATCAAATTCAAGCGCAAGCTCTCTCTCTGGTGGCAGCTTTTGACCAGCCAATAACGTACCGTCGAGTATCATCGACTCTAATTGTTCGGTAATTACATCAGAGAGTTTTTTTCGCTGCTGACGCATGCGCAGTATCTATCCTTCTTCTTAAACACTGGGTGATATCAACATTGTGAATGTAAAAAATAATCGGAGAAAATTTAAACATTCATAAAATTGGTAATACCATTTTACCTCTACAGTTTAAGGCAGATCGATTTCGAGGTAAATACTCTAGAGCATAGCAAAGCTTGCGCACTTTGCTTGCTGTTAAGGTTTATTATTGAATTTGTTAACAAAAATCAGCGCCCACCAACTGGTCTGATGAGGCCTATGCAGTATATATTGAGATGAAAGCGTCTGATCTATAAACAAATAATTTATAGACCAAACGTAGCTCTAGTAGATATGGTGATTAAATGTTAATAATAGTGGTTATGCGAGACTGCCAATTAGCGTAAGCGCTGAAGTAATTACCAGAAGAAAAATAACATTACGTTTAGCCAATTTTACTAATACTTTGGGTTCAACCGCTGCATTTTTAGCCTGCGCTTCGCGCTCTTCAGGTGTTAGCATTTCGGCTTTAGAGGAAATTTTAGTCAGTACGTCATAGGCCGAAATATCAAATTGCAACGCATGTTTGAGCCACTCGGGCAAAGCCCGTGAAAAATGTCCCATCATTAACATTCCGAACGCCGTAATTCGTACAGGAATGTAATCAAGCGCAAACATCAAACGCCCTGCGCTTTCCTTCAATGGGTGATTTTTACCGCACATTGCTTCGGTGGTACTGCGACTTAAGCTATAAAACAGTGCACCAGGTGCGCCAAATGCAATAAACCACAACATAACCGCGGCATAGTGCTGATAGTTAAGCCATGTCAGGTGCTGCCCAAAGCTTTTACCTTCGGTTGTGGCGGTACCGTCACTTTCGTTTGGCGTGCCACAATGCCCTAGCTGATCAGTGTACATACTGCACGCTTGCAGGTCGCCTCTATCAGCCGCATTTAAAAAACATTTATACGTTGCACGCAGTGCCGGGCAACCTACGCAAATAAATAAGACTAGGCTTTGCTCTATGAAGGTTAGAAACGCGCCTAATAGCCAGTATTCAATCACCCCAAGAATAATGGGCGGGAGCAACATGCTCACATATAAGTACGCTGACGAACTGTCTTCAGTGAGCCATTTATTGTTGACTAACAACTGGCGATACTTAGTGGCATAAGTCTCAATATGCCAGTGACTGTCTTTAGTGATAAGTCTCTCTAGGCTTAACACCAACAATAAACTCATTAACATCATATATTAGGCATGTCCTTGTTTAAGCACGCGTCGTAAACTGGTTCGATATCTAGGCCAGTCAAAAGCCTCGCCGGGATCAGTTTTTCTACCCGGTGCAATATCATTATGACCTACAATACGCCCTAAAGTGATCCGAGGATAGCGCTTAATTATAAATTCGCTCAATGATTTAAGTGATTCGTATTGCGCGTCGGTAAAAGGTAGCGTGTCAGTGCCTTCAAGTTCAATTCCAATTGAAAAGTCGTTACAACGTTGGCGACCTTGGAAAGAAGATAAACCCGCATGCCAGGCTCTTTTCTCAAAAGGAACAAACTGCTCTATCTCTCCTGTACGGTAAATTACGCAATGGGCAGATACGCGAAGACCTGCAATTTCCTTGTAAAACGGGTGCGCTTGGGGGTCAAGGTTACCTGTAAATAAATCTCTGATACCACTCGTGCCAAACTGAGAAGGAGGCAACGATATATTGTGGACAACCAATAAATCGATATTGTTAGGCTGCAACATAGCATCAAAGGGCCGCTCATCGAAATGCGGCGATTGGGTAAATGTGGCTTGATTGTAAAGCACCATAATAATTGATTTATTGAGTAATCATCTACATAGGTTAAAGTGTGACATCGCGATGCGTTTGATTGCAAGCCATTCGGATTGGATGCTATCACTTAAAAAAACAGGAAAACGCGTTACTGAGAAGGAAAAAGCATGAGTAATGAAAATGACACTGTCCAAAGCGCAGGTAAATGGATGGTCGCATTGGCTTGGATCTGCGGTTTTGGTCTGCTGGTGTTTGTATTTTCAGATTTGTTGGAAAAACAAGTAAACCCAAACAGTGAGCCTCAATCTGAGCGTATTGGTTCACAAACCGAAGTAAGACTTAAACAAAACCGTCAGGGACATTACGTCACTACGGGCTACATCAATAATGAAGAAGTCATATTTTTGGTTGATACTGGTGCCACTGATGTTGCGGTTCCTGCTCACTTGGCGAACAAACTGCAACTTCGCGCGGGACGAGAAGGTTTGGCCACCACCGCAAACGGCACGGTAAAAGTGGCAGAATCGAATATTGATACCCTGCGTATTGGCGATATTGTACTTCACAATGTTGATGCAAACTTGAATCCTGGCATGCAGGATGACCATATTTTGCTTGGAATGAGCGTTCTTCGCCAATTAGAGTTTACTCAGCGCGGAGATTGGTTAATATTGCGTACCCTTTAATACAGACGATAGCGATGAAGATGACATCACCAGACATGCAAGCGATACGAGAGCAAGTATCATCGGCACTTATCGAAGACCTAGGCGGTGAATTAAATGCCTCCAACGATATAACAGCGAACCTTATTGACGATAACGTTCAAGCGAAAGCGACGGTTATCACCAGAGAGTCGTGTGTGGTATGTGGAGTAGCTTGGGTAAATCAAGCGTTCGCACTTATTGACGAAACAGTGGCATTGCAATGGCATGTTGAAGACGGTGACAGCGTAGCACCAGACACGGTACTGCTTACGCTAGAAGGGTCTGCAAAAGCTATTCTCACCGCAGAGCGCACTGCGCTTAATTTCTTACAAACCCTATCGGGTACTGCCACTGTTACCGCGTTTTACGCGAACTTACTGGCTGATAGCAACACCAAAATTCTCGACACACGCAAAACGTTACCTGGGCTTCGTTACGCGCAAAAATACGCCGTGCGTTGTGGTGGTGGGCAAAACCACCGTGTAGGTTTGTTTGATGCATTTCTGATAAAAGAAAACCATATTTTCTCATGCGGCGGCATAGATAAAGCGGTTGAACGAGCCAAATCAATGATGCCAGGAAAACCTGTTGAAGTTGAAGTCGAAAATCTTAACGAGCTTGAACAAGCCATGAAGGCTGGCGCTGATATTGTCATGCTTGATAATTTTACCAACGAACAGATCCAACAGGCAGTAGCACTTAATAAAGGCCAATGTAAACTAGAAGTCTCTGGCAATATTACCGATGAGCGACTTAAGTCACTATCGCAGCTAGGGGTAGATTACATTTCTTCAGGCGCATTAACCAAGCACGTTCAAGCTATCGACTTGTCGTTGCGAATTAATTTGGCGTAATCGCGTACGAAGCTTAAAGGCAACTATCAATTATATTTAAAGGCCTTTTTGTGGGCCTTTTTTTGTTTTTGCGACCACACATTCAAGCCGTAATTCTACCTAAGGTAAGCGCGCGCTTTGCGCTTAATGTGTTGCCACTGTATAGTTAGTCATACGCTGCTAAGCTATTAAGTTATATACCAAAGTTCAATGAATACGCTCTGCACAAGGCATATTGAACGTGTCATACTGAGAAAGTAACACATAGGTATATTCCCTAATACTTGTCAGTTGCAATAAAAATTCTATACTGAGAATCAAGTACCAGGGGCGTACAAAAACGACTCGGGTATAAACGTCAATTTGAATTAGATTTAAACTTAACGTGTTATACACGTCCCGGAGATAAGACCATGATGACCATGAACGCTAAAAACCAAAAAGGTTTCACCCTAATCGAACTAATGATTGTTGTTGCAATCATCGGTATTCTTGCAGCAATCGCACTTCCTGCTTACCAAAACTACACGCAAAAAGCGAAGTTTACAGAAGTTTCTAACGCAACAGCGGCAGCAAAGACTGCAGTAGAAGTTTGTTATGCCTCTACGGCAAACCTAGCGCTTTGTGTTGGTGGTAATAATGGCGTTCCAGCAACTGTTGCAGCAGCAGACGCTGCAGGTGGCGTTCCCGCTATCGTTGGTGTAGACACAGATACAGCGGGTACAATAACAGCTACTGCGTACCCAAGCATGAGCATTCAGGGTGGTGCAGGTACATATACCCTAACGGCAGCTGAAAACGGTGGCCGCTTACTTTGGACGGTTACATGTGACCCTGCAGAGCTATGCTAATCGCATAGTCTGATATAGAAATAAATGTAAAAAGCCCAGTATCATACTGGGCTTTTTCGCTCTCAAGAGACACTTTATAGACGGAATTCGCAATGGCAAAAGCAGCAACTACATTTACTTGGCAAGGTAAAGATCGTCACGGTCAATCTCGCAAAGGTGAAATATCCGCTGTTTCGATTTCTGAAGCAAAGAACCTGCTTCGCCGCCAGGGTATCTCTGCCAATAAAGTTAAAAAACTCGCCACGCCTTTGTTTGGTGGTGGTCAAAAAATAACACCCGCAGACATATCCGTAATTTCTCGCCAAATTGCCACTATGTTGGCCGCCGGTGTTACCCTAATTCAATCACTTGAGATGATAGCGCAAGGTCATGCTAAGCAGAGCATGCGAAAGTTACTGGGTGAAATAACGGAAGAAGTAAAATCAGGTAACCCGTTATCTTCAGCCCTTAGAAAACACCCGCTTTACTTCGACGACTTGTATTGTGATTTGGTGTATACCGGTGAGCAGTCCGGTGCGCTTGAAACTATCTACGATAGAATAGCTACTTACAAAGAAAAAGCCGAAGCGTTAAAATCAAAAATTAAGAAAGCGATGTTTTACCCTATCGCGGTATTGGTCGTGGCTTTCATCGTTACCACCATACTACTGATTTTTGTTGTTCCTCAGTTTGAAGAGATCTTTAGTAGCTTTGGTGCAGAGTTACCTGCTTTTACACAATTCGTTCTAGGCATTTCGCGATTTGTCCAAGACTACGGCATCTTTATAGCCATCGGAATAGGTGCTGCCGGTTTTATGTTCATGCGAACCTATAAGCGCAGCCAAAAATTGCGCGACAGCGTTGATAGAAACATTCTTAAAATTCCGGTAGTGGGCGAAATACTTAAAAAAGCCAGTATAGCTCGCTTCACTCGTACACTAGCCACAACCTTTGCTGCAGGTGTTCCACTTATTGGGGCGTTAGAATCTGCTGCAGGCGCTTCAGGTAATGCAGTATATCGAGAGGCTATTTTATACATGCGAAAGGAAGTGGCTGGTGGTATGCCAATGCATGTTGCTATGCGCGCAACACAAGTATTTCCTGATATGGTCACACAAATGATAGCTATTGGTGAAGAGTCAGGCGCAGTCGACGAAATGCTCAGTAAAATTGCTACTATTTACGAAGCGGAAGTCGATGACATGGTAGATGGCTTAACCAGCTTACTAGAGCCTATGATCATGGCGGTATTAGGTGTGGTTATCGGCGGTTTGATCGTTGCTATGTATCTCCCTATTTTCCAAATGGGCGACGTGGTATAACTACGTCTTCCTCATTTTAAATACAATAAAAAAAGAACACGTTGCTCATGGATGTTTCATTCGCTCAGCACTTGGTTACATTACACCAGGTAGCGCCACTATTTTTCTATTCACTTATCTTTATTGTTAGCTTGATGGTTGGCAGCTTTTTAAATGTTGTAATCTACCGGTTACCAATCATGATGGAGCGTAGTTGGCAGCGTGAATACAATGACTATTTTGCCGAACAAGGTGACGAGCGAGTCACAACGGATCAAAAAGATAGCCAAGAAGCTCCCTTTAACCTTGTAAAACCAGACAGCACATGTCCGTCGTGTGGACATAAAATTCGCGCTTGGGAAAACATTCCTGTTATAAGTTACCTTTTCCTGAAAGGGAAGTGTGCGAAATGCAAAACCGGAATTTCACCACGTTATCCGGCAGTTGAGTTATTCACGGCTTTGGTGTGCACGTTTGCTGCTTACCATTTTGGCCCCACACCACAAGCCTTATGGGCGGTCCTATTCACCTATGCACTTATATCGTTACTGTTTATTGATTTAGACAAAATGCTGTTGCCCGATCAACTCACGCTTCCACTTCTTTGGTTGGGTTTAATACTCAGTACGCACAACGTTTTTGTCACTCCAACAGAGGCAATCATTGGTGCAGCTGCAGGCTACCTTAGTTTATGGTCTGTATATTGGTTGTTTAAACTTGTTACCGGCAAAGAAGGTATGGGCTATGGCGACTTTAAATTATTAGCCGCTTTAGGGGCTTTTACAGGCTGGCAAGGCTTGCCCGTTATTATCTTGCTTTCGTCTTTTGTGGGTGCGGTGGTTGGCATTGTAATCATGATTGTACAGAAACAAGGAAAGTCTCTGGCCATTCCATTTGGCCCTTACCTCGCGGTGGCTGGATGGTTAACCTTATTGTATAAAACCGATATCATTACCGCTTACTTAAATATGGTGTTGTAGGCCATTAGGCCGTTGCCCTTTTAGCGAGAAAGAGTGAAGCGAATGAGTGATAAATTTGTAGTGGGCCTTACAGGTGGTATTGGTAGTGGAAAATCAGCTGCAACTGCATTATTTCAAAAGCACAATATCGATATTATTGATGCGGATGAAGTTGCTCGGGATGTGGTTGCGATAGGCTCAGAGGGTCTTGCTAAAATTGCTGAACATTTCGGCAACGATGTACTGCTAGAAAACGGTAGCCTTAATCGCGCTGCACTGCGCGAACACGTTTTTCACAATGACGATGAAAAGCATTGGCTAAACGGTTTACTTCATCCCCTCATCCGCAATCAAATGATGACACTCATCGCAGAATCCAAAAGTCCCTACTGCATTTTATCGGTTCCACTATTGGTTGAAAATAATCTAACCGTAATGTGTAACAAGGTAGTCGTGGTAGATTGCCCTGAAGAAATGCAACTTGCACGCGCTGTACAGCGGGATGAAAGCACAGAGCAAACAATAAAGAACATTATGGCTTCACAAGCCACGCGCGAAACCCGACTAGCCGCAGCAGATTATGTTCTTGATAATAGCGCTAGCCTAGCGCACCTTGCTGCACAAGTTGAGACGCTGCATACCGCGCTACTAGAGCAATGTTCAGCGAGTATTTAACAAAAGGCCTACGACCAGATATCTGGCGCAGCGTCACTCGTCCATCTCTATATGAGGCGTCTAACGACGCCGCTTTTTCTAGTTAATTAGCACAATTTAAATCGAGCTTAGATTGCTCGTCTGCCACAGGAAAGCATGCGCCGGTAGGTGTAGCTGCAGGGACATACCGATACAAATCAGGGTCGTACAACCCCTCTTCAATGAAGGTAACCAAATCGTCAATCTCTTCATCTGTTAAGCCTAAAGGAATAAAACGCGCATCTAGTTGTTCAGTAGACAGACGCTTTTGTGCAACAGCCGTATTTTTGTACATAACTACTTGACGTACACTACTGAAACTTCCCCCATGACCAAACACATTGGTATCTTTCAAGTTATACAGTTGAGGTACTTTGAACTTAAAATCGTCTTCTACATTTCCTGTAAAGCCCCCGCGACCTTTAGCGTCGTTAACCGACACAGTGCCAGTCACACTAGGGCTTGATACGTCTAAATCAGCAAACCCCAGCGCCATAAACATTTCTTGCGCGCTAGCCCCAACAGGTGAGCTTAATGCGGGCCCTGTATGACAGCTTACGCAATTAGCTTTTCCAAAGAACAATAGCGCACCGCGTTTTTCTTGCTCAGTCATTGCTGAATCTTCGCCAGCTAACCATCGTTGGAAAGGAGCCTCATTCGCTAGAACCGTGCGCTCATACGCTGCCATAGCCAAACCAGCCTCTTCCAAATAATCGTTACTGCCTTCAGGAAATGCCGCTTCGAACATCAATCGATATTCCATATTATTTTGCAATACAGAGTCGTCAAACGTATTCATTCTATGCACTTTTGTACCTGCAATAGCCTGAGTTTCAAGGCCCGAAAAACCTCTTATATTCTCAAATTTTGGTGTTCCTTCTGGAGCGAGAACATGCTCCTCTAACGAAGCATTGACGGTACCACCTTCAGCATTACCAAACTGTCCATTCCACAGCATAACGTCTTGATACGCTGAATTTAATATACTGGGTGATGTAAAAGGTTGTACATCAGGTACGAAGGTCGGATCGGTGCTTTGACCATCAAAATTTGGCAAAAGGGTACGTGCTTCACCTGCAATACCAAATCCACTACCGCCCTCACCAATGCCTTGAAGAACGCCTGATTTAAAACCAGCAGCGACATGGTGACAACTTGCGCATGACCATGTATTGATTGTTGTGCTATTAACTCCTGCTGTTGCCATTTGAGTTTCGTGAAATAGCATCATTCCAAGAGCGACTTTTTCAGCAGTAATTGGGTTATTGATATCGGCAGGAATATTTTCATAATCCGTCGGTTCTGGAAGCATCAATGCTGTTACTCCGCCCTCTACAGCGACGTCAATTTGGGCAACGAGCTGTTCAGATAAACTTTGTGAATCTATCGAGGTTACATCGTCATTATTTGAGTCGCTGTTACAACCCAGTAACGCTGAAAGTAGCGTACTTAGTGTAAACACTCTGGCTAAGGTGTGCAGTCTCACGGTCTTATCTCTACTAAAACATTGTTAGAATTATTATTGAAATATAAGTATAACCCTTTTTTCGAAAGCGTTGAGCACATTAGCCACAACCGCTCTAGAAACCACACTACCTACATTAATTGTTTTATTCCATTTTCATAAGTAGCATTTGCGCTATATTATTAGAAGAAATGCCCATGAAATAACACATAAAAGTGGTGCTATTCATTTGGGCTAATTTTGAATTAAACCATTGTTTTTGCACTGTGATTGTATGCTACTGATAAACTACCCTCGCCATAAATATCGGCAACGCATCACCTTCTTGGGGCAAGGCTTTGTTAGCTATTTTGCTATTGTTGTTTTGGCTTTATTGCTCACTTGTGTCGTGAAGGCAGCCAGCGCTAATGGCCAAACACAAGTAGAAAAAGAATCTAATATTAACTATCACAAGCAAGCTGCTGAGAACACACTGTATTTCGATTTGGGTTTAGCATCTGGATGGGTGCCCTACCAGCGCTCTGCAGAGCCAGGAAAGCCAGGCGTTTATGCCGAACTCATGCAGAGTATTTCAGAGCGCAGTAACATTACTATTCGCCCAGTTCACCTTCCACCGAAGCGAGCAGAAAAAGCATTACAAACAGGCCTAGTGGATTTTGATTTTAATGTTCTAGAGTGGATGGAAGATGGTACGCCTGGAGCAGGTTTTGTTTTAAGTGAGCCTTTATACAAGGTTACTGAGTATGTGGTCACCACTAACGAACATACTGCCCTGTTTAAACAAAAATCTGATTACTACGGACACGCTATTGGCACGATTGCAGGCTATTTTTATTATGATGCAGATAAATTTACGCGGGTAGATTTTCTTTCTGAAGAAGCCTTAATTGAAGGCCTTGCGATGGGAAGATTCAAACTAATTATAATGGAAGAGCATGCAGCAAAATACTGGGCCAACGAGCACGATGTTGACATTGTACTTGCAGTTCAGCATACCAAAGGTCCTGTGAGAATGAGATTAAGACAAGAAAAGGCTCATTTATTACCTGAACTCAATCGTGCCATAAGCACACTAAAAAGCGATGGAACCATTCGACGTATTCTTGCCAGCCATGGCATTCAACAAGAGGTTTCCCTCTCTCACGAACGCTAGAATTGTTGTTTTACCACCCACTTTTCAAATTTGGTAACAGCGTCAAATTTCGCATATGGCATTGTCTCTTCTAGCCTTTCGGCCAGCAAAATTCGACTCCCCACTCACTTTTTGAAACTTTTTTGACCAAATAACGTCAAAACAACAGTTTGGTGGCCAAGTAAACTTGGCTTAAACGCAATCATGCATTAGGCTTTAGCTCTAAGTATATGTGTTTTAAGGGTATCCATGGGCAACGCTGTTTTCGAATTTCCACTAAAGGAAAAGGTACGTAACTACTTACGTGTTGAGCAGCTGCTTGGGCAACTTAAAATCTCAGCTAAGTCTGAGCATACACATTTGCAGCTTGTTTTTTTTCAACAACTCTTTGAATTGCTCGACCTTGTTGAGCGTTTGGACTTACGCTCAGATCTGACCAAAGACCTTGAAGCACACGAGAAAAACCTCGTGTATTGGTCGAAGCACCCTAAAATTGACAGTACAGCATTAGAACAAGCACTTAAAACGGTATTAACGTTACGTGAAAAGCTAAAAAGCGATCGCCGTTTTGGCAGTGCGTTAAAAGAAGATAAGTTACTTAGTGCTATTCGACAACGCTTTGCGATACCCGGTGGCGCGTGTAGCTTTGATTTGCCTAATCTACATTTTTGGCTACAGCAACCCCTTGAACAAAGACAGTTGGAAATAAACAATTGGCTGGAGACATTAGCACTCCTTGACGACGCTATTGCTGTCAGCTTGTCATTTATTCGGGAACGTGGGCAGTTTGTCGCTGTCACCGCCGAAAATGGTTTCTATCAAGGCGCAGCTGAAGATAAGAATGAACTCATTCGTGTTAGATGTAGTGTGGATGAAGGCTATTATCCGACGCTCAGCGGTAATAAATATCGCTATGCACTGCGCTTCATGCTTTTCACTCCCAATCAAAATGGTGGAAGTGCTGTCGAGAACCATGTTCAGTTTCAATTGGCAGCCTGCTAAAATACCCATATACCACGTAAGCCCTCGTCCACTGTTATCAACGGAGTTTCTAATGGAAGTTAAATGCCCTATTTGTACTAAAGCTGTTGTTTGGGGTCCAGAAAGTGAGTTCCGTCCTTTTTGCAGCAAGAAATGTCAGCTTATTGATTTAGGTGAGTGGGCAGCAGAAGACAGAAAAATTGCTGGGAAGCCTGCCGAAGATGCCACACCAAAACACATCGATATAGAAGAAATTGAAGCGATGCTTGCACAGCAACAAGAAGACTTTTTCAAGCATTGATCCACTGTGTTCAATAGTACTGAGTCTTTATTCTAATGAGGTTGCAATTAACGCATCAAGAGTCAGCCGTGCTTTAGACCTCTCGCACATTGTCCATATTAAGTCCCTCAAGTAAGCCATCAAGTTCACAGGCAGTCATACAATGGCCCGCTTTCCACAACTCCTCGAGGCGATGCATTAGATACACCATCTGTGACTTTTGACGTTCAAGCTTTGCCATAAGGTCATCAATATCTTGTTTTCGCTCGCGCAAGTGCCCCATAACTTGCTGGTGGTCCAAGCCTTCACCACTGGCAAATAGTCCCGGTAGATCGTCTAGGGAAAACCCTAGACTGGTGGCAAACTTGATCATCTTTAATCGCTCAATTGCGTGAGTATTGTATTGTCGATAACCCTTTGCGGTGCGCGCAGCAGGAGGCAACAATCCTTTTTGTTCGTAAAATCGAATAGTACTTGTAGGTAAATCAATGGCTTGCGCTAGTTGTCCAATACGCATGGTATTCGCTTAAAAAAATAACCTTGACCTTAAAGTTAACTTAAAGCTTATAGTGACATCAATGCACAGAAACGAAAGAGCAAACCATGTCATCAAATGTTTTTACCCCGTTTACTTTGCCCAATGGGCAAACCATTAAAAATCGGCTCGCAAAGGCCGCTATGGAAGAAAACATGGCTCAGGCCAATCAATTGCCAGGCGACGCACTTTTTCGGTTATATCGCGCCTGGGCTGAAGGTGGTATCGGCCTTGTCATTACCGGCAACGTTATGGTCGATCATTTAGCGATGACCGGCCCAGGAGGACTTGCACTTGAAGCTCGCACACCGCTAGCACCATTTCAGCAGTTAGCGAAGGAGGCCAAGCGCAATAATACGCGTTTGTGGATGCAGATAAACCATCCGGGTCGACAGGTCTTTGCCAAAATGGGAGGTAAGGTACTTTCTCCTTCTGACATTCCACTCAATATGGGTAAGCACTCTCACCTATTCGGTCAACCAAAAGCTATGACAGAAACCGAAATTAATGATGTGGTGAGTCGATTTGTTACTACGGCCTCACGGGCCAAACAAGCGGGTTATGACGGCGTTCAAATACATGCAGCACACGGATACTTACTCGCGCAATTTTTGTCTCCTCTGACAAACAAACGTAAAGATGAATGGGGTGGCAGTCTTGAAAACCGTGCTCGTCTGTTGCTCACCATTGTTCAGCAAGTGCGCGAGCAATGCGGCAAAGACTTTGATGTGGCTGTAAAGTTAAACTCAGCAGATTTTCAACGTGGCGGGTTTGACGTAGATGATGCCCGTGACGTTGTTGGCATGCTGGCACAGCACAATGTAGATCTTGTTGAGCTGTCCGGTGGAAGCTATGAGGCGCCAGCGATGCAAGGAAGAACAGCTGATGATAGAACACTCGCGCGAGAAGCGTATTTTTTAACTTTTGCTGAGCAAATAGCAAGTACCACGACCATTCCCATTATGACTACAGGAGGCATTCGTAAACTCGCAGTAGCACAGCAAGTGATTCAAAGTGGTGTAGATATGGTTGGTATTGCGTCTGCACTGGCATTAACCCCTGATCTACCTAACCAATGGCGAGCTTCGCCAGATACATTGGGTGTTATACCGGTTGTAGATTGGAAAGACAAAACACTTTCTGGCCTTGCGACTATGGCACAAGTAAAGCGCCAACTACGCCGTGTTGGAAACGGAAAACGGCCTTCTCAAAATACAAACCCAATAATTTCGCTGATACTCGATCAGTTGCGCAGTGCCAAACTTACCAAGCGATACCGCAAACAGTACGCCGATGAAGTACAATAAATGTATTCTCGGCAGTTGTAGACTGTTGTACTATCAAGCTAATCTCTCTTATGGCGATTAGCTCGTCGTTTTCTGCAGCACAAAGGAAAGTCCATGATTCAATCAATCGCGTTTGTTGGTGGTACCCACGGTAACGAAACCAGCGGTATTCAGTTAGTTAAAAACTGGCAAAAACATGGACTTCCCTCACGCTTTGATGCCTTAAATGTGTCACTTCACATTGCTAATCAAGCGGCACTAGAGGCTAATGTCCGTTTTATTGAAGAAGACTTAAACAGACAATTTACCTTTGCGGCACTGAGCGAGAACAAGTCGACTAAAGAAGCAAAATTAGCGCAAGTGCTGAATGAAAAATTTGGTCCTAAGGGTAAGTCGAAAACCGACTTGGTTGTAGACATTCACAACACGACAAGTCAAATGGGCGCTACGCTCATCATTCTGCAGGCCGATGACTTTCATATACAGCTAGCTCGCTATGTGAAGCAACATATGCCTGAAGCAAATATCTTGCTTGAAGATGAAAAGCCTTACCTTGAGCACGGCTACCTATGTACTACTGGTAAACGCGGGGTAATGATAGAAGTAGGCGGCCAGCCTCAGGGTGTGCTACGTGAAGACGTATACTTACTCACTCAAACTATGGCCGAAGTGATTCTTGCGTTCTGTGTTGCCTTCAACCAAGGTACTATTTCTAGTGACACATTACCGGCCTGTGAAGTATTTCGCTTGGGTGAAAACATATCATTTCCGTTAGATGAGAGTGGTCAACGCACGGCCATGATCCATCATGCGCTTCAGGATACTGATTTCGAGCCATTACTGCCGGGTATGCCGATGTTTAGAACGTTTGATGGACATGACATTGTGTGGGAAGGCGAAAGTGAAACCTACCCCCACTTTATTAATGAAGCGGCGTACTTCAAGTTAGACGTTGCCTTTGCAACTGCACAGCGTATTACCTTATAGACTGTAGGCAGTATTACTATTACCAATAAAAAACGGCCACTATAAGTGGCCGTTTTTTTTTCAAGATATATTACGCTTGTAGCGCTTTTATTATGGGTACATTGGCCGCTGGAAAGTCTTGTGCTTGTAGCGCATCCAAAGCAACCCATCGAGCAGACTGGCCTTCTTTCCCATGCGGCTCACCTGAGAAGTCAGTTACCCGATGTACATCTAACTTAACGACTTTATCGCCGTAGTCATGGTTAATCACAATAACAGGCTCACTTTTCAGTACTTGAATGCCTATTTCTTCAAGTAGCTCGCGCGCGAGTGCATCTTGCACACTTTCGCCCTGCTCTACTTTGCCACCAGGGAACTCCCATTTACCACCTTGATGAAGATGGTCGTGACGAAGCGTGATAAAAATATTATCGCCGCGAGCAATAACACCCACGGCAACATGTACCACTTTCATTATTTCAGCTTACCGTGACACTGCTTGTACTTTTTGCCAGAACCACACGGACATGGGTCGTTACGGCCCACTTTAGCGCCTTCACGAACTTGTGTACGAACTTTATCGCTGGCCTGCTCTGGCGTTGCCGTAGCTTCTTCATGCTCAAAGTTCTTAGGCACATCGTCTGCTTGACGACGCTGCTCTTCCACTTTTTGAACATCTTCTTCCGCTTGTACTTTTACTCGGGCCAAAATAGTAATAACTTCAACCTTCAGAGCTTCAAGCATTTGAGAGAATAACTCAAACGACTCGCGCTTGTATTCTTGCTTAGGGTTTTTCTGTGCATAGCCACGCAAGTGAATACCTTGACGCAAGTGGTCCATCGCAGCCAAATGCTCTTTCCAGTGGCTGTCTAGGTTTTGAAGCATAACCGCTTTTTCAAACTGACGAAGCACGTCTGCACCCACTACCGCCTCTTTGGCTTTGTATGCATTAACAACCTCATCAAGAATACGTTCGCGTAGCTTTTCTTCATATAGCTTGTCGTCGTTTTCTAGCCATGATTGTAGCGGGAGATCCGTGGCAAAATCGGCCTTAAGGCGCTCTTCTAACCCTTTAACATCCCACATTTCTTCTAGTGACTGAGGCGGAATATATTCATCTACAACGCCTGAGATTACATCTTCGCGAATAGCGGCGATGGTTTCGCTGATATCGCCTTCATCGAGTAGCTCATTACGCTGTTCGTAAATAACTTTACGCTGGTCGTTTGCAACATCATCGTACTCAAGTAGTTGTTTACGAATATCAAAGTTACGACCTTCAACTTTACGCTGGGCATTTTCAATAGCACGAGTCACCCATGGGTGCTCAATCGCCTCACCACGCTCCATGCCCAAACGCTTCATCATATTGCCCATCTTTTCAGAGGCAAAGATACGCATTAGTGCATCGTCAAGCGATAAATAGAAGCGGCTTGAACCAGGGTCACCTTGACGGCCAGAACGACCACGTAACTGGTTATCGATACGACGAGATTCGTGACGTTCAGTACCAATAATGTGTAAGCCACCTGAAGCAAGTACTGCATCATGGCTTTCTTTCCATGCTGCTTTTACTTTTTCAATTTGCGCTTCAGTTGGGTTTTCAATCTTTTCAAGCTCTGCCTGCCAATTACCACCAAGTACAATGTCAGTACCACGACCTGCCATATTGGTAGCAATAGTTACCGCACCCGGCTTACCAGCTTGCGCAACAATGTCCGCTTCCTGTTCGTGGAACTTAGCATTAAGTACTTTGTGCGGAATTTTTTCTTTCTTAAGAATGCGAGAAATAAGCTCTGAGTTTTCAATCGACACAGTACCTACAAGCGTTGGTTGCCCACGCTTCACACACGCTTTAATGTCTTCTACGATAGCTTCGTACTTTTCTTCTGCCGTCAGGTAGATAAGGTCAGCCATATCTTTACGCTGCATTGGCTTATTCGTTGGAATAACCACAGTTTCTAGACCGTAAATGTGGTTAAACTCAAACGCTTCTGTATCTGCCGTACCTGTCATACCCGCTAGCTTATTGTACAAGCGGAAGTAGTTTTGGAACGTAATTGACGCCAAGGTCTGGTTCTCATTTTGAATGCGAACGCCTTCTTTCGCTTCTACCGCTTGGTGCAAACCTTCAGACCAACGGCGGCCTTCCATCGTACGACCAGTGTGCTCGTCGACAATAACAATTTGCTCGTCTTTAACGATGTAATCCACATCTTTCGAGAACAGTTTATGTGCACGCAGTGCCGCATTAATGTGGTGAAGCAATGAGATGTTGCCGGCGGCAAACAAAGACTCGCCTTCAGGTAAAATACCTTCTTGGTGAAGAATTTCTTCAACGTGAATTTGGCCACGTTCTGTTAAGTGAATTTGCTTGGCTTTTAGGTCGATTGTGTAATCGCCATCACCTTCTTGACCTTCTTCGTCTTCTTTTTCTTGCTGAACCAATTTAGGAATAACTAAATTAATTCGACGGTATAGCTCCGAACTATCCTCGGCTTGACCAGAGATAATTAGCGGCGTACGCGCTTCGTCGATTAAGATAGAGTCAACTTCATCCACTACAGCAAAGTTAAGTGGTCGCTGAACGCGATCTTGTGGACTAAATGCCATGTTATCGCGCAGATAGTCAAAACCAAATTCGTTATTGGTACCGTACGTTACATCAGCTTGGTACGCATCACGTTTTTGTTCAGGTGACATACCAGGTACGTTACAGCCAACACGCATCCCCAGGAAAGTGAATAACTGGTTACTCCACTCGGCATCACGGCGCGCAAGATAATCGTTCACAGTAACCACATGAACACCTTTGCCCGAAAGCGCGTTTAAGTAAGTGGGGAGCGTTGCCGTTAACGTTTTACCCTCACCGGTGCGCATTTCCGAAATTTTACCTTCGTGAAGTACCTGGCCACCTAGCATCTGCACGTCAAAGTGGCGCATGCCATATACACGCTTACTCGCTTCGCGCACCGTTGCAAAGGCGTCGTTCAAAATGTCGTCTAACGTCTCACCTTTCTCAAGGCGTGCTTTAAACTCGTCGGTCTTCGCTTTTAGCGCCTCATCAGAAAGCTTTTCATACTCTGCTTCCAGTGCATTGATGGCATCTACGTTCTTGCGTAATTTTTTTAATAGTCGGTCGTTTCTACTACCGAATACTTTTCGAAGGATGCTTGAAAACATTAGCTTTATTATTCCACTACTTGTCGAGACGCCGCACACGGTGCACAGCTAAATTAAACCAATAAAACACAACCACGACTGATCATGTTTTGCGATATTCAAAATTATTTGTTTGCGCATGCAGTCTTTATTTAAAAACCGCACACTGTTACCTGGCTGCTACCTGCTTACTTCTTGTAAACGTACGGTAGAGGATCGACTTGTTTTCCGTTTCTTATTACTTCGTAGTGGACATGCACACCCGTAGAGCGCCCAGTATTGCCCATTTTTGCGACAGGCTGCCCTTTGGTAACCACATCACCTATTGAAACAGTAAGGGTATCGTTGTGTCCGTATCGGGTCACAAAACCATCACCGTGATCAATCTCTACTAATTGGCCGTAGCCGTAACGATCACCCGCCCAAGTCACAATGCCTGCGGCAGTCGCTACAACGTTCTCCCCTGCTTTACCAGCGAAATCCAAGCCTTTGTGCATTGCAGGCTTTCCGGTAAAGGGATCGGCACGCATACCATAATAAGAAGACAACCACCCCGACTCTATCGGACGACCAGATAATTGGCTCTGTTCGTATATATGGTGACCCCTAACCAGACTTTCAAGCATAGACAATTGCTGAGACTTTAAATCGAGCGATTGTTCGAGCTTGGCTATCTCGTGAAGTAAAGGATCATCTTGGAGGTTATCCGGTATCGATACCGGTACGAAAGCGTCCAGGTCAGCCGCTGACATACCTAATTCTGTTGCAATTTGCTTTCCCTTTTCGTCTAACAAACGGGTTTGTGCAGAGAGCTCTGCGATGTGAGAAAGCAACGCTTGAAGTTTGATTGTGGTTTGTTGTTTTAACGCTTCAACGTCTTTTTGTGTTTCGTTGACTTCGGTTTGCGCTAAACGCACGCGAGCGATATCTTCAGATACCGATTCGGTAGAACGACTCGACACTAACATAAAAATAGACGAGAGCACGGTTGCGCTCACGAGCGTACGGACACTAATACTGTGTCGGTAGCGTTTATTTTTGCCTGCTAATGTAATCGTTAATTTCATACCACGAAGAAAAATGCTGTTTCACGCCCGTGTTTTATTCTCAACTCTTTCTATTTAGAGTTTGTTTTTGTGTCACGTGGGTGAAATTTATATAATTATCCGGCTACTGTATCATTTATTTCAGTAATTGCCATACGAAAAAAAGCCGCCCGTAGGCGGCTTTTCACAATTTTTTTATGCGAGTGCTGGCTGAGCGTAACGAATTGGCGCAGTTTCTTGCGAATCGTACGTCACATATTCCCAACAGTCTTTTTGTTCTAGCACGGCATTCAACAACTTATTATTAAGACCGTGACCTGTTTTATAAGCGCGAAGCTCGCCGATCAAACTATGTCCGCCAAGGTATAAATCACCAATAGCATCTAAGATCTTATGCTTCAAAAACTCATCGTCGTAGCGCAAGCCTTCAGGATTTAGCACTCTGAACTCATCAAGCGCGACAGCGTTTTCCATGCTACCACCTAATGCTAGGTTGTTCGCGTTCATATATTCTAAGTCGCTCATGAACCCAAACGTACGCGCACGGCTTACTTCGTTAACATATGAACAAGAGTCAAAATCCATTGTCATATGCTGACGCGTTTGACTGATCACCGGATGATCAAAATCAATCTGGAAATCTACGCGGAAGCCATCATACGGCACTAATTCAGCCCACTTGTCGCCATCTTCTACACGAACAGGCTTTTTAATACGGATAAATTGCTTAGGTGCATTAAGCTCTTCAATACCCGCAGACTGAAGTAAGAATACGAACGGGCTTGCACTTCCGTCCATAATTGGCAGCTCGTTACTGTCTACTTCAACAATGATGTTGTCGATACCTAGCCCTGCTAACGCAGACGCTAAGTGTTCAACGGTTTGGATTGTTACACCGTCTTCATTGTTTAAACACGTACACAGCATGGTATTACCCACCGCGTTTGCACGCGAAGGGATATCAACATGAGGTTTAAGGTCAACACGCCTAAACACGATTCCCGTGTTTGCAGGCGCAGGTCGGAGAGTCATTGTGACCTTTTCCCCTTTATGAAGCCCAATTCCAGTCTCTTGTACTGGATGCTTGATTGTACGTTGTCTAATCATCTGCTTAAGCTTTTACCTATTAAAAAAGCGGGC
This sequence comes from Alteromonas sp. McT4-15, assembly GCF_020515205.1. Classification (NCBI taxonomy): domain Bacteria; kingdom Pseudomonadati; phylum Pseudomonadota; class Gammaproteobacteria; order Alteromonadales; family Alteromonadaceae; genus Alteromonas; species Alteromonas sp. McT4-15. Next base: position 132,399 of record NZ_JAJALG010000002.1, read on the forward strand.
GCGAATTATAGTGAGTTATTACTCACATGTCAAAATTTGCCCAATATGCCACCCAAATGGTATCAATTTGGCTTATTTCAACCTTCCACGCAGTTACATTACATTGTGTTGATTTACACTCAATAGTGTAAGACAACACTTCTGCAAAATAATTCCCTTCCTTTTCAGGCAGCTAAATTAGTCTGCCTGTTTACGCAAGAACGCTGGAATATCAAGATACTCTAGGTCGTTGTCAGGTTGCGCACTGTCATCAGCTTTTAGCGCTTGGTTGCCCTCAGTGCCACCCACTGCAGAACGCGGCTCGCTTGTTTGCGTGCTGCCGTACTCTTTGGCGCTTTGAGTCAAACGAGAACCTTCAGAACTCACCAGTGAGATATCAGGCTTACGCTCTGCGCCAATACCTGTTGCCACAACTGTTACGCGTAGTTCGTCGGTCATTTCCATATCAATAACCGTACCGACTACAACCGTTGCGTTTTCAGAAGCAAAAGCTTTAACCGCGTTACCTACTGTCTCAAACTCGTCAATAGCGAAGTCTGGGCCTGCTGTGATATTCACAAGAATACCGCGCGCACCTGACAAATCGATATCTTCAAGTAATGGACTTGCAATGGCTGATTCTGCTGCTTCTTCAGCACGGTCTGGACCGCTTGCCGCGCCACTACCCATCATTGCTTTACCCATTTCAGACATAACAGTACGTACGTCAGCAAAGTCAACGTTAATAAGACCAGGGCGTGTAATAAGCTCTGCAATCCCCTGAACGGCGCCGCGTAGTACATCGTTCGCTGCACTGAAAGCTTGAAGTAGTGGTGTGCCTGGGCCCATCACTTTAAGCAGCTTTTCATTCGGGATGGTGATGAGCGAGTCTACGTTATTCGCAAGTTCAACAATGCCCTGCTCTGCAAAAGAGGTACGCTTTTTACCTTCAAATGGGAACGGCTTGGTCACTACAGCTACAGTTAGAATACCCATTTCGCGTGCAATTTTTGCCACTTCTGGCGCAGCGCCCGTACCCGTACCACCGCCCATACCAGCAGTGATGAAAACCATATCAGCGCCGTCTAATGCTTGGCGAATGGTTTCTCTGTCTTCTTGTGCTGCTTCACGACCAATATTCGGATCAGCACCTGCACCTAACCCTTTTGTAACACTTGAACCAATTTGAAGTGTTACGTCTGCACTTGAGCTGCGAAGCACCTGTGCATCGGTGTTAACGGCGATAAATTCTACGCCTTCAATGCTTTGAGACACCATGTGCTCAACTGCATTGCCGCCGCCGCCACCGACACCGATGACTTTGATTACGGCTTCTTCGCCGTGACTATCCATTAATTCGAACATACTTACTCTCCGGTTGTACGTCTTTTCAACACTACGCCAGGTCATTCCCTTAGGCTAATTGCGTCCTGCTAGCCTTAATGCCGTAGCTATAGCGCCCCCAAAATAAAATTAAAATTCACCTTTAAACCAGCTTTGCACTCGTTGAAATAAGCTTTCACCGGGTTTCTGCGTACTGGATTTCTTATTATCAGATTGTACTTTGCCATATTGCAGCAGTCCTACAACTGTTGCAAAGCCGGCATCATCAACGTATTCAGACAAGCCTTTTACGTTGATGGGTTTGCCCACGCGCACGGGCATCTGGAAAAGTTCCTCAGCAAATTCTACAGCACCTTCCATTTTTGCAGTGCCGCCTGTGAGCACGAGGCCCGCAGCAATTTGCTCTTCCAGACCACTGGCACGAATTTCATCGTGTACCAGTTCAAAAAGCTCTTGGTAACGAGGTTCAATGACCTCAGCCAATGTATGACGAGACATCACTCGAGCAGGGCGTCCGCCCACACTCGGCACTTCAATGCTGTCTTCCATACTTACCATATCTTTCAATGCACAGGCGTAATTCACCTTAATTTCTTCAGCATTGCTGATAGGCGTTCTAAAGATCTTAGCAATATCGCTGGTAATTTGATTACCTGCAACAGGAATTACGGCCGTATGACGAATTGCACCATCAGTGTAAATCACCATATCCATCGTACCGCCACCAATGTCGACTACGCAGACACCAAGCTCGCGCTCGTCATCAGTCAACACGGCATAGCTAGATGCTAGGGCTGAGAAAATAAGCTGATCGGCATTAAGCTCACAACGCTCAACGCACTTAACCATATTTTTTGCCATATCATCTGCGCACGTAATAATGTGTGCATCCGCTTCCATTCTTACGCCTGACATGCCAATCGGGTTTTTAATTCCCTCTTGTACGTCAATAGTAAATTCCTGTGGTAAAACATGTAGTAAACGTCGCTCAGCAGCTATAGGTACACTACGCGCTGCATGAATCACATTATCTACATCTTCTTGTGTTACTTCTTGGTTATTAATTGGCACCATGCCATTTTCATTTTGGCATTTTACGTGACGTCCCGAGATAGACATGAAAACTGAAGACACACGGCAATCTGCCATTAACTCCATCTCGTTCACTGCACGTTGTACCGACTTAACCACCAAGTTCAAATCGTTAACGCCGCCCTTGTCCATGCCTTTTGACGCATGGGTGCCCACGCCAACGATACTGATTTGATCATCTTCTAGCAGTTCGCCCACAACAGCCTTCACTTGGCTCGTGCCGATATCTAGTCCTACAATCAAATTGCGTTCAGCAGGTTTTGACATGGTTTCCTTAACTCTCTTCATCTGTGGTGTTGTCATCGTTCCAACCAACGGCAACACCCGTGTCATAGCGAAGGTCGACGTATTTCACCGCCTTCTCTTGCTGCGCCAACAGCGGATAAACATCGATAAAGCGTTGTAATCTATCGATAAACTCTTGGCGCCCCAAATTCAATTTTATACCGTTCTTTAACTGCACTTGCCAAGCAAATCTCTCGCTTAGGCTTAACTCATCAATGGCCATATCCGTTGTTGTTATCAACGCATGCATGGCATTGTAACCTTCAAGTGCCGTTTTTTCGCTGCCGCCCGGGCCATATAACCTAGGTAATTGCAACTCAACCCCTTCATCGTTAAACGTATCGCCGTAGGGGTTAAGCAACAAATCTTCGTTCCACTTGGCAACAGGTTGTTGTTCAACCAAATAAATTTTCAGTGTGTTCGGCCACTTTTTTCGAACCGAAGCACGGTAAACCCAAGACTGTGATTCAACGAGTTCAAATACTTCGTTAACGTCAAGCGCAAAAAAACTTCCGGGTTGCGCTTTACGAATTAATCGCTCGAGCTTTGTAATGTCGATATGCTGATAATCACCAGAAAAATCGATCACTTGCACCGGCATTTGTTGCTCATCGTACAAATACTGGTTAGCTTTCATGCCACCAAAGACTAAACCTGCCAGCACCAAGCCCAAGAAGGCGACGCCGCCCCACATGGCTCTTTTGCTCTTTTTAGGTGCTGCTAAGTTAGCGGCACCTTGCTTAGTATTTGGTTCAGTCATTCGTCTTTATACATTCTAAGCTGGCGGTTAAACCGCCGTCTTTGGGTTGTCATCAAAGCTGGTCGATAAAATACTTAAAACCAGTTCATCAAACGATAACCCCGCTACTTTAGCTGCTTTTGGGACTAAACTTTTTTCTGTCATTCCCGGCACTGTATTTGCCTCGAGCAAATAAAACTGCCTTTGGTTGTCTTGCATGACATCAACACGTCCCCAACCACTGCCAGACACTGCATCAAACGCACGCGCAGCAAGCTTTGCTAGTTGCACCTCTTGTTCTTCGGACAAACCGCTGGGACAGTAATATTCCGTAGTATTATCCTGATACTTAGCAGCATAATCGTAGAATGTATGTGGAGTAGACATGCGAATAGACGGCAAAGCCTGCCCCTGTAATACAGAAACGGTGAACTCTGGTCCGTCAATATACTGCTCTAACAAGACTTGATTATCATATTTAAAGGCGTCTTGAATAGCAGTTTCGAGTTGTTTAGCGCTAGTCACTCGTGCCATGCCAATACTCGACCCTTCTCGGGCCGGTTTTACCATGACTTCATTCCCCAATTTATCCATTATAGCGCTGCACTTACCAGCTTCAAAGTGCCTTTTATCAGCAATTTCATATTTTGCTGTCGGTAAGCCCAAACTTTGCCAAACTTGCTTCGTGTGAATTTTGTCCATCGCCAATGCTGAACCTAACACTCGACTGCCTGTATAAGGAATTTTAAGTAGCTGTAATGCCCCTTGCATAGAACCATCTTCACCGCCGCGACCATGCAACATAATAAGCGCTCGGTCGACATCGAGTGTAAGTAAATCAGTTAAAGGACGCTCAGCAGGGTCGAATGCAAATGCGTCCACACCTTGACGTAACAGCGCGTTTAGTACTGCCGTACCTGAATTAAGCGAGACCTCGCGTTCTGCTGAATCGCCACCTAACAGAACAGCAACTTTGCCATATTCCGATGGAGAGTGAGTACTAACTGAGGGTTTAAACATCTTATTCCCCCTCCTTAGCAAGTTGTTGTGGCTCTAATTGGTGCTTTGCAAGTAGCTTGGCAATTTGTCCAATATTCCCCGCCCCTTGGGTCATCACTATGTCTCCATCGAGCATAATATTAGCCAATATCGCTGGTAATGCGTCTTTGCCGCCCACATAAACAGGTTCTATTTGCCCTCTTTGACGTATAGAGCGGCACAGAGATTTACTGTCAGCGCCTTCAATGGGTTGCTCACTTGCTGCGTAAACATCTAACAGCAATAGCGCATCTACACTAGACAGGACTTCAACAAAATCTTCGTACAAATCACGGGTTCGCGTGTAACGGTGAGGTTGATAAACCATAACAAGGCGCTTGTCTGGCCAATTCGCTCTTGCAGCAGCGATCGTCGCTCTAACTTCTGTTGGATGGTGCCCATAGTCATCTACTAAGCACACCTCACCCTTGCTCGTTGTAAACGTACCTAGTTGCTCAAAACGACGACCTATCCCACCAAAACTGGCGAGTGCACGAATAATGGCGTCATCTTCGATACCTTCATCAGTTGCAACTGCAATGGCGGCAAGTGCGTTTAACACATTGTGATTACCGGTTAGGTTTAATGTGATTTCAAGCGCGGGTAATTCTGGACGAATAACAGTGAAATTTGCTTTACCAAAAGACAGACGAATGTTTTCTGCACGGTAATCGTTATGTGCTTCAAAACCATAGGTAAGAATACTGCGACCAATACGCGGGCGAATCTCTTGAATATTTGCATCGTCCCCACACACAATTGCCTGACCGTAAAATGGTAAGTTTGATAGGAAGTCGACAAACGTGTCTTTGACCTTTGAAAAGTCGCCGCCATACGTATCCATATGGTCTGCTTCGATATTGGTGACTACTGACACCATAGGCTGCAGATGGAGAAATGACGCATCACTCTCGTCAGCTTCTGCTATGAGATAGCGGCTTTTGCCTAGTCTTGCATTAGTACCAGCACTGTTAAGCAGCCCGCCAATCACAAACGTAGGATCGTATTCTGCTTCTGCAAAAATAGTAGAAATCAAGCTTGTAGTGGTTGTTTTACCGTGGGTTCCTGCCACAGCAATGCCATGACGAAAACGCATGAGTTCGGCGAGCATTTCAGCGCGGCGTATAATTGGAATACGCTTTTCACGAGCAACAATGATTTCTGGGTTCTGCTCGTTTATGGCACTGGACACGACAATAACATCCATACCTTCCACGTTTTGTGAACGATGGCCAATTTTCACGTCAGCGCCCAGTTCACTTAAGCGTTGCGTCATAGGCCCTTCTTGAATATCAGAGCCTGCAATCGCATAACCTTCATTTAGCAATACCTCTGCGATACCGCCCATACCGGCACCGCCGATACCAATAAAAAATATATTTTTGACCCTGCGCATTTGCGGGCTTTCAAATGGGGTTTTAAAAACCATTAGTCCCCTACTCCTACCACGCTTTTAACGTGGCTTACTACATGTTCTGTGGCATGGGTACTCGCACACTTACGCGCCAATGCCCCCATTTTCAAGCAGTCGTAGGGATGTTTAAGCCACTGACGCACCGCTTGCCCTAAATTGTCTTTTAATACATTTTGTGCAATCAAAACAGCAGCATTTTGCTTGACCAATGATTGCGCATTCTTTGTTTGATGATCGTCTACTGCATGCGGTAGAGGAACGAAAATGGCTGCTCTGCCTGCTGCGGCAACCTCACTAACGGTTAACGCACCCGCCCTGCATACTACGAAATCAGCCCATTCGTATGCCGCAGCCATATCATCAATAAAATCGCTCACTTTGATGGTTGTCATGTCTGCGCCTGCGCTTTCATAGGCCTGTTTAACGTTTTCGCTATTTCCTTTGCCGCATTGGTGCATAATGGATAAACCGGATAATGCGCCGCACGTTGCAGGCACAGTGTCGTTTAAGATCTGCGCCCCTAAACTACCGCCAACAACAAGCATATTCAGCGAACCGTTTCCTTCACTCACTTTTTTCTCAGCCACTTTTGCTTTTACCGAAAAAATAGCATCTCGAACTGGATTACCTACTGTGTGCACTTTTTTAATAGCGCCAGAAAATTGTGTTTTCGCATCATCAAACCCAAGTAGTACACGAGTGGCTATTTTACTAAGCAATTTGTTGGTCATGCCCGCTGCAGCGTTTTGCTCATGAATGATAACGGGTATGCCCAGTGTTTTAGCGGCAACACCGCCTGGACCACTCGCATAGCCTCCAAAACCTACCACGATGTCAGGCGCTACACGCGAGATAATACGTCTTGCCGAAAATAGACTTTTAACCAGCGCGATGCCCCCTTTAATGCGTGCAGACAGGCCTTTTCCACGCAGTCCCTTAACAGGAATAAAATGGATAGGAATACCATGTTTAGGTACGACATCAGCTTCCATTCGCTCTGCGGTACCAAGCCAATGGATTTCCCAGCCTTCATCACGTAAGGCGTTTGCCACCGCAAGTCCGGGGAAAACATGTCCTCCAGTACCACCCGCCATGATCAAACAACGCTTAGCCATTGTCAGCCTCCTCGGCAACACGCGCCAATATCGCTTTAATGCCCGCTTTGCCCTCGTCTTCAGGAGATGGCGCTTTTGTGGCTGGCTTTTCGGCAACCGTTGCATTATCGAAGCTATGTTCGTTGTCAGTAACAGGTGTCACTGATTTTGTTTTCTTGCTACGTTTTTTAGTGTTGGTCTTTTTATGCTCACCCTTACTATCACCGCGTCCCAGTGCTTGTACACCATCAACACGCAGCTCGAAGTCAATGCGCAATAAAATGGCCACCGCGACGGACATCACAATCAGCGATGAGCCACCGTAACTTACTAATGGTAAGGTCAGCCCTTTAGTAGGAAGAATACCTGCACTCGCACCAATGTTTACCGCTGTCTGAAAGCTAAACCAAATGCCGATGCTGTACGCCAGATATCCATCAAAAGCACGGCCTTTTTCCAATGCTTTGTTGCCAATATTCAACGCTCGCAGCACCATCCAAAGTATTAAACCTAGGACAGCAAGAACGCCTACAAAGCCTAGTTCTTCGGCAAGGATTGCCATTACAAAGTCAGTGTGAGCTTCAGGTAAAAACTCTAGCTTTTGTAAACTATTACCAAGTCCCTGGCCAAACCAATTGCCTCGACCGTAAGCCATTAGAGATTGAGTAAGCTGGTAGCCCGCACCAAACGGGTCGGCCCATGGATCTAAGAAAGACGTAACACGCTTAAGACGATATTCCTCAAAAACAATGAGTGCTACAACTGCAAGCACGCCCACAAACACTAAAGCAAAGAACTGCCACAGTCTTGCGCCCGCCAAAAACAAAAGACCGATTGTGGTGGCGAACATCACAACAACAGTCCCTAAGTCCGGCTGTAACAGAAGTAACATTGCAAGCACAAAGAACACGACAAGGGGCTTAATGAACCCTTTTAGGTTTTCGGTCACCTCTTCATACCGACGCACAAGGTAACCCGCCAAATAAGCGAAAAAGAAAAGCTTGGCGGGCTCTGCAGCCTGCACAGTAATAGGACCAATTGCTAACCAACGCGTACTACCATTTACGGTTCTACCAATAAGAAGAACTGCGACCAGAAGCGCTATGGCTGCAAGCAATAAGTATGGGTTAGTCATGCGCCAAAACTGCATGGGAAGCTGTAACACCACCATGGCAGCAACCACAGCAGCAACAATGTAAATACCGTGACGTATAGCAAAATAGAATGGGTTGTCATGTAGCCTGTCAGCAACTGGCATGGATGCGGACGTTACAATAATAACGCCAATGCTCATTAGCGCTAATGCAATCAGTATGAGCGTTACATCATAAGGTGCTTTTGGCTGTGCGGCTGTGTCGTGACGCGCAGAGAATAATTCACTAAGTTTTGTGGTTGCCGTCATCATGACACCACCTTTTGCGCTTCATTATCAACAGCCAGCACTGATTCTACTGCATGCTTAAACACTTCACCGCGATGCATGTAGTTCTTGAACATATCTATACTGGCGCAAGCAGGCGATAACAATACCACATCACCTTTTTCAGCAAGTGCAATGGCACCTTGCACTGCGTCCTGCATCGAGTGGCATTGACTTGTACGCGTGAAGACCGCAGCTATTTGCGGCGCATCTTTACCAATAGCAAAAACGTGAGCCACATACTTCTCAAGATAGGGCACCAAACTTTGCATGTCTGCGCCTTTAGCATCGCCACCGGCAATTAATATCAAACGACCTTGTGTCGATGCCCCTAATCCCTCAAGTGCCGCAATGGTTGCACCTATATTCGTTGCTTTAGAATCATCGATGAAGCGGACTTCGTTTCCATTCGCTATTTCTACACAGCGATGGGGAGCACTTTTGAAACTTGCCAAATGCCCGATTGCCGTTTGGGGCTGCACGCCAAGCTCACAGCAAATAGCAAGCGAAGCCATTACATTAAGCACATTGTGTGTGCCCGCTAGGGGTATGGCGTCAAGTCTAATAAGGGGAGTTGAATTGTAAACTAAGGTATCAACGCCCTTGATGCTGGCAACAGCAAAGCCTGTTTCGGACTCCCCCAAGCCATACTCAACAATATGTGACATAGATTGCTCTGCGTCGGTATCCGGCGCGACAAATTCACCATCGCGCCACACTACGGCTGACGCTGCATTATCAAATATTCGGTGCTTGGCATTAATGTAATTCTCTAAAGTGCCATGCCTGTCGAGATGATCATCAGAAATATTTAACACGGTCGCTGTTTCAAGCAACAGTGATGAGGTTGTTTCAAGTTGAAAGCTTGATAACTCCATCACTATAACGTCGGCGTCACTTTCTAGCGCCTCGAGCACAGGACGACCCACATTCCCCGCCTCAATACTGCAAACGCCACTGGCATTTAGCAAATGATTGGTCAATAGTGTCACTGTGGTTTTACCGTTAGATCCAGTAATGCCAACCACTTTTTTCGGCGATGCGAGGTTGCGATTTAAGCGAGCAAAGAGTTCCACATCACCTATAACCTCTACACCACAGGATTTTGCTAGGCGTACTTGCGCGATATCTGCGGCTAATCCTGGGCTCAGCACTAAGGTATCAACACCGTCAAAGTAGCTTTTTGTCAGCTCAGCGGTAGTTACGCTATCTTTCATTGTCTGGGCTAAATCTTCAGGCAATGACAATTGCTCTCGTGTATCGAACGCTTTTACCGAAGCTTGATGTTGCAGTAAAAAGCGCACGCAAGCCTGACCTGTAACGCCTAGGCCACCGACTACATAACTATGCTCGCGTACGTTATATGACATATAACCTTATCTCAGTTTCAACGTTGCTAGTCCAACTAGCACCAAAATGATGGATATGATCCAAAAACGCACGATTACCCGCGGTTCTGGCCATCCTTTTAACTCATAGTGATGATGAATAGGCGCCATTCTGAAAATACGCTGACCACGTAACTTATATGAGCCCACCTGCAAGATAACCGACAGTGTTTCCATTACGAAAACACCACCCATAATGATAAGTACCAGTTCTTGGCGCACCAACACTGCTAATACACCCAAAGTTCCCCCGAGCGCAAGTGAGCCTACATCGCCCATAAATACCTGAGCAGGGTATGTGTTAAACCACAGAAATCCTAGGCCAGCCCCCACCATTGCGGTACATACAATAACAAGCTCACTAGTAAGTGGAATGTGCGGAATATTAAGGTAAGCGGCGAAATTCGCATTCCCCGTAACATAAGCGAAAATAGCAAATGCGCCCGCTACTAAAATGGTAGGCACGATGGCTAACCCGTCTAATCCATCCGTCAGATTTACCGCGTTGCTTGTTCCTACAATGGCAAAGTAGGTAATGATGATAAAGAACGCCCCAAGTTGCGGGAAAACTTCCTTAAAAAACGGGACTAACAGTGAAGTCTCTGCGCTTAAGGTCGCGCTACTGTACAGGAAAAAAGCGACACCAAGTGCGACAACTGACTGCCAAAAATACTTCCAGCGAGCAATAAGGCCTTTCGAGTCTTTGCGGATGACTTTTCTGTAATCGTCTACGAATCCGATAATCCCATAAGCCACCACAACAAATAACGTAACAAGTACATAGCGATTAGTTAAGTCAGCCCACAACAGCCCGCTTACCACGATAGCCGCGAGTATTAGTAGCCCGCCCATGGTAGGCGTTCCCGATTTGGACAAATGGCTTTGAGGACCATCATCGCGCACGGTTTGACCTATCTGCATGGTTTGCAGATAGCGGATCATTTTGGGGCCTATCAAAATAGCAATCAGCAGCGCGGTCAACGTGCTTAAAATCGCGCGCAAAGTAAGGTATGAAAATACGTTAAACCCAGATTCAAATTGAGTCAGCCAATCGGCAAGCCAAATTAACATGCAATACGCTCCCGACGGCTATCAAGCTTTCCCAGCGTAGAGGCCTCGATCGCCTCTACCACGCGCTCCATTTTAGAGCTGCGTGAACCTTTAACTAAAATTGAAATATCGCGCTGGTGCACTAACAAATCACTCTCCATTGCGGCCAACAAACTCTCTACGTCGCTAAAATGCCCGCCATTTTCATCGAACACAGCGCTTGCTGACTGACTTAGTACTCCCATAGTGTAGAGGTAGTCGATACCTTTCTGTTTGGCGTACTCTCCTACTTGTTCGTGATAATAACGCGCCTTTTCGCCTAGCTCTTTCATATCGCCAAGCACCAACACTGTAATGCCTGAAAAGCTACTTAGTGTGTCAATTGCCGCGTTTACCGAAGCTACATTTGCATTGTAAGTATCATCGAGAAGTCGAACTTGCTCTGTGAGCTGTTTTACGTTTAGACGCCCACTGACTTGTTTCATTGCTAGCAGGCCATCGCGCACGTTTTCCAGCGTAGCGCCAACTTGAAGCGTAAGCGCTGCAGATAACAACGCATTACCCACATTGTGAATGCCAGGAATAGTAAGTTGAATAGCAATTTCACCTTGTGGGCACACAAGGTGAAATGACGCACAGCCATCTAGACCAATAGTGATATCTTCAGCATGAAAATCTGCCGGATTCTTCTGATCTGGGGCGAATGTAAGCGTCTTGGTGTGTTTTAGTTTACCCAACCAAAAGTCTGCGAACTGACTGTCTACATTGACAATGGCTACGCCATCGTCGCCAAGGCCTTTAAAAATTTCGCTTTTTGCTCGTGCCACGCCCAACAAGCTGCCAAAACCTTCTAAGTGCGAAGCTGCTGCATTTACAATGGTTGCGACATCAGGCTTAACTAAATTGGTGGTATAGGCGATTTCACCTAAATGATTGGCGCCAAGCTCCATAACCGCAAATTCGTGGTGAGGCTCTAAACGCAACAACGTCAGTGGAACCCCAATATCATTATTGAAATTGCCTTTTGTCGCCAGCACATTGCCGCGGCGCTCTAGAATTGAGGCGCACATTTCTTTTACCGTCGTTTTACCGCTACTACCCGTAACTGCTATAGTTTTTGGTGCAACCAGTGCCTTCACTGCTGCTCCTAGCATGCCTAAAGCCTGCTTGGTGTCTTCAACACGAATAACAGGTAGTATAGTATTCACCTCTTCGCTGGCAATCACAGCACTCGCGCCGGCGTTTTGTGCGTGCGATATAAAATCATGGCCATTAAAGTTAGGGCCTTTTAACGCTAAATATACCGCGCCGCTTTCTATCGTTCGCGTATCGGTGCTAATTGCAGATACTTCAATATCGTCAGACGCACCTAAAAGAGTTCCATTCACTTTCTCGGCTATCCATGACAGCGTAGTTGTTATCATTTGCTGTACTCCTGCTGCAGTCGCGCCACAACTGCACGTTCATTATAATTAGTCTTCTTGTCACCGATAATTTGGTAGTCTTCGTGGCCTTTACCAGCCACTATGATGATGTCGTTAACATCAGCATGTGACAGGCAATGACGAATGGCTTGCTCCCTATCCGGTATAGACACAGCCAAGTCACGATTGTTAATCCCGGCGATAATGTCAGCGGCAATAGCTTGCGGATCCTCACTTCTACTATTGTCAGTGGTTATCACTATTGCATCTGCGCCAGCCTCGGCAGCCTGCCCCATTAGCGGTCGCTTACCTTTATCTCTGTCTCCGCCACATCCAAATACACACCACACTTTGCCTTTCGTATGAAATTTGGCGCTCAGTAGCACTTTTTCTAATGCATCTGGGGTGTGCGCATAATCAACAACCATATTGGCGGCATTATTGACGGCAAATACTTCCATGCGTCCTGGTACAGGCGTAATGGCATTGACCGCGTTAACCACATCGTCAAATCGCTCACCTTCAGCGAGTAATGTACCTATTGCGCTCAACACATTACTGATGTTGAATTTACCGAATAGAGGCAAGGTTATCGCTGCGTTGCCCCATGACGTTACCAAATCAAAATCGCAACCTGACGAATGATAGGTGGCATTTGTGGCGAAACAATGGCGATGCTGAGGTTGTTTATGAGTATCGTTGATTTCACTATTTCCCTCATCAATCCCCGTCCATACCCGTGTTATTGCATCGTCGGCATGCGCATGCCATTTGGCACTTTCGGCATCATTGGCATTGAGTATTACCGCGTACAACCCGGGTTGTTGCAAAAGCAAACGCTTAGCTCTACCGTACTCGTCCATGGTGCCGTGATAATCAAGGTGATCACGCGTGAGGTTTGTAAACACCGCTATATCTGTTTTTACCGTACCTAAACGGCCCTGAACCAGTGCATGAGAGCTTGCTTCAAAGGCCGTGTGACGGACTTCACTTTGCACAAACTCTGCCAACAAGTACTGCATACGTATGGCATCTGGCGTTGTATTCGCCGCTGGTGTCGATTTCCATTGCGTTTCACTGCCTTCAAACACACTACTGCCAAGCGTTCCAATACTGGCGCTCCGTGTTCCAAGCGCATCCTTTAACTGTGTAAGCAATTGAACTGTAGAGGTTTTTCCGTTTGTCCCGGTTACCGCTACGGTCGTCATTTTTTGTGCAGGATAATCGTAAAAGGCCGCAGCGAGGGCAGAGAGCATTTGAGGTAGTTCGTGCAAATAGATAATGACGCTATGGTCACGCATTTCCATTTGTCCGTGGGCACTACTGTCTTCAGTTTGCGCCAATATTACACGGGCCCCTAAACTTATTGCTTGCGGAATGAAATCACGGCCGTCTAGTTCGTGCCCTTTTATGGCGATAAACGCTAAGCGCGTATTCACTTCTCGGCTATCGAGCGTTAGCCCTTCAATGCGAATATCAGGTGCGTCGATACCAAATTTCGCGAGTAATGCACGTGTACTTTGAATAAAGGCACTAACTACCACTTTGACCTCCTTTCAATAGGCTACTTGAGGTGACTTGCTTGTCATCGGGCGCTATATTAAGCATATGCAGTGCGCCCCCCATAATGGATGAGAACACAGGTGCAGCGGTATCTCCTGCATGATACAAGTCGCCACCAGGTTCATTGATCAGAACTATGGTTACTAGGCGTGGATCAGAAACGGGGGCAATACCGGCAAAGATATTGACGTACTCTTCACCATAGCCACCTGCAACCGCTTTCCTACTCGTACCTGTTTTACCTGCCACTCGGTAGCCTGGAACCGCCGCTTTGGTTGCGGTACCGCCTCGTTGCGTAACACTTTCCATCATTTGCACAATCGCTTTGGCGTTTTCTTCGCTTATCACGCGCTCAGCTTGCGCCTGCCATGACGGTTGCTTAGGTGATTTAATGATATTGAGCGGTGTTTTAATACCACCGTTGGCTAACGTGGCATAAAGTCTACCCAGCTGTGCCGTGGTCACCGATATGCCATAGCCAAAAGACAAGGTTGCAAGCTCAAATTCGGACCAGCGACTGCGCTCGTGGAAAATACCACTACTCTCGCCGGCCATGTTAAGTCCGGTGTCGCTCATCAGTCCCATGTTGTAATAGGTATCAAGTAGAAATTGCTTTGGCACAGATAGCGCCAATTTTGATGTTCCCATGTTGGATGAATGCTGAATAATTTCTTCTAGCGTCAACTCACCATAGTTGCGGGTATCTTTTACTAGGCTACCGCCTAAGCGCATCCAACCAGGATAGGTATCGACAGTGTCTTCAGGTTCAACTTCACCGAACTCCAATGCAGTTAATACTGCAAGAGGTTTGAGTGACGAACCCGGCTCAAAGGCATCGGTTATCACGCGATTACGCATGCGATGGGGCGAAATATCACTTCTGTCATTAGGATTAAACGATGGTGCATTCACCATAGCCAATACATCGCCAGTTTTAACATCAATCACAATGGCTGACGCCGAGCTTGATTGATAGTAAATCATCGCTTCTTTAATTTCTTTATACGCAAGCGCCTGAATACGCTGATCGATAGATAGCTGAAGGTCACCTGCTTTTTCGCCAGATTTCATTTCTAGAATTTCGACTTGGCGTCCCTTAGCATCACGACGAATTTTACGAGAGCCTGGCGTGCCCGTTAGCCACTCGTTATACATGCGCTCAAGCCCCTCAACGCCAGTATCATCAACATCGGTCACTCCGATTAGCTGCGCTGACACTTCCCCCGTGGGGTAATAGCGGCGGCTCTCTCTGCGAAGATAAATACCAGGAATATCGAGCTTATCAACATACTCGGCCATTGCGGGCGACACTTGTCGTTGCAAGTACACAAAGCGGCGCTTGGGATTAGCCACTTTTTCTTTTAATTCGTTAACGTCTTGACGCAGCACATCTGCAAGCGCTTCCCAGCGGCGTTGCTCACTAAATCCGTTGTTGTCGTGAATAATTTTCGGGTCGGCATAAATAGCGCGTACTGGTACGCTTACCGCTAACTCTACGCCGTTTCTGTCGGTAATAAGTCCGCGGTAAGTGGGCATATTTCGGGTACGTAGCGTACGACTATCGCCTTGCTGAATAAGCTTATCGGGTTCGATAACTTGGATGTAAGCAGCGCGTGAGGCAAGCACACCAAACACGGCAATAATGACCACCAATACCACAATAAAACGCCAGTGCACTAAGCTAGGTGTGACATTTTGTTTAGCGCCAGATTGCTTAGTGCGATTACCGCTGCGGTTTGATGCGCGAGGCTTATTAAGCGACTGTGCCGATTCAGTTAAACTCATTTCAACCTCACTACAACTTCATCGTCAGCAGTCGGGCGATACATTTCTAGCTGCTTTTCAACCAAGGTTTCAATGCGATTATGTTCGGTGAGCGCACGCTGCTCTAACACAAGATTACGCCACTCTACATCTAGCTCGTCTTTCTCTTGCATCAAGTCTTCCAGTGCGATCACTTGCTGTCGATTGTGATGACTACTTAAGATCACCGCCATGCCACTTACAATAACCATTAAATACAACAAAACCCGCAACTTGTTGCGGGTCAAATCTGAAACAATAATCAGCAGTAAGCTAAAGTTCGTGCTGGATTTATCAGCGCGCTGCTTGGTCATAGTTTTTCTGCCACCCGCAATACGGAACTGCGAGAGCGAACGTTGTTCGCAATCTCCTGCTCTGATGGTTTGATTGCTTTGCCCAGCGCTTTTAACACTTTATCGGCGTCAATTTCGGCCTGCGTGATTGGTAAATTATGCGGTACAGCTTTGCCTTTGCTTTGCTCTTTAATGAAACGTTTTACTAAACGATCTTCAAGGGAATGAAACGAGATCACGGCCAAACGGCCTTCTTTCGCTAGAACCTGAGTTGCCGCCTTTAGACCCACACGCAACTGCTCAAGCTCTGCATTAATGTATATACGGATGCCTTGAAATGCACGCGTAGCAGGGTGCTTAAATTTATCTTTTACGGGTACAGCTTCATCAATAATTTTCGCTAGCTGTGCGGTACGTGTGATGGGCGTTTCTTCTCGCGTATTTACAATAGCATGAGCGATACGCTTACCAAATTTCTCTTCCCCGAACTCTTTGATCACTTGCGCGATGTCTTGTTCTTCGGCACTTGCCAACCACTGCGCAGCGCTCTGTCCTTTAGAGGTATCCATGCGCATGTCCAAAGGTCCATCTCGAAGAAAACTAAAGCCTCGCTCTGCATCATCTAATTGTGGTGACGACACGCCTAAATCCATCAACACACCATCGATTTTGCCTGTCAGGCCCAAAGCTTCAATCTCTTCTGCCATATCACCAAAAGGCGAATGGATAATGCGAAAGCGTGCGTCGTCAGCAAAACGCTCAGCGGCTTTTATTGCCTGAGGATCGCGGTCGAACGCAATGAGTTGACCATTTTCACCAAGTGAAGCAAGGATGTGCGCTGAATGACCACCGCGTCCAAATGTAGCGTCTACGTAAATGCCATCAGGTTTAATCGCCAAAGCGTCAATACATTCGTCAAGCAGTACTGAAATATGTTTAAATTCGCTTGGCTGTGTCATAGAGAGAAGTCCTGTAATCGTTCGGTAAGTTCAAATTCGCCCTTGCGTTCGGTGTCGATATCAACCTCGATTTGTTGTGCCCATACCTCGGCATCCCAAATCTCAAATTTGTTTAACTGACCAACCAACATGACTTCTTTTGATAGTTTCGCGTGTGCGCGCAGTGGAGTAGGAATAAGAATACGTCCGCTTTTATCCATTTCACCTTCTGATGCATGACCAAGTAGCAAGCGCTGCATTCTGCGCTCCGCTGGGATCATGCTTGAAAGCTTAATGAGCTTAAGTTCAATCTCTTCCCATTCGGGAAGTGGGTAAAGTAGCAAACAACTTTGTTGTGTATCGACTGTGCAGACTAGTTGTCCCTGACAATCATCCAGCAGCGACTGACGATACTTCGTCGGTATAGCCAGTCTGCCTTTTGTATCCAGATTGATTGCGTTAGCGCCGCGGAACATTCCCCTAGCCTTTTATTATTTGCTCTTGGTTTTCTTATTATTTGAGTACTAATCTGCAAAGTGATGATGATTTGATCCACAATTCGCCACATTTACCCACTGAGATACAGTTTAGGTATCAATGATCCCCACTGTCAAGTAGAAAAGTGCCGTGTAAGCCGCGTATTTACTGGCTTTATACTGTTTGGATAAACAGTAGTTTTAGGAAGTCTATGATTAGGCGTGTAAAAAAAATCACTATTGGGACTAGAAAGCTGGATGCGTTAGAAATTAATCGACGAATGACGGTAAAAAAGTCGCAAAAAAAGTTGCTTAGCGGGCTGACAAAGAATTAAGTCTTGTGGAAAAAGAAAAGGAGCACGTTAACCATGCTCCTTGATAGAGGAATCGAGTTACAGGCCTAGAAACGATACGAAGCACTGAGTAAGGCAACGTCTGCGGTTACATCGCTGTCTATATCGGTTTCATAACTGGCCTTAACTGAGAATTGTTCATTGAACCAGTAATCAACTTCAACGCTTGCGGTTTGAATGTCATCGAAACCACTTGGTGCGTTTACATAACTATAAGCCCCGCCAACACTTAACTGAGGACTAAAGAAATAGCGCGCGCTGGTTTCTATTACGTCGGCATCACCTGCCACATACTGCGCCATTAAATCCCAGCCGGTGCCAGATTTGCCAACGGTGGTGTAACGAGTAAAGGCCAGTGCAGCGGTGTCGCTTTCACTGTCGTCAACAATTACATCGTCAAAGCGACCTTCAATACTTGAGTGCGTGTAATTTAACCCTGCACCAATTTGCCATTCCCGCGTGAGGTTAAAGCCTACGCGGAAATCAATATTGGTATTGTCGTTATCTACCGAGCCAATGTCGTTTCTGCTATGCGTACCACTGATATCAATCATCCACTCTTTGTTTAAGTAGTAAGTCGAGCCCAAAGAGAAAAAATCGATTCCGTCAACGTTGGCATAACTACCCGATACGCTTGAAACGCGTTGTAAGTAAGGGTTAATCAAATAAGCGCCAGAATTTCCTTTTACTGTATCTAGGTATCGCGTGTACGACGCGCCATACAGGTTGTCGTCAACACCTTCAAAATCGGCTGCGAAAATTTGTACTTCATTTTGCGTAGCAGCGAAAGACGTTGAAGCACTGAAAATGGAAGCAGCAGCAATAGAAAGTGCAGTAAGCGCCGTCTTAAATGAGTTTGTTTTGATATCCATGTCTTGTCCTAAAAAGTAGTGTGTTGGAAACAGGAACAAAGATAAACAATTAAAACTTAACGAATTCTGAATGGAAAATGACGAAATCTGAACAGAAGTAGCAGATACAAAAAACCCGCTTTTACGCGGGTTTTTCTATTCAATTTTGCGAGCAATTTACGCGCTTGGCGCTTCTTCGCCAGTAGCTTGTTGAGCTTGTGCATTCACTGCAGAAAGCTGCATGCTGCGAATTGGGTTTTCTGTGTCATTTGACAACTCAACCAAACGGTTCAGTTGGCCAATTGACATCATTACCGCATAAAGTGCACCAAGGAAACCGGCTTTATGTAGCTCTAGTACTTGGTCGTCAGGCAGTTCAAGCAACTTCTTCTCGTTGATGCTCATCATGCCTGTTACATTGCGCTGCTTGCCGTCTTGGTAAGTTAGACGAATTTGAATTGGATCAAGTAGGTCCAGCTCAACCACTTTGTCAACAAAACGCTGAGTCAGCATTTCACTGTTTGCAAGGTCTGACAAGAATTTCTGACGATTTGCCAAGAATTCAGACGCTTCACCTTCGGCGGTAAATAGTGGCTGACCTTCATCAGACGCTAGCTCTGTGTTTTCGTCAATGAATACACCAAGCTTGTCGCCGTCAGGGCGAACATCAAACGGATAGCGAAGGATGTTCATTGGTACGTGTGGACCTTTCCAGTTGTCACCTGTTAGGAACAAGTTTTGACCTTGCTCTAAACCAAGCATGGTCACAACGTGGTGACGCTTCGCTTTGGTGTCTTCAATAAACACCAATGGCATTGTAGATGCCAATTGAGCGAATTCACGAATTGATGCTGCCGCAAGGTGAGTACCCTTAGCGAAGCTGAAAGAAGACGTTACCGCAATTTTTAGGTCTTTATGCTTTTCTTTATCTAGCGGTACAAAATTCATAGCCATATTTATTTCTCATACTTGTTTGCTGTGGTCCCGGCTAATAATGAAAAGAGGGCGGGTACCACTTAAAATTACGTTGGCCCCACAGAGTCGAGTCTGTCATCGATTCATTCATATCGATATTGGGCGGAGCGCTCAGGAGTATTACGCATTAACGCAATGAAGTCACGCAGTCTTCACCATAACAAGTTTTAAATTTTTATTGCAATGTAAAATTTAGGTGAATGAGCACAAGTGCTGCAAAAATAGACAAACTTACCTAAAGGAGACCAAATTCACTTAAAAGGGACCAAACTTACTCGCGAGAGACAGAGTACAGTACTCTTACTCGCTACAGTGTCATAACCCGCGCCTACCCCATTGTGGCGTTTGTGATTATGATTTACTCTTTCGACTGTCCTTCACATGACACATGCGATGAAAATCTGCAAAGCAATCGATAAAACAAGGAATTTAACTATGAAGGGGCGCTTCCCACTTTCTACGTGTGCTTTAGCCATCACGGCATTGTTCAGCACATTTACGCTTTCTGAAGAAACCAAAACGTATTCAGCCTCACAACAAGCAAAAAACATTGCTAAAGAAACGATAATTGTTGATGGACATATTGATGTTCCCTATCGCGTCAAAGAGAAATGGGTTGATGTAACCAAAGCGACTGAGGGTGGTGACTTCGATTATCCTCGTGCAGTTGAAGGCGGACTAAACGCCCCCTTTATGAGCATATACGTACCGGCGAGCTTAGATAATTCACCTGAATCAACACAACTTGCCCATGAACTCATCGACTCTGTTGAAGCCATTGTTGCCCGTGCACCTGATAAATTCGCGATAGCGAAAAGCCCATCACAGGTGAAAATGCAATTTGAAAAAGGGCTGATTTCTCTGCCTATGGGTATGGAAAATGGATCTCCTATTCAAGGCGACCTGGCAAACCTAAACGACTTTTATGAGCGTGGTATTCGTTATATTACCCTTGCCCATAGCCAAGCTAACCATATCTCCGACTCGTCGTATGATCTGCGCCGCAAGTGGAAAGGTTTAAGTCCCTTTGGTAAAACCCTCGTCACAGAGATGAATAACATTGGAATCATGTTGGATATCTCTCACGTTTCTGACGATGCTTTTTATCAAGTGATTGAGATAACGAAGACCCCCGTTATTGCCTCTCACTCATCATTGCGACGCTTTACACCAGGC
The DNA here is from genome assembly GCF_020515205.1 of Alteromonas sp. McT4-15. Lineage (NCBI taxonomy): Bacteria > Pseudomonadati > Pseudomonadota > Gammaproteobacteria > Alteromonadales > Alteromonadaceae > Alteromonas > Alteromonas sp. McT4-15. The sequence continues at coordinate 153,094 of NZ_JAJALG010000002.1, forward strand.
TTTGAGCGCAACATGGATGATGACATGATTAAAGCGCTTGGCAAAAACGGTGGTGTAATCATGATCAACTTTGGCTCGAGTTTTGTGACAAAAGCTGCCGGTCAATGGCGCACTGGGCTAACGAATGCGCGCAAAGCGCTGATTGAAAAAGAGGGTGAAGACAGCCCTAAACTCGCAACTTTTGATGAAGACTACCGCAAGAAAGTGCCCTACCCATATTCAACGCTAGATGAAGTACTCGACCACATAGATCATGTGGTGAAACTCGTAGGCGTTGACCATGTAGGTATAGGCTCTGACTACGATGGTGTAGGCGACTCACTGCCTATCGGTCTTAAGGATGTGGCAAGTTTTCCAAATCTTGTTCAAGGATTGCTTGATAGAGGTTATGAGCGCCAAGATATTGAAAAAATACTCAGCGGTAATCTATTACGCGTGTGGCAGCAGGTAGAAGACTACGCTGCTGCTCACTAATTAAAATGCTGATATGACGTTACGCCCGTTGGCGTACTAGTCTCGCTGGCGTACTAATAAATAGTACGCCGCGGGCAAAACCAACAACGTTAACACTAACGCACTGAGCATTCCCCCCACCATGGGCGCTGCAATGCGTTGCATGACCTCACTTCCCGTACCCGTTGCGTATAACACGGGTAACAAACCAATAATGATGGAAAACGATGTCATTAATACAGGGCGCAAACGCATGGTAGCAGCGTGAACAATAGCCGCTTGTATTCGCGAATTCATTGAAACACCCACATCACCTTCATCAGCACGAGAGACTTCTGTTACGTGCTGATTAAGATAAACCAACATGATCACGCCTATTTCAACAGCAACCCCTGCCAACGCGATAAAACCAACTCCCACCGCCACAGACAAATTGAAATTCAAGCCATAGAGTAGCCAAATACTGCCTACCAACGCTAACGGTAACGTCGCTAAAATCAACAATACGTCTTTTAGGCGATTAAACGCCATGTAAAGTAATAGACAAATAATCGCTAGTGTTATTGGGATTACGACAGAAAGCTTGGCTTTAGCTCGCGCCAAGTATTCAAACTGACCCGCCCACGACAGAGAATAACCTGCAGGTAGAACGAGGTTGTCGTTCAAATAGGCTTTAGCACGCTCAACATAACCACCTAAATCACTGTCGTCTATGTCGATAAATATCCAACCATTTAATCGCGCATTTTCACTCTTTATTCCCGCAGGTCCTTTGGTAACTTCAATTGTTGCCACGCTTCCTAAGGTAGTATGAACACTGCTTGGTGTCACAAAAGGTAATGCCGCCAACGCTTCAGGGGTATCGCGATAGTGTTGAGGAAAACGCATGCTCACTGGATAGCGTTCGCGTCCTTCAACCGACCGTGTAATAGCACGTCCGCCAATAGTATTACCAATAATATTGTGCACATCGTCGATACTCATCCCATACATTGCGGCCTTATCGCGATGCACTTGCACATCAATATAGCGCCCGCCCACTACTCGTTCTGCGTAAACCGAAGCGGTGTGCTCAACATTAGGTAATAGTTGCTCTATTTGTTGCCCTATTTCTTCGATTACATCCAGTTTAGGCCCAGCCACCTTTATGCCAACTGGGGTTTTTATCCCTGTCGCCAACATATCAATTCGAGTTTTAATTGGCATAACCCACGCATTCGTTAGGCCCGGAAACTGTACAAGTGCATTGAGTTCATCCTTCAGCTTTTGTGTGGTCATACCGTCCCGCCATTGTGATTTTGGCTTAAGCTGAATGAACGTTTCAATCATAGTAAGCGGTGCAGGGTCTGTGGCCGTATCCGCTCGCCCTACTTTACCAAATACACTTTTAACCTCTGGCAAGGTAGCAATCAGCTTATCCGTTTGTTGAAGCAGCTCACGTGCTTTGCCGATGGATACACCAGGATAAGTCGTGGGCATATACATTAAGTCACCTTCGTCGAGTTCGGGCATAAATTCGCTGCCCAGATGACTTAATGGCCACAGGGATGAAAGTAAAACCAGCACCGCCCCCACGAGTGCACTGCGCGGGAAGCGCAAAACTAGGTTAAGCGCAGGCTTATACATCCCCACCAACAATCGATTAATAGGGTTTTGTTGCTCTGACTTAATAGTGCCTCGCACAAAATAGCCAGCTAATACTGGCACGAGTGTGATTGCGAGTGCAGCCGCCGCTGCCATGGCATAGGTTTTAGTATATGCCAACGGTGAAAAGAGCCTCCCCTCCTGCGCCTCTAGTGCAAAAACGGGTACGAAGGACACCGTGATAATAAGCAGTGAAAAGAATAACGCAGGCCCCACTTCTGACGTTGATTGTATGACTATTTTCCAGCGCTGTTGTGCAGAAAGCGAACCTGATTTTGTCCCTTTTGCTTCTTCATAAGACACATATTGATGCAAGTGCTTATGTAAATTCTCGACTACAACTATCGCCCCATCAACCATGGCACCGATGGCAATAGCAATACCGCCAAGGGACATAATATTAGCGTTGAGCCCTTGTAATTTCATGATAATGAACGCACTAAGTATCCCAATAGGGAGACTTATCATCGCCACCAACGAAGAGCGAACATGAAACAAAAAGACTAGGCACACTAACCCAACAACAATTAATTCTTCTATTAGTTTGTCAAAGAGTGTGTCTACCGCATTATCAATAAGCGTTGAGCGGTCGTAAACCGGCACAAGCGTTACACCTTCAGGCAAACTCGCCGATAAACTTGCCAGTTTCGCTTTAACTGCGTCGATTGTGGCTTTTGCATTCTCTGAGTAGCGCATCACAATGATGCCGCCCACAGCCTCTCCTTCACCATTGAGTTCTGCAATGCCACGACGCATCAATGGAGCTTCAACCACATTAGCCACGTCGCCAATATTAATACTCACTCCATTTTCAAACACCCCTGTTGGAATGGCTTCTATATCACTTATTTGTCCGATATAGTTTTGCGCGGTGACCATGTACTCAGCCTCGGCCATTTCTATAACCGATGCTCCCGTTGCACGGTTTCCCCGTTTAAGAGCTTGCTCGATTGCTGAAGGCATAATGTTAAAAGCGCGCAGTTTTTCAGGACTCACAATAACCTGATACTGCTTCACCATACCGCCAACCGTTGCCACTTCAGAGACCCCTTCTACCGACTGTAACTCATACTTCAAAAACCAATCTTGCAGCGAGCGAAGCTCTCCTAAATCAAGTGGAGTTTTGGCATTGGCTTCATTTTGAAGGGCGTAGATATAGACCCAACCCACCCCAGTAGCGTCTGGACCAAGTTGTGGAGTAACGCCTTCAGGCAAAGTCGGGGCGGCCTGACTAAGGTATTCGAGCACGCGACTTCTCGCCCAGTACATGTCGGTGTCATCATCAAAGATGACGTAAATATAAGCATCACCGAAGAACGAATAACCACGCACAGTCGTTGCGCCCGGCACCGACATTAATGCTGATGTTAAAGGGAACGTTACCTGATCTTCTACCACCTGAGGAGACTGCCCCGGATAACTGACTTTGACAATTACCTGAACGTCCGAAAGATCAGGTATTGCATCAACTGGCGTTTGCTTGACCGCCCATACGCCAGCAATACTCAACATTACTGCGCATAACAACACCATGACTCGGTTGGTGACTGACCATCTAATGACTGATTCAATCATGGTTCATTTCCGCATGGTGTTGATGAACAGATGTATTGGCGTCTTCTAAAGGACGCATATCAATGACAACAAATTCTTCACCCGTTACAAAGGTAAAGGTGACTTTCATTCCTTCACTGAATGAAGTTGGGTCAATATGCGGTGATAGCGCAAAGGACATAGTGGCAGGCCCTCTACCCCATTTTTCAATGGGTCCTCGTGCTATAGTCATAAACGATACTGACTCATCATTTACGACAATTTCTTCTATTTCTCCTGTTGTCGTCGCTTGATGTTCTGGCGCTTGCATACGCATAAAGTCACTGTCTTTTGATGATTCTGCATCAATTAAAAACTGTGCAGAAATCACTACATTATCTCCAGGCAATAACCCTTCCGTCACGGTGTAAAATTGCGAGTCGTGCTGGCCTAGCTTAACGGCGATAGATTTGAATTGGCCGTTATCATCAGCAACGACAACTCTTGTATTCGCGGCGGTTCGAATTACTGCACTTTTAGGCACCAATAGTCCAACGTGTTCATGTTGAGGTTTCACCAACACAGTCGCGAACATATTTGGCTTCAACCTAGAATCGGGGTTTGATAGTGCGATGCGCACCTTCAATGTGCGGGTTACTGCTGACAGCGACGGGTAAATATAGTCTACTTCGCCGTAATAGGTTTGCCCCGGCAAATAATCTAAATTGACCTCTGCGCTATCGCCTATACTCACTTGGTTTGCATACATTTCAGGTATATCCGCTAGCACCCACACACTTTCCAGCTTTGCGATACTCATCATGGTGGTGCCAGGCTGAACAAAGAAACCTTCCCGAATAGCCAATGCCTCTACTACACCGCTTTGGGGTGCGTTAAAGGTAACCGATTGCGATATTTTTTGCGTTTTTTTAAGCTTTTCAATGAAAGAGCGATTCAAGGCCAACGCGCTAAGGCGTTGCTCTGCGCCTTCTATTAACCTTCGATCGTTGCGTTTAAGTGCAAGCACATACTCCTCTTGTGCGTTCACGAGTTCAGGAGAATACAAGGTATATAAAGGCTGACCTGCTTTTACGACATCGCCCTGTGACTTGATGTGTAGGGTGTCTATCCAGCCTTCAACTCGTGGGTGAATGTGTGTTATTTCATCTTCATCGTATACCACAGTCCCCACTGAAGTCACACTTGAATCGAGTTGCCCAACCTCTACTGGCGCAGTTTTCACCCCCATATTTTGCTGTACTTGAGGCGATATCATAACAACACCTGGCGAACGCTCAGTAGCGCTGTCAGTGTTAGCGTCTGCGTATACAGGGACCAGATCCATTCCCATCGGTGATTTGCCGGGCTTATCTCTGCGGTAACTGTCATCCATTGGCGCAACCCAATACAAAGGCGCATCACTATCGTTAGCCGCTTCGCCTTCACTACTATGTTCATCCATAGGTTTTAGAAAAGTAAACCAGATGCTACCGCTTAGAACTGCACCTATTAATATGCCTAAAAACAACGCGCGAACGGTTGATTTAGTATTCATGATTTAACTCCGTAGCGTTATGATTTGAGGCTTCCAATGAAGGCGCGTATAAATAAATCAAAGACGCCAGCGTTTTGGCCTCTTCAACATGAATGGCAAGTAATGAATCTTGAACTTGAATTTGGCGAAGGTGAGCTTGAACCACTTCGCTGAAGTTGGCGGTATCTGCGGTATAAGCAGAGAGCAAAGTCTGCGCAAGCCCTTCGACTTCATTGGTTAGCCCATTTTCATAAAGTGCTTTGCGCTGAGACAAAGAAGCCAAGCGCACTTTAAGCATTTGCGCTTGTGACGCTAATTGATTCACTTTCAAACGAAAGTCAGTCTTTAGAGCATTGACTCTAGAGACAGCCGCGGCAACATCGGCGTCTTGTTTTGGTCTAGTAAAGTAAGGCAAATCTACCTGCACCCCAAGAGAAACGAAATCCGCGCGACTTGCGCCGTTTTGGGCATCTTGACGATAGCCATAACTCGCATCAACACTCCATTGTGGTTTTGTTTGCTCCCGCGCAATGTCAACTTGCTTGGCTTGCGCATCACTTTGCAGCTGCAACCCTCTTGCTTCGGGGTGCTGTTGCAGTAATGAAAAGGGTTCACTGTCACTGACAACACGATACAAGTCGCTCAAGTCAAGCGTATAGCCATACAACAATGCACCTAAAGCCAGATTATCCGGCGTCATATCCGAGGATAAAGGTGCGCCGTAGAATTCCGATAACGCAGCACGGGCCTCAAGCATTGCCTGATGCGCCTTAGTATATTTGTCTTCAAGCGTTAGCTGTGCCAGTCGAACCTGCAAAATATCGCTTTGCTGCGATTTACCTAACCCTTGACTATAGCGAGACTCGGTAACGTCCATTAGTTGCTTGAGTAACTGATCTTCTTGCTTAAGTAACGCGAGCCGTTCATTAGCGTAGTACCAATCCAACCATATCAGTGAAACCGTTTTTTTCAGTGATGCCAGTCGTGCGGCACTCTGCGTGTCTACTTGCCGAGTCATTACTGCGAGTTTTTGATAGTTGAGTGCATTAACATCGCCTCGAGGCAACTGCTGTTTTATACCCACTTTGAATTGTGTCATTGGCTCTTGGTCAAGCGAAAAACCGTCTGTAGGCAGGTTTTGTATAGAGGTTGAAAGCTGCGGATTAGCCCAATACGCCGATGCGTATTGTTCACTTTTAAGGGCTTGTTGCCTGTAAGTATTGCCTTTAAGGTTAGGATCTTCAGAAATAGCAAGCTGCTGTGCTTGCTCTAGCGACAAAGCCGCTGCCAACACGCTTGAAGACTGCGAAACGAAAGTCGCGGTCAGCACAGCGACAAGCACGCCCTTCAAGCGTAACGCTTTGCTCAAATGCATTGAATTGGTATACATCATAATGTCATCACTATTGTTCAAAAAAGCCGTAGTGGTTAAAACGACTTGCGTTTTTAAATGTGATTGTTAGAAGGTAAGTAGAAAGAGCATTCAGCTTTTTATATGCTCCGGTAGCACTGTAAGAATTGCGCTTTATATTCTAACAACCCAATAAGCATTGCTTTCGTTGAAGGGCAGTCCCTTACAACAAAAACAAGGCAGATCTAGACTGTTAGGCGTGATTTTGGTGGGCGGTATTGCTTGAAAGATATGCGAGAACAAAGACCTTTTAGCTGGTCTTGTGCGGTGGTACGCGCAATAGTAACACTCGGTTGAATAAGCGGATGGACTAGGGCTAGTCCTGTGGTGTTGAAACACTGCTCAGTGCTGCATTTGCAGTCATCACCACAGCATTCCATCATGAGTGATGGCTCTTGTATAGGCTCTTTTACAGCCTATTGCATCCCTACTTGGTTTTGGTCAGTTTGATGATGAGCACACTTTATTTTGGTCATCTCTGATGACATATTTTTAGCGATGTTAACAACTGGTGCTTGTCCGCTGCCTGATTGCATTTGAGAATGACTATGGACAAAAGACATGGCATTTACTTGCGACATACCTTGCAACACCAGCGCCAAAAGCATAGCTAATATCAACGCGAGTTTATGCGACCCGCGTCTTCTTAGCAGGTTACCGTGACTTGCGTTGTCACCACTTCGGCAATGACTCATATTCATACTCATGCTAATAGCATAGCGCTAAGCAAGCACACAGTAAATACATCTCTACTTCGTGAACTGCTTTATGTACTGTCGCAACATCAATTCCATGGTGGAAAACAGCGGGTTTGCTTGAGGTACTGCACACGCTTCTTGCTGGTTGACCATCGTTTTATTGAATTGCATTTGGCGTAATAACGTGTCATTTACCACAACATCTGCATGACACAGCGCATAGGACTCATCAATAACAAAAAATGAATTCGGCCCTTTGCTCAGCTCCATCAAACTTTCAACCCCGCGAATTGGCGTGGTCGCATCTGCTTGCGAATGCGCTGCAAATAGCGGTACTTCTACTTGCTGCCCGTCGTCTAACTTGTCTCTAATTGTATTAATAAGGTCCATTAACTCAAGACCTGCAAAGCCCGCTACATTAGGATACTTATACGGATTTGGGCCATGTGTTTCGTAATCGCCATCAATAATTTTGGCTAATAGTTTAATGCCCCAAATGCGCGACATACCTTCAGCGTTGTCAGACAATGCCAACGCGCCTGAAAATAGCATTAAGCCATCAATATTTTGACCATTATCTAAGTAGTGCTCTACCGCCAACGCGCCTCCCGTAGAAAATCCACCTACCAGCAAGGTATCTCCCATGCTGTCAGCTAAACTCATAACGTCGTCGACATGGGACTGCCAACGCTCGGCTAAATCCCAATCTGACATATCATCATTGGCATCGCGTTTTCCATGCCCCGGCAACAATGGCACAACAACACTAAAACCTTCGCTAAATAAAATCTCAGCTATCTCGCGCATAAAAAACGGAGAATCACTTAAGCCGTGCACAAGTACAGCAACTTTGTTGCTTGTAGGGTTATTTAAAATAAACGGTGCATTGCCTTCATTGCGTAACACGTTGCTACATACACTAAATCTATTCAGTGCAGTTTCTCGGCATGGCTGGGTGCTGCCCCACTCGGTTTCATAAAGCGCCTTAAAACTCGCATTGCTTTGCGAACTCGCTGACGTTTGCGCAAACACTGAACTAGCAATAAAAACAGAGGCCAAACCCAATAAGCATTGTGCAGCAAAATTACGTGTCACTAACTATTCTCCGAACGGAAATAAAAAACGGGAGCATGATAGCATGCTCCCGCAAATTTTCGAGCTAAGGTGTTGCTAAGAAGATAGGCAACAGCCTAGGCAAAATAGGCTTCTAAGTCGTCAGAGCCACCAATATGCTTACCACCAATAAAGACTTGCGGCACCGTTTCACGACCACTAATTGCCGTTAAGCTCGTTAGCGTGGCATCTTTACCCAGCACGATTTCTTCATACTCATACCCTTTTTCATCTAAAAGCGTTTTCGCTTTAGCACAGAAAGGACATCCAGGTTTGGTGATAATAGAAACAGGTGCTTTAGACTCTTCTTCAGGCGCAATATAGGCCAGCATTGTGTCTGCATCAGATACCTCAAAAGGATCACCTGGCACATCTGGCTCGATAAACATTTTTTCAACCACGCCATCTCTCACAAGCATAGAATAACGCCAGCTGCGCTTGCCAAAACCAAGTTCAGCCTTATCAACTAACATACCCATACCGTCAGTAAATTCACCGTTACCATCAGGTATAACAGTGATGTAATTGGCTTCCTGATCAGCGGCCCATGCATTCATGACAAAGGTATCGTTTACCGATACACACACAATTTCGTCGATACCGTGCTTTGCGAATTTTTTCGCTAAGGCGTTATAACGAGGTAAATGAGTAGATGAGCACGTCGGTGTAAATGCACCTGGCAGCGAGAAAACAACTACATTTCTGCCTGAGAATATTTCATCTGTCGTTTTGGTAACCCAGCTTTCGCCGTCACGGCATGGAAACGAAACACTAGGGACTTTCTGACCTTCTTTAGAAGTAAAACGCGCTTCTGACATAACAACCTCTTGTTCGGTTAGGGTGATAATTTCAAAGACTAGATTGTCCCCATACACAAATCAATAGGTATTGGCTTACATTCGTTAATATTGATTTTGATGCTGTATTCTCAAGCGCCTCTGTCTATGATTTTTAATTAACAAGACTACGTCTCGATCTGTTTCGCTTGATCGCGCCAGTAGTATCAGTATAGATAGTAACGTTGAGGGTTTACGCCATGATTATTTTGGTTGGTGGTGAGAAAGGTGGAAGTGGCAAAAGCTGCCTTGCACAAAATATTGCCGTGTATTTACGCACAGAAAAAGGTGCGAAGGTGCTAATGGTTGATTGTGATCCTCAGCGAACCACATCTGATTGGATCCAAGAGCGTAAAGCAGACCCCCGTCTAGCTGAAATAAATTGCGTGCAGCTTTACGGTAAAATCCGAAATGAGCTGCTAAGCCTTCGCCAATATTATGATTACGTGGTAATTGATTGCGGTGGGCAAGACAACCTTGCATTACGATCTTCAATGGCGGTTGCCGACCACATACTTATTCCACTACGTCCTAAGCGTCGTGATCTCAAAACAGTGCCTCACATGGAAGATATCCTATCTACTTGTAAGATGGTTAACCCAAAAATGAACGCCGCTTTTGTTATTACCCAATGCCCTTCGCTACCCAGTTTAGCCAATCGCATTTTAGAAGCAAAAGAAGTGTGTCGCTCGTTTGGTATTCCTGTACTTAACGCTGTGACATTCAGCCGAAATATGTACGATGACTCTGAAGAGTCGGGTAAATCTGTGATTGAAAGTGAACCGGAAGGTAAAGCGGCTGCTGAAATCAGAACGTTATTTGAAGAGCTGCTGGCGGGTAAAGAGGAGGACGCGTATGAGTTTGCTCAACCTCAAAAAGTCGAAGCCTTTAGCTAAACCAGCGCTTCGTAGCGTTGAAGCATTTATAGACGACGCCATTCTTTATGCGCAGGGTAAGCATGACAGTATCAGTACAGTTCCTGATAACGCTAATAGTCAAATAAGCGAGTTAGATAACCGTGTGGTACCGCTTCGTAAGCCAAAGCAGGCCAAAGGCATGCGCCATGCTACGTTTACGTTAACGCCGGAGTGCATCGATAAACTAACCGTTCTATCTGATGAGACAGGCTCCTCTCGCTCTGCACTTATCAGACAGTGGATCCAAGAAAGCTATAAACGCCGTTGAGGTTTCATTGTCCTCCTTTTATAGCGCTATGGAGAGGGCTAGCGCCCTCCACCTATCATTCAAGAGCGTCTAAACCGTTAGACTAAAGTATAAAATAATATACCTGTAATCTTCCTAATTCTCTTCACAATTAAACGATAATCGTTATCATGCGAGTAACCTTTGATAACATTGCGACAGTGCGGTCTTAGTGACCTAAGACGCCATTAAGGAGATGGGAACTGATGGGCAGTAAAGGAATAAGTGCTGGTTTTGCACTTATAGGGCTCTTAGTTGCTTCGTTATCGCTAATTCCTTCCCAAGCGCTAGCGCTCGAGGGCGCGCCTCCTCAAACTGCAGTGATTGAAAACCTTATTGCCGCTAAGCGATATGATGACGCGGATAGCAAAGCGTTACTTATACTCGAGCAAGCTCTGCAACAAAATAGCCTTCCAACGCAAAATATTCTCGACCTCGGTAAGGTTATGCAAAAGGCTTCTCGCTTTGAAGTTTCAAAGGCCATATTCAACGCAGCGTTAGCGCAATACACCCTACAAGGTGAATTGGGCAATATGGCAATAAGCCTCTTATACCTTGCCACTGCTGAAAGACAGCTTTCAAACTATACATCTGCAACATCTTACATTCGCCGCGCCATGTCTATTGCACAAATAGAGCGTAATAGCGCACTTAAAGCACAACTCAACTTAGAGCTAGGCATAATCCAACAAGAACAAGGCGAAGTAGAAGCTGCACTTGAGCCATTAAAAGAAGCGCTTCAATATTTTCGTGAAGCCAATGACACAACGCAAACGAGTGTGTGTTTATTGCGGATAGGTGATATTTACAGCTTGCTAAACCAAGCTTCTATGGCGCAAACCTACTATCAAGATGCATACGATACTGCCAACCAAGGGTTGCAAGATAAACGTATTCTTGGCATTACCAAGACAAGAATTGGCGCTCTTCAACTAAAAAGCGGCCTTAGCAACGACGCCGTTAACTCGATTGCGAGTGGTTTAGACTTACTTTTAGCCGTTAATGATGTTGGCGCTATAGCGGAAGCGAAAATTGTTATGGGGCAAGCGCTTGTTGAAGTCGGTGATATCGCCAAAGGTCGAGGACTACTTCAAGAGGCCATGAGTTTCGCTGACTCTTCAGGACAAGCAAAATTAGTCAAAGAAGGCCGACTAGCCTTAGCTCAAGCTTATTTAAAAGAACAAAATTTCGAAAACGCCCTAATTCATGCCCGAACAGGCACGGTGACCGCTAGAAAGAGCAAAGATCTCAGGGGGCAACTCAGCTTTTTGTCCTTGCAACTGAGTGCCTATGTATCAATGGGAGAGTTCAAGAAAGCCCTTGATATTCAGTCAGTTATTCAGCAGTTGCGTGAAGCCCTTTTAGACTCGCAAAACAAAACAGCCATAGAAGGCCTACAAGCTGAGATAGAACTTGTGAGGCAATCAAGAACGCTTGAGAAGCTTACCGAGTCTAAACAGTTAGCACTGGCTCAAGCTGAACGAGAAAATTTGAGAACAACTCTGATATGGAGCATCTCGTTAGCAGGGTTGTTGATGATGTTTCTAGTATGGAGTCGCTTCAAGCAGCGCCAACAAACCATTTTCTTAAGACGTGAAGTCCGTCAGCAAACATTAACACTACAAGAAAAAAATGACGAGCTAGAGCGAGCGTACAAAACACTTGAAGAGGTGAGCCTTCGAGACCCATTAACGGGGCTTTATAATCGTCACTATTTAGAGTCTCAGTTACCGGGAGAAATAAGGCGCAGCCAATTCTCAGCAACCCAGCTCACTGAGTCAGAGTCTAAAAAGCAAGATCTATTGTGCTTGCTGATCGACATTGATCACTTCAAGCGGATTAACGATGACTATGGCCATATTGCCGGCGATAAAGTACTAGCAGCGTTTTCTCGCACACTAAAAGAAGTATTTCGTCAAACTGACCTAATAATTCGTTGGGGTGGTGAAGAGTTCCTTGTTGTCTGTCGTCATTCTAATCGCGAAGAACTGCCCATTCTCGCAGAGCGCTGCCGTGAAATGGTGGCGAACACCCCGTTTGATATTGATGGGCCTTCGCCTATTAATCTTACATGTAGCATTGGTTTCTCTATTCTTCCTCCCGAAAAAATGGAGAGTTTCGATGCCGCTTGGGAACGCACTTTTGCGGTGATTGATTACGCACTCTATGCTACTAAACTGTCTGGCAGAAATGGTTGGGTTGGCGTTATAGAAACGTATGAAGAGCCGCGAGAAAACCCGACACCACTTGATCATAAATTCAATTTTTCGAGCTCAAGAATTGCTACTTCGTTTAACAACGTTGCTAGCATCACTTGGCCAGAACACATTGAGGAGTAGTAAAAATGTATAAAGGTAGTTGTCATTGCCAAGCAGTTCAGTTTGAAATTGACCATCTTGACGAACACGATGCAGATAAAGAAAGCATCGCGAACTCCGATTGCCAAGCGTTGCAGCTCGAAGTGAGTAAAGATAAGCTTGTGGTAGACTGTGCTCCCTCAGCACTAGCCAAGCTGCATGTCGCTAGTGGTGAAACTCATCACGTATGCAATGTGTGCGGGCAACTGATGTTTGTTGAAGATAAAAAGGCGAATATCAGTGTGGAAGTAGCCTTTAACGGACACGATGTGTTGCAAGCGCCCCATCGTCAGTTTGTTATTTAGCGCCAACGGGTGACGCTAAATAACAAAAGGTGTTGCTTTAATCACTGCTTTTAATATCTTCCATGTGATATTTATCAATCAGTGAATACAAAGTAGGTCTTGTTACACCGAGTAGCTCTGCAGTTTTAGACATGTTTTGCTCGGCCTTTTGATATGCTCTGCGAATCGCTCGACTTTCTGCAATTTCACGTACTTCGCGCAAATTCAGCGTCTCTGGGTCATCTTGTGCATCGACTGGCATAAGACCCAAGTCATCAGGTTGGATCACACTGCCCTCAGCCATAATTACCGCAGATTTAAGCTTATTTTGCATTTCGCGAATGTTACCTGGCCACTTGTGCGCAAGCATTGCATTCACCGCTGACTCAGAAAAGCTCTTAGCTTTTGCCTTAAACTCTTCGCGATAGATATTTAGGAACGTGCGTGCAAGTAAGATGATATCTTGGTCTCGCTCACGTAATGGTGGGATCATAATAGGCATTTCACCCACGCGGTAATACAAATCTTCTCTGAATGTTTCTTCTGCGACCATAGCTTGTAAATCGCGGTGGGTCGCACATATTACGCGAATATCTACAGGAATTTCGTTTCTTCCACCAACGCGCTCAATAACGCGCTCTTGAAGGAATCGCAACATTTTCGCTTGCAGCCCTATAGGCATATCACCAATTTCATCAAGAAAAAGAGTACCGCCCTGCGCAGTTTCAATTTTACCCAACGTTGTTTTGTTTGCGCCGGTAAACGCGCCCTTCTCGTAACCAAAAAGCTCACTCTCTAGCAAGTTTTCAGGTATCGAAGCACAGTTAATCGCCACAAAAGGTTTGTCTTTTCTCGGGCTATGCTCGTGAATACTGCGTGCAAACACTTCTTTACCTGTACCACTTTCACCTTGTAATAACGTACTGATATCGGTGTTAGCAATTTTCTCAGCGCGACGTACAACTTTTTGTATTGCCTCGCTATTTCCCACAATACGCGACATGCCCGTACGGGTGCGAGCAAGAATATTATTTTCGTGTTCAAGCTTCGCAAGATTCAATGCGCGATTTACGAGCAGCTTTATGGTGTCAGAATCGATAGGTTTTTGATAGAAATCGTAGGCACCGAAATCAATTGCTTTTAACGCGTTTTGTTTATCGTTATTTCCGGTCACCACAATGACTTTTGTACGAGGTGCTAGCGATATAATATCTTGCAGTATACGCAACCCCTCTGACGCATTAGCAGGATCAGGAGGTAAACCTAAGTCCAAAGTAACGACCTTAGGTTCAAATCGACGTAACTGCGCTATAGCAGAAGTATGATCATCAGCAAAAACAACGTTGTAATCGGTCAGGCTCCACTTTAATTGCTTCTGGATACCTAAATCATCGTCAACTACCAAAACGGTATCAGTCATCTTCTTATTGTCCTATTAATTAACTTCATCTATTGTATAGCGCTAATGCTAAACGCGAGCTCATACTATTTAACTCAGCGGAAAGTAGAGGGTAAAACAACTTCCGCGCCCCGGCTCACTCAACACCGTAAGTTTACCGCCAATAGACTCAATATATGTTTTTGCATCATACGCACCAATGCCCATTCCCGCGTTGCCTTTTGTGGTATCAAAAGGCTTAAATAAGCGCTCTTCAATAAACTGTTTGTCCATGCCAGTGCCACTGTCTTCTATCATAACAAGTTGAGCATTGTTATCGTTGTCTAGGCTAACAATAACATCCACAACCCCATCGTCAGGTGTGGCCTGTTGCGCATTGCTTATTAAATGATAAAGCACATTGGCTACTTTTTCCCTATCAACAATGACGGATTGCTCAGCGGCAACATGCACTGATGGAATAGGACTTAGGCCAGAACAACGATGTGAGACAACCTCGTTAGCTATTTCAGAAAGCAGAAACTCAGAATTAACACCTTCGTCCATGGCTTTTTTGTCGGTTAACTGTTTGAGCATTTTTTCCATTCTCGCTTTCGTATGCTCAAGGGTTTCAAACGTATCGTCGATAAATTCTGGATTGTGCTTGTGTTGCTGGGCATTGGCGAGAATCAAGTCCACCTGAGCAAGCACATTTTTTAAATCGTGTAGTACAAACGCTGACATGCGATTGAAGGCGGCAAACTGCGCGTTTTCAGCGACAACTTGAGCTGCTTCGTGGTGCTGCATGTAAGTTCCCACTTGCTCAGATACTGCATTGAGATAGTCTTTCACTTCCCAATTAAGGCTAACCTTTTCTTTATCACCTGCCGCCAATATCGCAAAGCCCCACAGCCCACCATCTTTCATCAAGGGCACAAATAACTGGTAATCCCAGGCTTTTAATACATCGCGATCGAGCTTAAGTCCGTTATAATCAAAAGGCTTTACCAAGTAAGCTTCTGTGTCTACAACCCATCCATTGTGTTTGGTGTAGTCAGCCAAGGTGCTAAGTATAACTTCGGCGTCCTTAGAAACGTCTTTATTGTCTGTTGTGGCTTTCGCAATACATTCAATGCCGCTATTCGTCATTTTGTAAAGCAGCCCGGACTCATACTGGATAGCGTTAAGCATCCCTGTCAGGCCTGCGTAATACACATCTGAAGAATGCTCTCCAGCATGGGTAAGCCATTTTGTTAGCTTTACCCACTCAACGCGATAGTCGAACTGATTTGCAAAAAAGTGTTTAGTGATAAACACCTTAATTTTGGTAC
The DNA here is from genome assembly GCF_020515205.1 of Alteromonas sp. McT4-15. Lineage (NCBI taxonomy): Bacteria > Pseudomonadati > Pseudomonadota > Gammaproteobacteria > Alteromonadales > Alteromonadaceae > Alteromonas > Alteromonas sp. McT4-15. Next base: position 168,869 of record NZ_JAJALG010000002.1, read on the forward strand.
GAAAGCCGTTTGACAAGAATACGGTTGCGAGCAAAGCGAAAGACATAACAACAAGAATGATCTGAACTGTTGCGCCCCAACTTCCTCCCCAATAGTTAACCGCGTACCCCACAATGGCCATAACAAACAGGTAACCACCCGCTACTAGCAACAATGAACTGTGAAGTACTACATCTCGAGAGATGAATATGTCTATTCCCCAATGGTGTATTCGGCGAATAGAAATAACCAACAATGGCATTAGTAAGAAGTAGATGTATCCGCGAGCTGCGATATAGCCCACTTCAACTTGGTTGACCATGGTGGCATTGGCGTAGGTGACAAACTCAAAAAGGTTGGTTGCCCCCAAATAAATGATCAGTGGTTTAAACGCCCACTGCTCTTTTCCCGCCTGTCGATAAACCACTTCCAACAATAGCAGTACTTCTAAAGACAGTACGATTAACGCTAGAAAGCTCCATGACGGGTTAATGGGTAATAAATACGGTGCAAAAAGCGCTACTATTGCAGGTGCAATGATAATAAGCGTGACAGGCCGCTTTATAACGTCGAGAAAACTTTTGAAGTCTGTCTGAATACAGCCAGCAAGAAAGAGAAGCCAAGCAATCTGTTTAAATACATCGGTACTCAGTAACGCACTGAGTGAGATAGGCCCAAACAAAAGTGTGATAAAACTCGTTGACCACACAAATGTTGCGGCTGAAGCCAAAACCAGAAGATGCTTCGCTACACCCGGCTTTTTAACCGTTAACAGCAGCAACAATAATGCTAAATAAGCGAGGCTATTAAGCGCATAGCCTACATCAGAAATCATCCGTTAACTCCACCCTTGTTGTCATTATTGTAAAGGGGGCTACTCAGTGTCATCCAAGTAGCATGTTCCATGAGGCGTAGCCTCGCCAACCTAGGTACTATCGTTTTTTGATGACAAGAGAGCCTATTGAGTAGCCTGCACCGAAAGAACATAGAACACCAATATCGCCTGACGTTAAATCTTCGTGATGTAGACCAAATGCGATCACTGAGCCTGCCGATGCAGTATTGGCAAACTCATCAAGTACGATAGGCGCTTCTTCCCGCGTTGCATCACGGCCTAGTAGTCGCTTACAAATGAGGGTATTCATATTGATATTAGCTTGGTGTAACCACCAACGCTTCACACCTTCAGGCGTAATGTCGTGACTCGCTAAATGTGCTTCAATATGCGCTGCTGCAAGTGGACACACTTCTTTGAAAACCTTACGTCCAGCTTGATGGAAAAGCTTATCCGGGCCATAAGGATCTACATCTTCAGCGCGTGTCATATAGCCAAAGTTTGAGCGGATATTGTTTGAAAACTTAGTCAGCGCTTTGGTGCTTAACACATCATACACGTGCTCGCTTTGCGCTGTATCGGCTAATTCTAGAACCGTTGCTGTAGCAACATCACCGAAAATGAAGTGACTATCGCGGTCCGCATAGTTAATTTGTGGCGAGACTAACTCAGGATTAATCACTAGAACACGTTTAGCGTTACCCGCACTAAGCATTTCATACGCACGGTGCATACCAAAAGTAGCGGCAGAACACGCCACTAACATATCAAAACCAAACCCTTCAATATTTAGCGCTTCTTGTACTTCTATCGCAATAGCGGGGTACGCGCGCTGTGTATAGGCACATGACACAATAACGGCATCCACATCCTGCGCTTGAACGTTTGCAGAGGCCAATGCTAGCTTTGCTGCTTCAACCGCAATTTCTGCTTGGTGAGACAGTTCACCATCTTCACGAGGTGCGATTTTTGGCTTCATTCTTTCGATATCTAGTGCACCCTCTTTTTGATAAATATATCGACTTTTTATGCCAGAGGCTTTTTCAATAAATTCTGCACTAGAATAAGGCATGGCAGTGACTTCGCCAGCTTCAATTTGCTGTTTGTTCTTTTCGTTGAAAGCATCGACGTAAGCATTGTAACTCGCGACTAACTCTTCGTTAGTTATACTTTCTTTAGGATGCCAAACACCCACACCACTAATAACTACTTGTTGAGACATAAGCATTCTCTATTAATCATTTACCGGGGCAACGACGCCTTCACAAAAGCACTAAGGAAAAACGGTCTACGCCATTGTGCAGTGTTGCCTTTACTATTTCGAACTTGTGTGTTCGAGACTCTTGTTGGATAGCTTACCTCAAACACTGCACGCTGTAACCATTACAACGCACCAGATGCACCAATTAGATCCAAACAAAAACGCCCCCAGAAGTCAGAACTTTGACCGCTGGAGGCGTTTTTTACGTTTGTATTTTGTAAATCAACGTTGGTACATGCTCAATCCAACGTGACTAGCAACTACAGTTGGTTAATTTGCCAAACCGTGACTGTACCGCTTACTTCGTTACCAACAACAAGAAGCGGAACACCACTTGGGCTATTATCAGCACTTACAAACACTAAGCTTTCTGGCGCCAAGTCACCGATAACGTTGTCGGCTGTTAACCCATCTGTTAGGTCGCGGTTAATCACATATTCTGCAAACTGTACATCATACGGATTTGTCACGTCATACACGAAAATGCCACCCATACGCTCAGTACCAATAAAGGCATAGGTGCGATCGCCAACTTGGCCTACTGTTAGCGCTTCAGGCTCTGGCCCTTTGTTCTCAGAGCGAGAATCGCCCGCGTTTTCGTCGTCACCGTTATTGAACTGTGCACCGTGAACTGATGCGGTAATTCGCTCGAAGTCGTCGCCAGAATCATAAACCACTAAGCCGTTCTGATCCCATATAGTGAATGAACGTGCGCCGTAAGCATAAGCAGCGTCGTATTCGCCGTTACCATCAGCATCGCCCATGGCAGTAGTTACACGCAGGCCGTCCGCTTCCCCTGTTGCTTGCAACATAGCTAACTCAGAATTGGCTTCAGCGGTTAAGTCTTCCACTTTTACTTCATCGGTATATGCTAAACAGCCATCGTCTGCATCGAATTCTACGCCACCAGCAGCAGTACATGCCGCCGCATCAGCTGCAGCGAAGAAATATTCGCGAGCGTCACCTTCGTTAGCCGTAACGATGAACGTTGCATCTTTCCATGTGAAGTTGGCAATAGTGTCTGGCTGATACACGCCGTACAAACCCGTGTATTGTCCAAAGCTTACCGAATCATCTTCTTGAATATCAATGTTCAATCCAGCCCATGATTTCGTGCCCAAGCCAACAACCTGAACCGTCAAATCTTCAAGGTCAATTACTGCTAAGCCATTATTTTCTTGCAAGCTAACATAAGCTACATCGTTGGTGGTAGTAATGTATTCAGGCTCTAAATCTTGCGCAACAGATGTAGTGATAGTTGTGCCATTTATCGTTTGGCCAGCAGGGTTCGGGAACATCATTCCCTGTGCCATCAGCTCTGCTTCCATGCCATTGAATGCGGTAAACCCAACCGTAGTTCCTGACTCTTCAGGCTCGCCACTTGCTAGGATGTTGATAACAGTTACTGAGCCTACAGGGTCAACGGTGTAATCATCTGAAGGTTCACCTTCGTTTGCCACTAAGGCTCTACCACCGTCAGGTGTAAAGGTCACCATATCAGGTAGAGCACCTACTTCAACCGAATCAAGGAAAACAGGCGCTGAGCTATCAAGCCCTTCGTAGAATAAAACATAACCGTTGTCTGTCTTAACGCTTGCAGGCACTGCAACCGCCATAAGGTCGCCACTAATTGCAATGCTCGTGAGGCCACCAAGCGCAACACCATTAATATCAGCAGGTAAGCTAATGGTCGTCGGTGTGAGTGTTGTAGTATTGATAGGGTCCTGCATTACAGCCGTCGACACGCTAGCTGCTGGAATCACCGCGATTGTGTTGGTGGCGCCGTTTGTAGCGTAGATGGTATTAGTCGCTGCGTGGTATTGAACAATTTCAGCCGCACCTTGATCACCAAGAAACGCGCGCCCCACGATGTCCATTGAAATGCCGATAGAGGCGTCTGTACCATCCGAACCATCAGCACCAGCTTCACCTTGCTCACCCTGCGGGCCCTGAGCGCCAGTTTCGCCTTGCGCACCGTCGTCACCATCTAGGCCACAACCTGTAAGTGCTGCTGAAACTAAAAATGCGAGTAACCCTACTTTAAACTTATTACGCACTGCCATTTGCTTTCCTTTTTATATTTGTGTCGCACGTCTACTGTATTTGAACAAAAACCTTGTCAATGCCAGCAATATTACCAGCACTAACGAGTATCATTGTCTAAAACACCAGTACACCAGAAAAATCATTTAACTTCTATGTATAAATTAGGACCAGTTTATGACACAAATATTAATTTGGCAAAACGTATAAAAAGCTACGGCGAGCCCCGTAATGCAGAGTGTAGTAATCAATTCACAATCGGCTCATTCAATGACAAAGTCAAACCAGCGCAAAGTCCGTCATACAATTGTCATTTAGCGCGCAATGTGACTATTTAAAATCTAAAATGCCTGGTTACAGTAATCGGGATGAACGTGGTAAAGCTGTACTTCTCCCCCAACTCTCACACTAACACAGTCTCCCACTTCGATGTCATCCTGCTCGGTAGTAACCACAACGTAGTCTCCATCAACAGCCTGTAAGCCAACTTCTAGACCATTCAAATCACCTTCCATAATGGAAACTGCTATTCCACTGAATACAGCACCAAAAAGGGCTGAAAATAGCATATCGTCATCGCCAAAATTGTAGAGCGCTCCCTCTACAGCACCTACAGCAGCGGCCTCCTCAGCATAAGACTCGAAGCGAATTGGTGTAACGTCGGCTACTGTAGCGTAAAACATTGTGACAAATTGGTTTCGCTCACTATTTGGAACTTCTCCCGTTACTGTGCATCCTGATAGGCAACCAAGTAACGTGATCAAAAGCAGCGAAGATGTAGCCTGTAAGCGAGTTTTTAGGGGGGGCCTAGTGTTAGTAGACATAGCAGCGGTTCCGGTAAATAGTTTTCATCCATCACATTACGCCATGTAAAATGAACCAAAACTTAACGACACTGCATCGAAAAACCGTTTTTAAAGCCTTTTCAACCTGCTCAAATTGCATTTTATTGTCATCTTTATGTCAATCACTACGGCAATCTATTCACCACATTCATTTTACGTGTACTATAGCGACAGTGAACATGTTGATTTGCCCTACTAATTTTGAACATTTTGCGCTCCCAAAACGTTATAAAGGTAGGTTGAAAAGGATTAATTATGAAAATGAAACTCGCCGCTACGGCAATCGTTGCAGCAACAATGGCACTTTCAGGTTGTGCAACTTCACCTACAGGACGTAATCAAGTTCTGCTTTATTCAGAAAGTCAGCTAGCTCAAATGGGTGATCAAGCGTTCACCAGCATGAAAGAAGAGCTTAAAGTCTCGAGCAAGCGTGTGCAAAACTCATACGTTGAATGTGTCGCCAACGCAATTACGGCACAAGTACCGGCTTCTGTTTTTGATGGACAATGGGAAGTCGTCGTATTTGATGACGAGCAGGTTAATGCTTTTGCCCTGCCGGGTGGAAAAATTGGTGTTTACACCGGCTTGTTGAACGTGGCTGAAAATCAACACCAGCTTGCTGCCGTCATCGGTCATGAAGTTGGGCATGTCATTGCACAACACGGGAATGAGCGTATGAGTCAATCAACGCTTATTAATGTAGGCACGCAGGCAGTTGGCCAAGTGCTTGAAGCAAATGAAGTATCTCAGTCTGGGCCTATTATGGCAGCCATTGGATTAGGTGTTCAGGTGGGGGTTCAACTTCCCTACAGTCGTACACATGAATCAGAGGCTGATGTCATCGGTTTAGACCTTATGGCCAAGTCAGGCTTCGACCCGAGACAATCGGTTAACCTATGGCAAAATATGGATGCCGCAAGTGGTGGTAACAGACCAATGGAAATTATGTCGACTCACCCTGCACCGCAGACCCGTATTGAAAACTTGCAGGCAAACATGCCAAATGCCTATGCGAATTACCAAGCTACTCGCAGTAGACCAAGCTGTAAGTAATTAAAAAAACAAAAAACGCCGCAATTGCGGCGTTTTTTTTCTTTATTGCGATGATTATTCGCTGTCTGCTTTGTGAAGATGTACATCCATTTGAGGGAATGGAATAGAAATACCTTCTTCATCAAAACGCAGTTTTACTTTCTCAGTGAAATCAAACTTTACGCCCCAGAAATCAGCTGAGTTTACCCACGGTCGAACTACAAAATTAACGCTGCTATCGGCAAGTTCTGAAACCGCAATTTTTGGCTCTGGCTCCGCCAAAATTCGCTCATCTTCAGAAACTAACTCCTGAAGTATACGCTTCGCTTTAAGCAGATCGGCATCATAGCCAATACCCACAATCATATCGACACGGCGCGTTTCTCTGGCTGAGTAATTCGTAATATTGCCGCTATAGATATTACCGTTAGGTACGATAATCTCTTTGTTGTCTGGCGTGTTCATAGTGGTTGTAAAAATACCAATTTTTACAATAGAGCCAGCGGTTCCCGCTGCTTCAACAAAATCGCCAGCTTTGAACGGTTTAAAGACAAGTAGCATCACGCCTGCAGCAAAGTTTTTCAGTGAATCTTGAAGAGACAAACCTATTGCTAGACCTGCTGCACCTAATATAGCCACTAGTGATGTCGTATCTACACCAAGCTGGTCAAGCGAAGCTACTATCACGAACAACATCAAGATAGCGCTTAAAATAGACTCTAAAAAGTCTACCAGCATGTTGTCATATTTTGACTTGGCCATTAGGCGTCTAAATACAGACAACAAAAACCCAACGACAATTCTACCTATCACATAAATGGCAATTGCCATGGCAATGTTAATACCCCACGGTATTGCGTAATCATTTATGTAACGTTCAACATCACTTGCAGAAAAAAGCGTGAGCTTGTCTTCCATAGTATATTCCTTGTGGTGATTTATTGTTTATCAACGTAACGGTATCAGCTATTTATCTTCATACCAATACAGTATGTAATCTTGTGATGAAAATTCGTTCTAAAGTCTACTGAAACTAGGCGATTCACCTCCAAAGATTAAACCAAAGATCAATACAGCAAATAAAAAAGCATTACTACGCTTTTTTATGTAGCGTGTCATCAAGTTGTCACTCAGATTTCGTAAAGTACATCACAGCGTATTAGCTGACATACGTTACTACAAATCAAAACCTGTATATTTAAAGCACAAGTTTAAAGAGGAATGCGATTTTCTCAAAAACTAAAGCTCGCTCTTTTCCGGAAGTAGCAGAGATCTAAAAGTATTTTTTTGATGATTTTTTAACCACAACGTTTTACACTAGAGCACGATGTGACGAAAGGGAATTGATTCGAAAATATTCGCATCAATGACATTTATGTCACCATTCAAGCTTTAGCAAACTATGTAAAATAAAGGATTAACGCATGTTGCTTCTCACAATATTATTTTCGGTCGTTTTGTGCTTGTTTCTTTATTCATTGCGCACCGATAAAGGTAAACATACCAAATACGCAAGAACTCAAGACCGTGCAGTAACGCCCTCTTCTCGTACAAGCGAGAAGCTGGAAACGTCTGCAAACCGGTCAACACCAACAGTGGCGTAATTTACCACTTAGGTAAAGTAAGACATTATCAAGACACTGTAAGAATGCATGCTACTGACGATTCCTTGATTTTTTTTCACGAAATCGTCAGTAGCATTGCAACCTATACAGTCTGACACGTATCATAGAGCGCAATATAAATCGTGCTGAAATGATATGCGTATTCCAAGAGTTTATTACCCTTCTCCTATTCCTTTAGAACAAGAATTCACGTTAACTGAAGATGCGGGTCATCACATTGCAACCGTGTTGCGCATCAAACCCAATAGACCTATTGTGCTTTTCAATGGCGACGGTAACGAATACAGTGCGACTATCATTAGTATTCAGCGAAAGAAAGTCATTGTTGAAGCCGACGCGTGTCTTTCCATTGCCAAGGAATCCCCGTTACATCTACACCTAGGTCAGGGAGTGTCAAAAGGGGATAGAATGGATACGGTGTTACAAAAAAGCGTAGAGTTAGGTGTAACAGAGATTACACCAATTATTACAGAACGATGCACTGTAAAACTTGACGAAGCTCGCTGGGAAAAAAAGCTACAACAATGGCAAAAAATCATCGTTGGCGCGTGTGAGCAAAGCGGCCGTAATGTGCTGCCCACATTACACTCTCCTGTTTCGCTCAATCAGTGGTTGGCAAGCTCGACAGCCACCACTCGACTCGTGTTAGCACCGGGTGCTCAGCAAAGTTTAACCAGACAACCTTATAATGCTCAAGGTTATCGACTTCTTATCGGCCCAGAGGGTGGATTGTCGGAATCAGAAATACACATGGCAAACGAAAGTGGGTACCAATCAGTCAGTTTAGGGCCGCGTATTTTACGCACTGAAACCGCAGCAATAACGAGCCTTAGTATCTTACAAGCTCAACATGGTGACGTTTAGTACCCAAGTTGACATAAGTAATTACCATTTTCTCTTATATATGAAGGCTTGAAGAAATCACCCATGGCCCAATTTATAGGATAATGTGGTAATTCAATATTTTTGCCATTAGCTAAGCCCGTTCAATTTAATCCAAAGTGAGAATACTATGCACTATACCGTCGGCGTGATCATGGACCCCATTGCGAGCATTAAACCGCATAAAGACACTAGCTTTGCAATGATGCTTGAAGCACAGCGCCGCGGTGCAAAAGTCGTTTACTTTGAACTTAAGGACTTGTACCTAGACAATGGTAAGCCAATGGGTATTGCCAAAACGGTAAGCGTTACCGACCAAGCGACCGACTTCTACACTATAGAAGATGAAGCAACTGTTCACCTTGGTGATATTGATGTGCTATTGATGCGCAAAGACCCGCCGTTTGACAGTGAGTTTCTTTACGCAACACAAGTACTTTCATTAGCGCAAGATGCTGGTGCCTTAGTGGTAAACAACCCTCAGGCGCTACGCGATTATAACGAAAAGCTATTCACCTCGTATTTCCCTGAACATATCCCTAATACACTGGTAACCAATAACCAAGCGCTTGTGCGCGAATTTCATGCCAAGCATCAGGATATAATTTGTAAACCACTTGATGGTATGGGTGGCGCATCTATATTCCGCGTTAAGCCAGATGGCAATAATTTAGGTGTCATCATTGAAACACTAACGAAATTAGGCACCCGTTACATGATGGTTCAGGAATACCTTCCTGAAATTAAAGAGGGTGACAAACGTGTTCTGATCGTTGACGGTGAAGTTATGCCCTACTGTCTTGCTCGCTTGCCTACCAAAGGTGAAACACGCGGCAACTTAGCCGCTGGCGGCACAGGCCGCCCACAGCCTATTTCTGAATCAGACCGTGCACTTGCCCAAGCCATTGCACCGAAACTTAAAGAAAACAACATAATGTTCGTTGGGTTAGATGTTATCGGCAATAAGATTACCGAAATCAATATTACCAGTCCGACTTGCGTAAGAGAAATAGAAGCTGCGTTTGATGTCGACATCATGGGCGCGCTATTTGATGCTATCGAAAAGCGCTTGGCGAACAAATAATCTACACTTTAACTGGATATTGTCGAAGTCATTGAGCGAGAGAAGTAGCATGACGGAATTAAAAAGCTTACAAAACCATTTCTTGGTCGCCATGCCAAGCTTAGATGACCCGTATTTTTCTCGTTCGCTCATCTATGTGTGTGAGCATAACGCCGATGGCGCTATGGGTATTGTGGTCAATCAGCCCTCAACAATGAATGTTAAGCAATTGCTGGAGCAGACTAATAAAGAATTGACAGTATCTGATGAAAAAGCAGAGCAAATTGTCCTTGCTGGCGGGCCGGTAAGTCAAGAAAGAGGCTTTGTACTGCATTCAGCTCAACAAGAGTGGGCCTCTAGCTTGAAACTAGCCCCTGGCATCATGGTGACAACATCGAAAGATATTCTTACGGCCATCGGAAACGCCCAAGGTCCTGACGATGTGTTAATTGCCTTAGGTTACGCTGGCTGGACTGCCGGGCAATTAGAAAAAGAAATGCAAGAAAACGCGTGGTTAACCATAGAAGCCGACGAAGAAATTTTATTTCACACGCCCATGCACAAAAAGTGGCAAGCAACCGTTAATAAGCTTGGTGTCGATGTATGGCAACTGGCACCGGGAGCAGGACATGCCTGAGGTGGGTAGTCGCACCGTTCTTGCCTTTGATTTTGGTACAAAAAGTATTGGGGTTGCCGTAGGACAAGAAATTACAGGTACTGCCGCCCCCCTCGCGGCCCTTAAAGCTCGCGACGGCATTCCCGATTGGGATCTAATTCAAAAACTTTACGACGAATGGCAACCGCATGTCGTGGTCGTTGGTTTACCGCTAAATATGGATGGTACAGAGCAAGAGATGACACAGCGTGCGCGTAAATTCGCCAACCGCTTGCACGGGCGCTTTCGAGTTGCAGTAGAAGAATGCGACGAAAGGCTCACCACTACGGATGCTAAAGCCATGTTGTTTGAACTAGGTGGCTATAAGAAGCTCACCAAAGATAAGGTAGACAGCGTGTCAGCCTGCGTGATTTTCGCAAGTTGGAACGAAAGCCAATACGAGTAACATGTCTTACTCTGGCTTTCGCCCTTCATTGCATTGCCAGCAGACCTCAAAGGCGCCGCCATTTTCCTCGCTACAGATTGTGCACACCCAGTCTTGATGAGAATGAGGAGTCGTTGATGAAGTTTCGTTAAACAAGGCATCAATCACTTTACTGGCCCTGGCATACCAACTCTCGTCCACTAACCACAATTCAGGCTGTGCCTCTTGCCAAGGCAGTTCACCTATTGCGCCACCAGCAAACTCATTTTTTACTAAATAAGGGATAGACAGCGCGTCGAGTTCACTTCGCACTGCCTGAATCTCGAACGCATTTTGTGAAGAAAATAGTTTTTTCAACGACGCGACAACCTATCCATTGATGAAGTTTAGTCATCCATGTCAATTGAGACATTAGACAATGTGCCCAAGCTTGAACCGTCTTTCGTATCAAGCTTAATCATTAGGCGTAAATCGTTCGGCGAGTCGGCATGATGAAGCGCCTGGTCCATGTCAATTTTGCCCGCTTTATACAAATCGTATAGCGCCATATCAAAACTCTGCATGCCCTGCTCTTTGCCTTTCTTCATCGCTTCTTTTAGCGCACCGATTTCATTGCGCTGTATTAAGTCGCGTACCAATGGCGAGTTAAGCAAAATCTCAATGGCCGCCACACGACCTTTTCCATCAGGTGTCGGCACTAACTGCTGCGCTACAATTGCTCGAATATTCAGACTTAAGTCAAAACGAAGTTTGTCGTGCTGATCTTTTGGCGCAAGGTGCATAATGCGCTCGATAGCCTGATTGGCATTATTCGCGTGGAGTGTTGCCACACACAAGTGTCCGGTATCAGCAAAAGACATGGCGTACTCCATAGTCTCCATTGAGCGAATCTCACCAATGAGGATGACATCTGGTGCTTGACGCAATGAGCTTTTAAGCGCGTCATCAAACGACTGCGTATCTATGCCTACTTCTCGCTGGGTGATAACACAATTTTTGTGCTCGTGTACAAATTCAATCGGGTCTTCAATCGTTAATATATGACCATGAGAGTTTTCGTTTCTATGACCAATGAGTGCCGCGAGTGACGTTGATTTACCTGTACCCGTGCCCCCCACGAAAAGCACCAAGCCCCGCTTGGCCATAATGATGTCTTTTAGGACAGTTGGCAGACCTAAATCGTCTGCTTTTGGGATCTGAGTCACAATGCGACGGACCACCATGCCCGCCTGATCACGTTGCCAAAATGCTGAACAGCGGAAACGGCCAATACCTTCTCTAACGATAGCGAAGTTACACTCTTTCGACGTGTGAAATTCGTCTCGCTGTTTTTCACTCATGGCTTCATGAACCAATGCTAATGAGGCCTCTTCAGACGACACACCTTCGGTGATTGGCGTTAGCTTGCCGTTGATTTTCGCACTGACAGGAAAACCTGCGGTGATAAATAAATCGGACGCGTTCGAGTCGACCATTTTTTGTAATAAGGTATCTAGCATTGGCGCTCCTTATAGACCACTCATCGATTTTTTATCGATAGATTTTTCGGCTGCATCTTGCTTAGTAATTACACCCATTGCGACCAAACGCTGTAAGCACTGATCCATGGTTTGCATACCGTGGGCTTGCCCAGTTTGAATAACAGAATACATCTGAGGCACTTTATCTTCACGAATAAGGTTACGTATAGCCGGTATACCCACCATAATTTCGTGTGCCGCGACGCGTCCCCCACCCACTTTTTTCAGCAGTGTTTGCGAGATAACCGCGCGCAATGACTCAGACAGCATAGAGCGAACCATGGCTTTTTCCTCTGCTGGGAATACATCGATAATACGGTCGATGGTTTTGGGTGCAGAGTTGGTGTGAAGTGTACCAAATACCAAGTGGCCTGTTTCAGCGGCAGAAATAGCCAAGCGAATAGTCTCAAGGTCACGTAGCTCACCGACGAGGATTACATCAGGGTCTTCACGCAACGCTGAACGAAGTGCGTTATTAAATGAATGAGTGTCGCGATGTACTTCACGCTGGTTAATCAAGCTCAGCTTATTGTCGTGCACAAATTCGATAGGGTCTTCAATGGTTAAGATATGTTCGCGTTTATGCGTATTGATATGGTCAACCATGGCGGCAAGCGTGGTACTTTTACCCGAACCTGTAGCGCCGGTTACCAGCACAATTCCCGTAGGCTGGTTGATGATTTCTTTAAAAATTTCTGGCGCGCCTAAATCGTCAAGTGTCAGCACTTTACTTGGGATGGTACGCAACACCGCAGCAGCACCACGGTTTTGAACAAAAGCGTTAACACGAAAACGCGATAAGCCGTTTACTTCAAACGAGAAATCGGTTTCTAAGTTTTCTTCGTATTCTTTACGCTGCATGTCGTTCATAATTTCATAAACGAGCGCATGCACCTGTTTGTGATCTAGGGCGGGTACATTCAGTTTACGCATCTCTCCATCGACACGAATGATTGGGGGTAAGCCTGCTGATAAGTGTAAATCTGAGGCGTTATTCTTAACACTGAAAGCCAAAAGTTCGGTAATATCCACAACCACTTCTCCAAAACAAGGTGAATAATGCAAACAATAGCAGAAAGACTAAATTCCGCACGAAAAGGAATAGACAAAGCCGCTACCAGTGCACATCGTCCACCAAATTCCATTAAATTACTAGCGGTTAGCAAAACTAAACCCGTATCAGATATTATGGAAGCGTATGAAGCGGGACAACGTATGTTTGGTGAGAACTACGTTCAAGAAGGTGTTGAAAAAACACAGGAACTTGCTCACCTACCTGATATTGAGTGGCATATGATTGGTCCTATCCAGTCGAACAAAACCAAAATCGTCGCTGAGCATTTTCATTGGGTGCAATCGGTTGACAGAGAGAAAATTGCCCGCCGTTTAAATGAACAGCGTCCAAGTCACTTGCCACCACTTAACGTGTGTATTCAGGTCAATATTGACGATGAGCAGAGCAAGTCCGGTGTTTCAGTTGATGAACTCGACGGATTGATTCGCTTTGTTACTAGTCAAGAACGCCTTCAGCTTCGTGGCTTGATGGCTATACCCAAAGCTAATCCAAGTGAGATACAACAACAGCAAACTCTCGCTAAGTTGAAGGAAATATTCGACCTTTACCATACATCACTGAGCAATTTTGATACCCTGTCCGTAGGAATGAGTAGTGATATGACACAAGCAATACAGCACGGGTCTACAATGGTACGTATTGGAACTGCTATTTTTGGCAAGCGAGATTACCCTCAAGGATAAGTCTCGCTCGCGCCAGTGAGCAAACACCACTCATTAGCAAACGCAAATCAACACAGAGGATTTACATGCAACAGAAGAAATTAGCATTTATTGGCGCGGGTAACATGAGCCGCAGCATTATCAGTGGTCTAATTAAGTCAGGTTATGCAAAGGAAAATATTCTTGCAGCAAACCCGTCAACACCTAAATTAGAGGGTTTAAAAGCCGAATTTGGCATTCACACCACCCAGTCCAATGATGAAGCATGCCAATTTGCTGATGCCATTGTGCTTGCAGTTAAGCCGCAAATAATGGGCGATATGTGTGCGGCGTTACAGGAAAATAATGACCTTTCAGGTAAATTATTCTTAAGTATAGCGGCAGGATTGCCCGTCGCCCGCTTGCAAGAGATGTTAGGTGGCCAACACCCGGTAGTTCGCATAATGCCAAACACCCCTAGCCTATTAGGTAAAGGGATGTCGGGTATGTACGCTGACGACACAGTGTCTGAGTCGGACAGACAATACGTTGACGATGTGATGAATAGTGTCGGTGAAACTGTATGGGTAGAAAAAGAAGATGGCATAAATGGCGTTATCGCCGCTGCCGGAAGCAGCCCTGCTTATTTCTTCTTGTTCCTGCAAAACATGCAAGAAGAAGCGATGAATATGGGCTTTGATAAAGCGCAGTCACGTTTAATGGTTCAACAAGCTATGTTAGGTGCAGCCGAAATGGTTTGTAACAACCCAGACCTTGAATTAAGCGAACTTCGCGCCCAAGTTACGTCTAAGGGTGGTACTACAGCTGAAGCCGTAAACACCTTCATTAATGAAGGCCTTAAAGATATTGTAAGTAAGTCGATGCGTGCTGCTGTAGCACGTGCTGAAGAAATGGCCAAACAGCTATAACGTTTGTAGGAAAAGAAAAACATGAACGCAACGGTATTTTTGATTGATACCTTATTTAGTCTTTATTTGATGGTAGTGATCTTGCGCCTTTGGTTACAAGTGGTGCAGGCAGACTTTTATAACCCACTAAGCCAGTTTGTCGTAAAGGCAACACACCCTATCGTAGGGCCGTTGCGCCGTGTTATCCCTTCTATTGGTCGCTTCGATACTGCTACCTTCGTGTTAGCTGTTGTTGTGTGCGCGCTTAAAATCGTCACCCTTGGACTGATGTTTGGCGGTAATTTAAATCCACTGGGCGTGGCTATTCTCTCAGTCATTGGGGTAATTAAAGAAACGCTGTCATTAATGTTCTGGGTGCTATTATTGCGCGCCATTCTAAGTTGGGTGTCGCAAGGGCGCTCTCCTGTAGACTACGTGTTACATCAACTTACCGAACCGTTTTTAGCCCCTATTCGCCGCATCATTCCGCCCCTAGGTGGCCTTGATTTATCGGTACTCATTGCCATTATTGCGCTGCAATTTTTGCAGTTACTTCTACAAGAAACGTTTCCTTTTTATTAAGGTTTCTGAAACTTCATTGTATAGGTAAGGTAAAGACCAATGAATAACCTAAAATCGACAATACTCACCGTTCTTGCCGCAATGCTGGCGCTGTTAAGCCCCCATACGTTTGCAGAGCAAAAAGAAACCCTTGGCGAATGGGATGTACATTATATCGTTGTGGGTACGCCCTTTCTAACACCTGAAGTTGCCTCTAGCTACGGTATCGTAAGAAGTAAGTTTAATGCACTGGTAAACATTTCAGTGCTAGACAAGGCAACTGGCGAGGCACAACGAGTCGATGTGTCAGGTAATGCTAAAAATTTACTCGGTAATACTCGCCAATTAACCTTTAAAAAGGTAGAGGAAGGCGATGCAATTTATTACTTAGCCGTATTGCCATTTCGCGATCAAGAGACATTTCGTTTCAACATTGATGTGAAAAAAGGGACGACAAAACAGACGCTAAAGTTTCAGCAAAAGATGTTTGTCGACGAGTAGATACATCGGTTTTAACATCAGCACATGCAGATAAGACATTAATGTCTTATCTGCATTCTAAACTACCTGCCATGGTTAAAGTTGAATAGTGTTCCCGTTACGTCACCTGACTCATCAGATACTAATGTTCCTTCCGCAGTATAGTGGTACGCTGTAAACTCACCCTCTATTTCATCAAATTGGTTAAAGGCAACAGAATACGAGTTCACCGTATACGCCACATCGCTACTAGCACATTGACACATTGAAACGGTATTAATGGTGTAAACACCCTTGTTTACGTTGCTCAGTAAACCAATTTGCATCACGCCATCTTGAGAAACGATATCAATCCGCTCGCCATCAATTACTCGCATCATTAAGAGTTCATCTGCGTTTTGAGAATAAAGCTGTGCTTTAAGAGCCCATGTCCCTTTGTAGGCTGAAGGCCAAGCACTCGTTAGTCCTCCTTGAGGTAAATCAACCTTTGGCGGCTCTTGTACAGGTGGCGGTGTTTCAGGTACAACAGGCTTTTTAGGTGATATAGGGCCTGGCAATATAGGTCTAACAGGTGCAGGCTCAGGTGTGTATGTTTTAGAAAGCGGGTTAGTCGGCGGCACACTAACAGAGTAATAACGTTTTTTGAGCAACTCATAATAGTCTTCAACATACAATGTAGAAAGTGGAGCCGATAAAGCCTCGAAAGCTCCTGCTAACAACACGCCTACCAGTGTCGTTTTAATGATCGCGTTTTTCATAACTTTTCCTTTTTATTACTGGCAATAATGTTGCCAATCAAACCGATACTTCGAGGAAAAGAATGAAATAGCCCCTAGTTTTTATCTGGAAAAAAATAGGAAATTAATATGAATTTTTTCTCTGTTACCGTTCTCTAGAGTCGCCATTCTAGCGAACGATTCAGTATATCAAGCTTGCGTTGATATCGCTTTTTCAACTCAAGAAAGCGTTCATCTTCATTGAGCAATAGAAAAGAAGGACTATCAAAATAGGCGTAGTACCGCCCAATGGGTATCACATCATCGCTATCAACGAGTGACTGCAACAAGGTAAATGCACGGTCAGTATCACCCAAAAGCGCTAAATACTCCGCGTTAAAAGAAATTGGCATCTCTTTTTCATTGAAAATTGCGGCAATCTTCGTATTTATCTCATCTAATGAATGTATTTCATTGCCATGTTGTGCAAAATGAATTGCGGTCAGTAAGTTTAGCGACGCCAAATTTGAAAATCCCCCGCCATTTAACTCACCAGCAATAAGGTCTTCAAAAAGCGCTTTGTGATCACTCAATAAATAGCCAGGCAACAAATATAACGCTTGTCCAATCATTGCTCGAATATGGGGCGAGCTTACATGGATATTTTCCACGCTATTCAAATGTGATAGCAATGCAGGAATATCTTTTTCGTGGATAGCTTTAGCGAACGACAGATGAAAGCAATCAGTTTCGGTTAACGTTTGCGACACCAAGTTTTCTTCGCATAACGCCCATATATTCGTTAAAAAGTCTTTCCTGTCAGCGGTTATTAGTACGCTCAAATCAAGCATCAGCGTTTTTATTGGCGGACTATCTGCACGTGTTTGACTTGTCCAATCTAATGTTTGCTGATATTCCCCGGACATTGTGGCCGAAAGCGCCTCCATCCATGCTGTTGTGGGGTCTTGTGGCGCTATTTCACGCATTTTGCTAAACAGTGAATGCGCTGCTTTTTCATCACCAAGCAGTAAGTTAACAAACGCAAGCCCGCCGTAAAGCCGAAAGGAGAGAGGATGGGTCGCAATCCCCTCTTTCGCTATGGCAAGGGCCTCTTTGTATTGATGGTGAATAGTCAGCAAATACGTGTAGTTGAAGTAAAAATTAAAACTTTTCTCACCCAGCATTTTAGCCTCGGAAAAATGAGCTAACGCCTTTTGTATATCACCTCTTGCTGGATCACTAATAAGCGGCATGTACAGCATACCTTCAAAAAAAGATAATGTGCTACTCGAAACGCCAAGCTCTCTACTTTTCTTCAGAAAGTCCTGAGCAGAACTTATCACATCTTTTTGCTCTTCCCCTGACGTTAAGTTCATCATCTCAAGATAATTACTTGTAATTGCCTCAACAATTAGCGGGTCAGCAGACGACTGAGCATTCGCCCTTATAAGATAATCCTGAGCCTTTTGAAGGGCTTCAAGAGTGTAATTCTGGAGAAGGATATCCATTGCTAACAGATAAAGTCGGTAAGCTTCTTCAGATTGAGGACTAGGTGCAATCAGCTTATGCTCAATTCCCAAATGTGCAGTGGTATTCATGACAAGGTCATTAACTGCACCCTGTATGTTCAATGACTCTACTGTTTTGCTCTCGGAAAAAAGTGTAAACCCCGAATCTACTTCAACGAGTCTATAGGTTACGGTATGGTAGTTTCCATCACGTCTTACAGCTCCCTCAAGAATAAGATCAACGGGCAACAAGCTTTGAATTTCCCTAAGGCTATGTTTATTGGTTTTAAAATAAGCACTCGACGTTCGACTCGCTACTTTGAAATTGTCAACGTGTGACAAATGCGTGAGAGATAACTCAAGTAGGCCGTTTGCTAAGATACGTTCATCTTTGTTGTCACTGTCTGTCACGTCAAAAGGAATGACAAGTACTCGATATTCCTTCTGAGAATTGTCACCAAAGACACTGAAAAATACTGTAACGATTGCTATCAACACAGTTGCAAGCATGAGCAAATAAACAAACGGAGAACGCTTTTTCACACTGTGAGCTTGAACAGAATGTGTGGTCGGTAATTCAGGAGCTGCTTCTACAGCAGCGCGTTGTACCTGACAAATTTCTGTCAATAGTGATAACTCAAGCCGATAACCTCGTTTAGGAACGGTTGTTATTATCTTCTTATTGGTATCCAGCAACCGAGAAAGTGACTTTCGAAGCTCTGAGATGGCACGAGAAAGCGATTCATCACCACCAAACCTATCAGCCCACACAGAGTCCAGCAACTGCTCTCTGGTCACTACAGTGCCGTTACCTTGGAACAAGGCACAGAACACTTCCATAACCTTTGGTGAGAGCTTTTCAATATGAGAATTGAATTTTAGCGTATTGGCTAAAGGGTCAATTGTTAATCCACCAATACTAAATTGACGATTTAGGTCATTCATCCTTGAAGCGTAGCATCTTGATTTATTTAATACTAAAGTAGCAACGGGGTTAGTGTTAGACAACTACACAAAAGTATAAAAAGTCTATGTCTGTTTGAAAATCCCTATTCCTTACATTCTTCTTCGTAAACTTTCGATTTTCTAAAATTACGCGCTTTAGACACCTCATAAAACGACTCTCGCAACGTCAATATTCAAGTATATTTCAAGTTTTTTTCAACTATCAGGGTGTTGAATTATATAAGCTTTCGCCAGCTTTCTATACATTTTCAAACTGAGGAAAAAATGAAAAAAGTCATACTGTGGTTATCTAGCCTACTTGCGTTGACTGTTGTCGGGTTGAGTATTTTCGTAACTTACCAATGGCATACTGATAAACCGTTATCCATGAGGGTGCTTTTGGATAGAGAAGTATTAAAACTGATGCTTTCAAGCCCTCAAATGAAAACGTCTCTTGGATTGCACCATTTAGGGATTGATAAACATAACTATACCCTCGATAACGGTGACAAATTAACTATTATCGAAAAACTCCCTGATCTTGCTTCTATTAAATCGACAGTTTCACAATATCGCGATCTGACAGGTCAAGAAAAAATAACGCAAGTCGCTGTCATTCATTTACTTGATCGCCTACAAGCGCTTCAGCCTTACCAGTATCACAATTATCCCCTTGATACATTTGGTGGGTTACACAGCCGTTTTCCCGAATTTATGACCAATGATCACCCTATTGAGAATAAGGGTGATATAGAAAGTTATATAGCACGGCTTAAAGATAGCGCTCGTTATTTTGACAACGTTATTAAGGGTATTCATCTGAGAGAAAGCTTAGGCATAGTCCCACCATATATAGTTATCGAAAACGTGTTGGGGCAACTTTCAAAATTTGTTGCTCCAGCAGTTGAAGAGAACACGCTGTTAACGACGCTCAATACAAAAATGCTTACGCTAGACGAGCTAGAGCACGATGAAAAACTAGCATTCTATCAAGAAGCAAAAGATGCTATTTCCAACTACGTTTATCCCAGCTACAGCAAAATGATAGCGTTGTATGAGGCGCTTTTAGAGGTAACGCCAGAAGGCGTTGGTTATTGGCGTTTACCAGAAGGAGAGAAAGCCTACGAGGCATACCTACAGTTTTTTACTACGTTAGACACAACGCCAGATGATGTGTATACAACCGGGGAAAGTGAAGTTGCCCGTCTCCAAGAACAAATGCTCGATATTCTCGCTAAAGATTTCGGTTTCCAGCAAATGACGTTAGCTCAAGCTATGAATTCATTCTTATCAAATGACGATCTCTACTTTGCTGACTCACCAGAAGGACGACAAGCATTACTGGATGAAATGCACGCTGAAAACGAAAAAATGAGAGCGGTATTACCACAGTTATTTTCTCAACCTGACGTGCCGGATTTACAGTTTATTCGAAGCCCACTGCTTACCGAGGAAAATGACTCCCTAGCCCGATATAGCAACAATTCAGTTTTGGTAAATTTAAGTGATATGAAGGCGCTACCTAAAAGCAGTTTGCCTGTATTAACCTTTCATGAGGGGATCCCGGGGCACCATTACCAAACTTCTGTAACTAGCGAGCTTGCGGGGCTGCCCTATATCATTTCACAAACACCATTCGGCTCCTATATGGAAGGATGGGCAATGTACGCCGAACAGCTTGGTTATGAGCTTGGTCTTTATGAAACGCCAGAAGAAGTGCTTTCCTATCTTCACTACGACCTATTAAGAAGCGCAAGAATGGTTATAGATACAGGTATCCATATAAAGCGATGGTCCCGTGAAAAAGCAGTTGCTTATCTGATGACCGAAGTTGCACTAAGTCAAAACGAAGCCGAAATTGAAGTAGATAGAGCTATCGTTGTGCCTGGTTCTGGGCCAATGTACAAGGTGGGGCAACTCAAAATATTGTCATTACGTGAGCAAGTGAAAGCGAGACTGGGCGAAAAGTTTTCGCTAAAGCATTTCCATGACCGAGTGTTAGAAAATGGCGCCTTACCGCTTCCCTTACTTGAGAATTTATTGTCTGAGAAAGGGGTGTAAAAATAGTAAGCCGTATGCTTTTGTGCCGCTTTAGCATCTAAAGCGGCATCTTGCTAGCCGACATCTGAACAGACCCCGAGAAGAGCCAAGCTCCCTCTTTCATCTTCAATGCATGACGGCTAAAAATATCAAAATTCAACTTTTTTTCATGTTTTTTTCAGTTTTAAGTTATTAATTCACAGTAACTTTTTCCACACAACAACAATTCATACATGGAAAATAAATCATGAAAAAATTGACTTCTTTTTTTTGCATCACGCTACTACTAAACGCGTTTAGTACCCTCTCATATTCTCAGGAAGATACTAAAGACAACAAAGTATCTGATGATGAATGGCAAGCGTACCTTGACAACCTTGCCCCCGAGAAAAGTGAAATTACTGACTATTCAATGATGTTCTTTTTCGACGTTGAAGTTGGACAAGAAGATACGTTTAAGGAATTAGTTACAAAGTACTTCATTGAAGGCTCTAAGCTAGCCGGCGTGGCGGTTCCTACGCTTTATACTATGACAACTGGCGAATATAGTTTCATGGTGATTTACCCTACCAACAATCCGGGAGAAGAATTCGAGTTTTCTAGAACGGCTGAAGACGTCAAGTTCATGAAATCACTTGCGCAACATTACTCAAAAGAAGAAATAAAGAGTGGTTTTGACAAATTTTATTCTCTAATTAAGCGCAGTAAGAGAATTATCATTGGTAAGGTTGCACCTTACTAACGGAGCCAGTTAAGGGAGACCGTTCCCTGGCTCCCTTTTTCGGTTGCCAGACTATCTCGTGGGTCTGGCAACTTTTTTAATTAGTGTTAGCATCAAGTAAAACTGACAAATGAGTGCTAATAATAATGACATCACCTTACCCTCACCTACTTGAACCACTGGATTTAGGCTTTACTACGCTTCGCAACAGAACGCTAATGGGTTCTATGCACCTTGGCCTTGAAGAAGAAAAAGGCGGATTTGACAAACTAGCTGCGTTTTATGCCGAGCGTGCAAAAGGTGGTGTCGGTCTAATTGTGACCGGCGGTATCAGCCCAAATATATCAGGCTGGGTGGCGCCTTTCGCAGGCAGAATGACCCGTAAAGGACATGCGAAAAAGCACCGTGTTATTACCGACGCTGTGCACGCCGAAGGCGGTAAGATTTGTATGCAAATTCTGCATTCCGGTCGTTATGGTTATCATCCTCTTGCGGTGTCTGCCTCTCCAATGAAATCTCCTATCACGCCGTTTAAGCCTAGAGAGCTGTCGTCTCGTGGCGTAAGAAGTACGATAAAAGATTATATTAAGTGTGCGAGCTTGGCATTTGACGCGGGTTACGACGGTGTGGAAATTATGGGCTCAGAAGGTTATCTGATTAACCAGTTTTTCTGCAAAAGAACTAACCATAGAAGTGATGAGTGGGGTGGCAGTCTTGAGAACAGAGCCCGCCTTGCAATAGATATTGTAAAAGGTGTTCGAGAAAAAGTAGGCACTAACTTCATCATTATTTATCGTCTATCAATGTTAGACCTAGTCGAAGGAGGCGCCGAGTGGGATGAAGTGGTTTATCTTGCAAAAGAAATAGAAAAAGCAGGAGCAACACTCATCAATACGGGCATTGGTTGGCATGAAGCAAGAGTTCCGACAATTTCTACCTCGGTACCACGCGCTGCATTTACCTGGATTACTGAGCGTATGAAAAAAGAGGTTTCATTACCGCTTGTTACGACCAACCGCATAAATACCCCAGAAGTAGCTGAGTCGGTGTTAGCGCAAGGTCACGCCGATATGGTATCAATGGCGCGACCTTTCTTGGCGGATGCACATTTTGTAGCCAAAGCCATGCGTGATGAATCGGCGCTTATCAACACGTGCATAGCATGCAACCAAGCGTGTTTAGATCATGCGTTTGAGCAAAAGCGTGCTAGTTGCTTGGTGAACCCACAAGCATGTTATGAAACTGAACTAACCTTTGCACCCGCGACAAACAAGAAGAAGTTAGCTGTTGTAGGGGCTGGCCCTGCAGGTCTTGCCTTTTCAATGTACGCCGCAGACAGAGGGCACGACGTTCATTTGTTCGACAAAGCAGCGGAAATTGGTGGCCAGTTTAACTACGCTAAACAAGTACCAGGCAAAGAAGAGTTCTATGAAACTTTACGATACTTCCAAAATCAACTAGCGCGTACTGGCGTGAACATCCATTTGAACACTGAAGTAAGTGTAGAAACACTGAAACAAGAAAACTTTGATGAAGTTATACTCGCAACAGGAATTAACCCTCGAAAATTGACGATTGAAGGGCATGATCATCCTAAAGTAATGGGCTATTTAGACGTGCTTCGCGACCATAAAACTGTCGGTAAGAAAGTCGCTATTATTGGCGCAGGCGGTATAGGCTTTGATGTTGCTGAATATTTGGTAGAGCATGAACACCTTGCCAAGGATAAAGAAAAATGGCTTGCTCACTGGGGTATCGACCAAAGCTACAGCGCGCCTGGTGCACTTAAGGAAAAAGCTATTGAGCCTTCAGAACGCGAGGTTTACCTGTTACAACGTAAAACGTCCAAAGTGGGTAAAGGACTCGGAAAAACAACCGGCTGGATCCACCGCCAGTCATTGAAGCACCACAATGTTCAAATGATCAATGGTGTGAGCTATGAAAAAGTGGATGATGAAGGATTGCATGTTCTGATCAACGACCAACCAAAAGTGCTTGGCGTTGATCATGTTATTGTATGTGCAGGGCAAGAACCCTTCAAACCGCTGCAAAAACCACTTGAAGACGCCGGCTTTACGGTGCATATCATTGGTGGTGCAGATGTTGCTGCTGAACTTGATGCCAAGCGCGCTATTCGACAAGGCGCCGAACTCGCCGCAGCAATATAATATTACTCGTGACTACGCTGCAACGCTTCTAGCTTTGCAGCGTAAAGCCCGCGATTGTCGGATGGATAAGATAAGCTCACTGCTTTTTCCATGGTTGTCAGCGCTTGTTCAATATTGCCGTTAAAATAGTGCGCCTTTGACAACCCTAGATAGCCCTCAGCTAAGTACGGTCCCTCTTTTACCGCACGTTTGAAAAATACTTCTGCGCGCTCGTAATTACCCTTTTTTAGTGCATTATTACCTAAGTCGTACCATCGGTAAGGATTGCTATCATCAGCGCGTAAATACAACTCACCTAAATTATCGAGTGCTTGTTTGTCGCCTACGCTATCCAACAACACCGCGTAATTGGTCAGTGTATGAATTGATTTATTATCGTTTTCAATAACAAACTCATAGAGGCTTCTGGCTTTTTCAAATAGCCCATGTTTTCGATATAACACTGCAAGTGTATTTATTGTTTCTGGGTTTGTATCGTCAAGTTTCATTGCCTCAGATAGATAGCTATAGGCCAAGCTACCATTTTTGTTTCCCACTTCTTCAGCCGCCATATTTTGGTAATACATAGAAATAAAAGCGTTTTCCGTGATGTATTCCCCAAGGTCGTTTGATGCTGACGGAAAGTAGTCAATTACCGCTCGGCTTCTAAAGAAAATCACCCCATCTTGTTTTTCGTGTTGGGGCTCAAGCACTATGCTGCGAACATGGGTAGAGGTAGTTAGTACACCATTGATTCTGCGGTAAAGCGGTGGGGTATGAACTTGTTGATAAAATACGTCAAGACCCACAAGTCTAGCTAATGCAGTAGTGAGCACTGCCAACGACAAACAATTGCCCGATTGCTTACTTAATGCCTCAGACGCAGTAAATGTTTCACCGACATAATTAAAATGCTGAACAAGTTTATTAAGGTAGTCTGCCAGTCTGAAGTTAGGGGAAGTGTCTTGGTTTTCAGGCGCATAGTAGTAAGACAAAAACTCCTGTTGCTGCGCTTGGCTTAGCGAAAATAGCGAGCTGGGTTGTGTTACCGGCGTGTATCTAAACGTTGCACTTTCCCATTGAGGTCCTGCTATTTCCGGTTGTTCAACTTTTGCGGTCATTGGCGCAGTCTGGCACGCTGACAACAACGCAATTGCGGCAACACCTATTAGTGACCCTTTCATCGACTGATTCATTTTCAATACCGTTCCCTCATATTGCAGCTTCCTTCATGGCAATAGGACACCAAGGCTCAAATACAACCATACGCATGCAACCTACCACTTAACGAATGTGTTTTTGAAAAACACGCTCAATCAACGTTACCAGAATGACATATTAATAATCAATAGAATCAGTAGGTCTGTGCAAGCACAGGCTGTTCATAACATTAAAACTGGTCAAACATAATCGCGTTGCCGTCAGGGTCTTTCACCACAAGATGACCAGGACCACTGTTCCCCTTTACGGGTACATCAATAGAAATACCCTTATCGAGTAAGTGGTCTTGAACAGCACGCACATCACTGGGATTGAACGTTAGAATATTGTCTTCAAACATCCCTTCAAAAAGACCAATCATTGTTTGACCATTTTTCATGATAAGCCATTTCTCTTCCACCGAACCACACGATGGCATAGCGGAAAATCCCAAAGCTTCATAGAATGTTTTAGATTCTTCAATATTGCTTACCGATAAGCTCAATGAAAACATACCCAATTCCACAACCTTTCTCCTTATTAGAAATTTAAAAAAAGATACTTTCACGCTCTAGATTCAATGTAATAGAGCCCTAGAGCAAAAACACTGCGGCTGGTCGCAAATATAAAAAAAGCCAGTGATAAACATATCGACTGGCTTTTTGCGTATCAGTGAATTGCGTTACCCTTTCTGGCTGGCAATCCAGCGGTCAATTTTTTGCTCTAAAATAGCCAGTGGAATACCACCAGTATTTAACACTTGAGCATGGAATTCACGAATATCAAATTTGCTTCCAAGCGCCTTTTCAGCGCGAGCACGGAGTTCTTGAATTTTGAGAGCCCCAACTTTATACGACAGAGCCTGTGAAGGTATGGCAATATAACGCTCTACTTCAGCAACCACTTCGGTGCGCGTCATACCTGAGTTTTCAAGCATAAAGTCAATGGCTTGCTCACGTGTCCACCCCTTGGCATGAATACCGGTGTCAACCACAAGACGCATTGCGCGAAGCTGCTCATCCTGAAGCGTACCGTAACGGTTCCATGGATCGTCAAAGAAGCCCATTTCGTAGCCTAAGGTCTCCGAATACAGTGCCCATCCCTCACCAAAAGCGGGTAAGAAGCTAAAACGCATAAATGAAGGCAATGCTTCGTTTTCTTGCGCAAGACTTACTTGGAAATGGTGACCCGGTGCGCCCTCGTGAAGATACAGCGTAACGTTACCTGTTGTTAATCGACTCGGTAGATCGTATGCATTGAAGTAAAACGTTCCCGGTCGCGAACCATCAGGTGTGCCAGGCTGATAAGAACCACCTGCACTAAATTGCTCAATAGCAGGGTCGTAGGGTTTAATTTCTAACTCTGATTTAGGCAGTAAAGAAAAGTACTGGTCGATTTTTTTGTCAACTTCTTTGCCAATATCATAGTAACTCTGTGTTAATGCTTCACGACTTTCAGGTTTGAACTTAGGATCAGTGCGCACGTAATCAAAGAATTCATTCAACGTACCTTCAAAACCTACTTCGTCTTTTATTTCAAGCATATCGTTTTTAATACGCTTAACTTCTTTAAGTCCCAAATTGTGAAGCTCATCTGGTGTCATAGGTAATGTGGTAGAACCTTCCACCATCAGCTGGTACAACTTAGCACCACCTTTCATGTCACTTAACCCAATGGTTTCTCGCGCGACAGACAGGTACTCATCTCGAAGGAAATCACGCATGCGTGCAGTTGCATCATAGATAGCTTGTGTCGCTTTTTCGTAATCAGCAGTTAAGCGTGCTTTTTCGTCACTAGAGAAGCTTTCGGGGAACATGTTAATTGGTCCCCAGAATTGCGACTCTTTAAGTGGTATCGCAAGCTGCGTATCAAGCTGTTTTATCACGCGGTCTATCGTTAATTTGGTTTCAACAACACCACTTTCCATCCCCTCGCGGAACTTATCGATTGAGCGGTCTGAAATTGCGATATACTCTTCGTGTCTAGCGAGGTTGTTCTCGTAATCTTCAACAGTTTTAAATGGCGCTGCGCCTTTGCCACTTGCAAAAGTCGGGTAGAAAGTATGAAAACCACTGAAATGATTAACCGGGCGCACTTCAGTTAAAGCTTCTATTTCGTCACTCGACATTTGAAGTGAACGTTCTTCGTTATACTTAAAAACGTCATAAGCTAGCTTATCGACATCGCTTAGCTGACTTCTGTCAATGTGCTTTAGTTCAGAAAGATTCAATAGTGTCGCCGTTCTACCAGCCAAGGCATGTGAGTCAGTAAAGAAGTCACCTATTTTGTCAGCATAGCGCATATCACCGCGAAAAATCGCCATAATTGGGTTTAGCTCAATGTCGCGCTCATCAGCTGCTGCAAATAAGGCAAACAATTTATCGTGCTCAGTTTTTAGTTCTTGTTTGGCAGTCGCTTGCGCCTTGGGCGCATTGTGCTCATGCGCCGTCACTGAAACTGTCCCTAAAGCAAGCGCTACGGCGCCACTTACCAGCAGGGTTTTGAATGCTTTCATAGTATTTCCTTTTTTGTGAGCTTTAAAAGGCTCTTTGTCGTTTTTTATAATCGTTGTGTGGTGTCGTTAATTCGCGCTACGTCGGCAAATGAGAGTTTTCATTTTTCCATGCTTTTTCGTAGGCGGGACGGGCTAAAATACGCTTGGTATACTCGGCTACATTATCCTGAGGTATTGCCAGTTTGCTGCCTTTAGCCCAAGATAAAATATGACCCGCAATAATATCTGCCATGGTAAACATATTGCCACATACGAACTCATTGTCGCCTAACATGCTAGAAAACACCGATAATGCGCGTTGAAATTCCCATTCTCCCACTTCTCGCATGTCGGCAATTCGTTTTTCTGCAGGCAATGCAAAGGTGTGTTTGGCGATATTCCAAATTGGTTGCTCTAGTTCGTTGGTCAGAAACATCAACATTTCTTCGTACTTTGCTCGGGCAAAGCTACCACTTTCAGAAATAAACTCTTGCATACCGTGGCGCTCGGCCAAGAATGTGACAATTGCAGCAGATTCAGATATTGCGCCCTCATCGGTAACAAGTACCGGAATTTTCGATGCTGCATTAATGGCTTTGAATTTATCACTGAAATGTTCACCTTGTCGCAGGTTTACCAGATGATAATCGTAAGGAAGCCCGAGTTCTTCCAACGCCCACGCGACGCGCACGGAACGTGTCTTGGGATAACCGTAAAGTGTGTACATGCCCAGCCCTTGTATGAACAGATAAGTGTTAACTGTAAGTTGAATAGGTAAAAAGTGCTAGTCGTGAAATGTTACTGAGTTTTTCCAGTAATATTGAAAGCATTGCGTAAATATTCACTCGCACTTTCTAGGAAATATTAGTATTTGAGCGGCCAAAAGCCGCTCACGTTTTACTATTTTTACTGTGTACACGCTTTTGATGTTTAGTATCAACTATACACCTCAGTTTAATTGATACTCTAACGTAATATTGGTATCAAGAAGTTGAGACACGGGGCAATTCTCTTTTGCCTCCTGAGCTATCTTCTTAAACTCATCTTCTGTAACACCTTTAACTTTGGCCTCTAGGCTCAGAGCAGATTGGGTAATTTCAAATCCCCCTTCTACTTTCTCTAAGCTAATTTTTGCCGTTGTATTTAGCTCACCGTCCTCATACCCTGCATCAGATAGTGCAAATGACAACGCCATGGTGAAACAACTCGCATGCGCAGCGCCTATTAGTTCTTCGGGATTCGTTCCTTTTCCATCTTCAAATCGCGTGTTGAAACCGTAGGGATGGTTCGACAAAGCCTTCGTTTCGGTAGAAATACTACCCTTGCCCTTTTTTCCTAATGGCTTGTAGGTTGCGCTCCCAGATTTAACTATTGTCATGTCATCTATCCTTAAGTTTTAAACTAACCAGATTGGTTCAATTTTGAAGATATGATGATGCAAATGCTTTGCCGACAATAATCTCTAACACTATCTCTTGCCAGTTGTGGATTACAGAGATAATTGCCGCTCAATAAAGTAGTGCGAATGAGACTAAAACACGTACTACGCAGAAATTAAGTAAGACAAGGTGAAAATTTTACACAACTGTGAAGCACTGCAAACACGTGCGTAATTTTACCATGGCATGATTTGCTACAAGTGTCATGCGAGCAATACGAGCGTTAAACCAAAGGCCAGTACACCACAAAAAACAGGGAGGCCTAGCGTTTTAAACTTTCGCCAGACTAATGTGGTTACTAGCGTACCAACAACCGTTGCGACCCAACTTGCTTCAGAGGGCACTTTCGGTATTAACGATGCGCCTAGCATGGCAGCTATCATTAACGGCCCCAAAACACTTAACCATATTGGCAAATGCGCTTGTGTATTGTTGGCCTTGTGTTTATTGAAATGCCGCTGCGTCCAGATAAGTGGTGCCACGCGCAATCCATATGTGCCTATCGCCGCCACAACAATAGCCACCCAAATATCAGTTTGCATGAGTGTGATTCCTTTGGGCATATGTTGAAAGAAGATAGAACGCGAGTGCGCCAGCCATTGCGGCTAATGGTATTGCAGCATTTTTAAAGGCACTTTGCGCGATAACTAGCGCCACGGTAATAGTCACAAGCAGCGCTGTTCCCCATCGTTTATTTGAAAATTTAGGGGCCAGTAACACAAGAAATAAAGCCGGTAGCGCAAACGGCATCACGCTATCTAGCACGGGCCATTTTTGTGTTAGTGTATCGCCAGCGATTGCTCCAACCGTCGTGCCCACTATCCAACTTAACCACGCTACTAATGAAACGCCTTTAAACCATCCCACTTTTTCTGTGTCTTTCATTGTAGGTAGACGGGTGTGGGCGAGTGCAAATATCTGGTCGGTTAAACCGTGCATTAAGTAAGGCCATGCTCGACTTGGTGGTAAGTAAGGCACTAAATTAGGCGCATAAACAACGTGACGCACATTGACCAACAATGTCATACAAACAGCTAGCCACAATGGCGAGCCCGATGCCACCATAGCGACGAGTAAAAATTGTGAAGCCCCAGCGTAAATGAACACTGAGATCAGGGTGGCTTCTAGGGTTGAGAAGCCTGCTTGAACCGCAATAACACCAAAAGAAATAGCGACAGGTATATAACCTCCTAGCAGCGGAAGACCATCTAAAACGCCTTGCTTCCATCCTCCTTTCTGTGTCGGCGCATTCATGCTTTTTCCTCCTTGTGATACACAATCGTTATTAGGCACGTCGCCCATGTATCTTGCGTTTTGTAGACATGGGGTAAGTCGGCATTGAAAACTACACTGTCACCCGGCTTTAAGTGCTGCGTACGCCCTGTATTTCCTGCTTCTAATGCCCCACTCACCAGTACGATTGTTTCTTGCGTGCCTGTGGCGTGAGCTTCGGCCTCTCTCACAGTGTTAGGTGCAATAGACATCCAATAAGCGTCAACGTTGGGCGTCCCTTTCCCCTGTTCTATCAAGCGCACTTCTACGCCTTTCTCACCCACGCTTGCACTCAACGGTTGCACCAATTCGCCAAAGGGTACGTCCAGTTGTTTGGCTAAACGCCAAATTGTGTCCAGTGTTGGGTTACCGTTTCCTTGCTCTAGTCTTGATAAATTAGACTTAGCAATGCCTGCCCCTGCAGCAAGTTGAGACAAAGACATGCCTTTTTCTTGTCTAAGCTTTTGTAAATGCCTGCCTAGGGTGTTTAACGTCGATTGATTCAATGTAGGAAGTCCTAAGATGCTCTGACATAAACCGTTCCATATAAAGAACGTTCTATATATAGAACACCTTAAAGTCAACAGAATTATTAAATCTAAAGAGCAAAATCAGGCGTGATATAGTTATAACGATAAAAGGGTACTTCACTCGATGAGTGTGTACCCTTTTGCTATATTGGTATGGCAGATTATTCATCAATTCTGCCAGTTGTTGAGGTGACGATTTACGCTAAACCATACAAAACGCATTAAGCTTGTTGCCGTCAAGATCACGAAAATATCCGGCATAAAACCCTTTATCGGCGCTTTCTGGTCGAAATCCCGGTGCCCCCTCACATGTTCCACCAAGGGCCAGCGCCTTTTCATAAAACGCATTAACCTGTTCTGGGTTTTCAAGGGCAATAGCAACCATATTACCATTGCCAACGGTTGCCGTTTCCTTGTTAAAAGGAATGGTAACCCCAAAAGAAACTTCACCCGGCTGACGCGCCCAAGCGATAAAATAGTTCTCTTGCTCCATAAAGCGCTCTGCGCCAATAGTGCCTAATAGCGCATCGTAAAAGCTGCCAGCCTGCGCCAAGTTATTTGTGCCTACTAATACATAGCCAATCATTTTTATCTCCTTGCTGTTTTAAACACGAATTCATCATATTCATTGACTACTGACAGTAAGTGTCAGTAGTGTTTTCTTATTATCAGGTTTAACGACAAAACGGATATGAGTTATGCGAAAGGCAGAGCGACTCAATGAAATTGTGCATCACTTAAGGCGAATGCATCACGCGACTACCGCCCAAAAACTCGCGGACCTATTTGAAGTAAGTGAACGCACGATTTACCGTGATATTCAAGACTTGGTGGACTCAGGCATTCCCATTTCAGGTGAGGCGGGTGTGGGGTATCTCATTGACAAAAAATATCACTTGCCCCCCATTATGTTCGATGCCGACGAAATTGAGGCAATTGCACTAGGCATTGGGATGGTAAGTAACTGGACAGACGATGCCTTTGCGCAAAAAGCCAAAAGTGCCTATCAAAAAATACAAGCGACGCTCACTGAAGGGATGATCCACGAACTTACTCAAATAAGTACGTTTTCAGCGCCTAGTCGCTATAAGATCCCATGGGAAGTTAACTTCACCGAAGTCAGAGAGTGCATTCGCCGAAAGCAGTTTGTCACGTTTTGCTATTTAGATCTTAAAGAGCAAAAAACTGAGCGCACGATTAGACCACTGGCGTTGATCTCTTTTAGCCCTATTTGGTTGCTTGCTGGATGGTGTGAGATTCGCCAAGCCTTTAGAAACTTCCGGTTAGATCGGATCTCTCAATTTAGCGTCACCGCAGAGCGTTTTCGCGATGAAAAAGGAAAGACGTTAACAGATTACTTAGCGCTGACTGAAAACGACCAGTGAAGCACCTGTCGCTCCTATCTTCTTTCATGTGTACTCAATTCGCAAAAACTCATCGTACTGCCAACGAATCCACTTTTATCATTGGTTTTTATTGGTAATTTGCCTTATTCCCATTACAGACTAAATTTTAAAATAGCCGTATGTTCTGACGGCAAAAAATTAATACAAACTACACTATTGGGAAAGCATATGAAGAAAATTTCCACAGTAATCATCGCACTGTTGTTAGGTACGTTTAATGCGCATGCCGTTGACTTGGTAAGCGGGGACAACTCTAATTTAACAGCCATGTGTATTGCAGCTGCGAGTTCCGATGAGATGGTAGAGGCGAAGGCAAAAGAGTTTGGTTTCTCGAAACAGGATTTAGACATGTTTACTTGTAATGGCATGACCTTAAAGGAATTTGCTAAAGAGTATCGCGATGATACGTCAGGTACGCCAGTTGTTGTTTATACATTTGAAGAAAACGTAAGTAGTCGTGAGACACAGCTTTGCATTGCTGCTGCGAAGTCAAATGCAGCATATGAGAAAGTGAAAAAAGAACTATTTGACGGAAAAATCGAAAACGTGGCCTGCAACGGATTGAGTCTCGAGCGATTTGCCAAGCGTTATGGGAACAGAGGGTTTAAAATATAGTGAGCGTAGGTGGCGAACCTAGTGAGTTCGCCACATTTTCCTATACTGTGAGTTGCCGTTGCGCTTACGCTTCCTGATTTCGCAAGAACACCAACTCAGTCGATGAGCTTTGTTCTTCGCTATATTGATAGCCATCGACATCAAAAGCTTTTAATCCTTCAACATCAGTAACACGGTTTTCCATAATGTATCGCGCCATTAAGCCGCGTGCTTTTTTGGCGAAAAAGCTAATGATTTTGTACTGGCCGTTTTTGTAATCTTTAAAATGCGGTGTAATAACCATACCATCAAGCTGTTTTTTCTTAACAGCTTTAAAGTATTCGTTTGAAGCGAGGTTAATTAAGACATTATCACCCTGTGCACTAAGGGCATCATTAAGGACCTCAGTAATGCGCTCGCCCCAAAATGCATATAAGTCTTTTCCTTCTGAATTCGCCAGCTTAGTTCCCATTTCAAGTCGATAAGCTTGCATTAAATCCAGCGGGCGTAGAAGTCCGTAAAGTCCCGATAGTATCCGCAAATGATCTTGCGCATAATCCACTGTCTTGTCATCTAAGGTGTAGGCATCAAGTCCGGTATAAACATCGCCGTTAAACGCATACATCGCCTGTCGTGCGTTATCTTTGGTAAACGGCGTTGAAAACTCAGCAAATCGATTAGCGTTAAGCGTGGCAAGTTTGTCACTTATTTTCATCAGCGATGATAAATCGGCCGGCGACAAGGTTCTGCATACTTTCATTAGACGCTCGGTGTCTTCAAGCATACTAGGTTGCGTAAATGTACTTACCGGAATTTCGCTTTCAAAATCGAGATTTTTTGCTGGGGACACTACAACTAACATTTCAACTCCTTCAATCAACTACAACGCCATTGTACCACTTGATACGCAAGAAACCGTAAAATGGCATAAGAAAGACTCAAATTGGCTTAACAGAGAAATCCGATTAGCGGCTATTTTATCCAAATGTTAGCCAAATCCCATTCCATATATTTAGTGGGTTTGGTATAAATAGTGTATTCCTTGAATGTTTGATCCAATCAAACCGCTAGACCCTACAACGCATTAGCGAAACCAACAATTAAAGCCTGCTACAAAAGCGAGCTATCCAACGCTGTTAGAGCGCACAGCTCTAAATAGCAAAATGTAGAATACTGAAATAAAGAACAGAGAGAACTATGAGCAATCAGCTAGCTTCATTACGTGATATTACTACTGTAGTTGCCGACACGGGCGATATCGACGCGATAAAAAAATACCAGCCAGTAGATGCCACTACTAACCCATCGTTGCTGTTAAAAGCGGCTAGCCTGCCTCAGTATGCCAGCTTAATTGATGATGCGGTTGCATGGGCAAAGCTTCAATCAAATGACGCTGACCAGCAGCTTACCGACGCGGCAGACAAGCTTGCGGTTGCTATTGGTAAAGAAATCTCTGGTACTATCCCTGGTCGTATTTCGACAGAAGTAGATGCCCGCCTTTCATTCGATAAAGCTGCAACCATTGAAAAAGCCGAGCGCCTAGTTCAGCTTTACGAAGACGCAGGTATCGACAAGTCACGCATTCTTATCAAGATTGCATCTACGTGGGAAGGTATTCAAGCTGCTGAAGAGCTAGAGAAGAAAGGCATTCAGTGCAATCTAACGCTACTATTTAGCTTTGCTCAAGCACAAGCCTGTGCTGAAGCTGGCGTTTACCTTATCTCTCCTTTCGTGGGTCGTATTCTTGACTGGTACAAAAAGGCCACAGGCACTGAGTCATATGCTCCTGCTGAAGATCCTGGCGTAGTATCAGTAACGAAAATTTACAACTACTACAAAGAGCACGGTTACAAGACTGTCGTAATGGGCGCAAGTTTCAGAAATATCGGTGAAATTCAGGCATTAGCAGGTTGCGATCGCCTTACAATTAGCCCAGCCTTGCTTGAAGAACTAGCCAACGAGTCTGGTGAGCTTGAAGTGAAACTTAAAGACAATGGTGCAACCAAAACGCCTGGTGCGCGCTTAACAGAGAGCCAGTTCCGTTGGGAAATGAACCAAGATGCCATGGCAACTGAGAAGTTATCTGAAGGTATTCGCAACTTCGCAGCAGACCAAGATAAGCTTGAAACTATGCTTCGTGAGAAACTTAGCGCTTAAGGAAAAGGTAAAACAATGAGTGTTTTAACGTCACTTCCAGAATTTAAAAAACTAAGCGAGCTTGCAGAATTGGTAAAGCAAGCGCATATGCGTGACTGGTTTGAAAACGACCCAAACCGCGCATCTAGCATGCAACTTGAAGCCTGCGGCATCTTTTTGGACTATTCCAAAAACCGCGTTTCTTCAGAAGCATTAAATGGTCTTTTCGACCTAGCACGTGCGTGTAACGTTGAGGGGCTTCGCGATGCAATGTTTGCGGGTGAGCAAATCAACTCGACCGAAGGTCGCGCTGTGCTGCATACCGCCTTGCGTAATTTCTCTGACCGCAAGGTAATGGTGGATGGCAAAGATGTTATGCCTGAAGTACACGCTACACTTGAGAAAATAGAAGCGTTTACAGCGTCAGTTCACAGTGGTGAACACAAAGGCTATACGGGTAAGCCGATTAAGCACATTGTTGCTATTGGTATTGGCGGTTCATTCTTGGGCCCCAAAATTATGACAGAGGCACTTAAGCCACATACTGTAGACGCAGTAAAGGTGCATTTTGTTGCTAACGTTGATGGCTGTCATATCCACGATGTACTCTCAAGCGTCGATTTTGAAGAAACCCTTGTAGTAATGTCTTCAAAGTCTTTTTCTACTCAAGAGACACTTCAAAACACACTAACGGCAAAAGATTGGTTCTTGAAATCGGGCGGAACTCAAGCGGATATTGCAAAGCATTTTGTTGCGGTATCGTCAAATGTGAAAGCGGCGACTGAGTTCGGCATTAGCGCTGATAACATTTTCCCTATGTGGGATTGGGTTGGTGGTCGCTACTCTCTTTGGTCGGCTATTGGCCTCCCTATTTCACTGGCGTTGGGCTTTGAGAACTTTAAAGGTTTGCTTGAGGGTGCGTTTGACATGGATACGCACTTTACCACAGCGCCACTTGAGCAAAACATGCCAGTATTACTGGCGTTACTAGGCGTATGGTATCGCAACTTTTTTGATGCGCAATCTCATGTACTTTTACCTTATTATCACTACTTGCGCGGCCTTCCTGCCTATGTGCAACAGTTGGATATGGAAAGTAACGGAAAAGAAGTAACGCAAGAAGGCGAAAGCGTTGATTACCCCACCGGTCCAATCATTTGGGGCAGTGAGGGCACAAATGGCCAGCACAGCTTCCACCAGCTTATTCACCAAGGCTCTGGCGTTATTCCTGCTGACTTCATGCTTCCGCTTAACGTACCTAATCAAGACGACACGCACCATGCCATGCTGGCGTCGAATTGTTTTGGTCAAACGCAAGCATTAATGCAAGGTAAGACCTTTGAAGAATGCTACGCCGATTTAGACGGTAAGGGCTTAGATGATGCTGAGCGTAAGCGTTTAGCGGCGCACAAGACGATGCCGGGCAATAAACCTAGCAACACGATTTTGTTTGAAAGCTTAACGCCTAAAATTCTTGGCGCGTTGGTTGCAATGTATGAGCATAAGGTATTCGTTCAGGGTGTTATCTGGAACCTAAACTCTTTTGACCAATGGGGCGTAGAATTAGGTAAAGTACTAGGAAACCAAGTACTTGCAGGCATTCAGGGTGAAGCAGACAAAGAAATCTTCGATGCATCAACCCAGCAACTGATTGCTAAATTCAGAGCAGCGAATGCACCAAAATAAGGAAACCGAGGTAAGCTAAGCTTGCCCATTTGGTGCAAAAAACAAACCGAGCGGTCATCTTTTATATAAATAGAAGGTGGCCGTTTTTTTATAGCAATGTAAATTGAGCATGTTACGACAGATAAAATCAACATACATTGCTGCGCTAAATTGACTACTAAAAACACAAATAGTATCAATTAGATAGCCAATTTGTTCACGCTTTAAACATATCTAACGAATCCTTGCCTGTGTCATCATAACGTCACAATTTGTTAATAAAAGGTAAATTAAACTATTTTATTTTAGTGGCGGCTGTGATACAAAATTGTACAGAGGGAAAAATAATAACGCTCTGTATTAGTTGTAGTGGTATAAAAAGGAGATCCCAGTGGATAAATCAGATCTATTTGCCATGTTAGACATCGAAGCAAGCCCAGCAAAAACCAAAAGCAAAAAACGTAAGTGGAGAGAAATCGAAGCGCTGCAAGATCGCTACAAGTTAGAAAAAGAACTCGCCGAACTAGATTGTGGTTTCGAGTACGAGTTGGAAACACTGGAAAGATAACAAAAAGGCCGCCTGAACATTCAGGCGGCCTTTTCACTTTCTAAGGGGTAATTCGCAACCGCGTATGATTATTTATGCGCGATTGCGCTTTATGTGCTTTGTTGTGAAACTGGCGTTTTGTTACCGTCGTACGTTACCCATGTAACAACGTTCCAGATATACTCGCCACCAGTCTTACTGGCACCCAATTACACTTGCCAGTCGACAGGCGTTTGCCCTTTAGACGTAAGATACGTATTCGCTTGGCTAAAGTGCGCACAACCAAAAAAGCCGCGGTATGCTGATAGTGGAGACGGGTGTGGACCACTTAAGACGTGATGCTTGTCACGATTAATATGTTTCCCTTTTTTTTGTGCATGACTGCCCCACAACAAAAACACCACGTTTTCACAATGTTCGTTAACGGTGCTGATCACTTTATCAGTAAAACGCTCCCAGCCCCATTTGGCATGACTGTTAGCCTGCCCTTGTTCCACAGTAAGTACGCTATTAAGTAACAGCACACCTTGCTGCGCCCATGAAGTCAGCGTGCCATGCTCTGGAATAGCAAAGCCATCAATATCCGTAGCCAACTCTTTATACATATTCACCAAAGAAGGCGGCGTTTTGACACCGGGCAACACCGAAAAGGCTAAGCCGTGAGCTTGATTTGGGCCGTGGTATGGGTCTTGCCCTAGAATAACCACTTTCACGTTATCAAGCGGCGTTAATATAAGGGCGTTAAACACATCGCTTTCAGGGGGGTAAATGGTTTTTCCCGCGTCTCGTTCACTGCGAATACGAGAAAGAAGCTCAATGAAGTACGCTTGCTGTTTTTCATCAGCAAGCGCGTTGTCCCATGTACTCATGCCTTGAGCAAATCCATCATATGCTGTTTTAGTGCATCGTAAGACGCAGGAAGGTCCACTGCCAAGCTGTCTTCACCAGCAACATCAGCCAGCGCTTTCGGTAAACTAATGGGGTTGCCAAGAACATTCTCAACAGTCTCTCTGAACTTCGCCGGGTGCGCTGTCCCTAGGAATAGGCCAATTTCGCCTTCTTCTAAGTCGTGACTGACTGCACGATAGGCAATAGCCGCATGGGGCTCACTGGTATAGCCTTGCTGTGCAAGCTGGCGCATAGCTAGCTGCGTATACTCTTCATCAACCATTTCACCTTTCAGGCATGCCTTGTCGATATAGCCGCGCTCGATTAGCGCTTCAATACGTGGCCAGTTGTTTGGCTGACTCACGTCCATAGCGTTTGACATAGTGGCAACAGTCGTTTTCGGCGCCCACTCACCGGTTTTCAAATAGCGCGGTACAGTATCGTTAAGGTTAGTAGCTGCAATAAAACGCTTAATGGGAAGACCTAGCGCTTTCGCAATCATACCTGCGGTTAAGTTCCCAAAGTTACCGCTTGGTACAGAAACCACTAGCTGATCGCGCTTGTCCTTAGGCAGCTGACTGAAGGCTTCAAAGTAATAGCATACTTGGGCAAGTAGTCGGCTAATGTTGATTGAGTTTGCCGAGTTTAAATGCAGCCCTTCCCTTACGTCCGGATCATCGAATGCGGTTTTTACCAGTGCCTGACAGGCATCAAAGTCTGACTCTATGGCGACGGTATGGATGTTGCCACCCAATGTCGTAAATAACTTTTCTTGTAACGCGCTAATCTTGCCTTTCGGGAACAAGATGACCACGTTGATATTATCGATACCGTGGAAAGCATGAGCAACGGCTGCGCCAGTATCACCAGAGGTTGCCGTTAAAATAGTAATCGGTTTACCTTCACTGATGCGTGAAAGGGTCTGCGCCATAAAACGACCACCAAAATCTTTAAACGCAAGCGTAGGGCCGTGGAATAACTCTAACGAATATACATTGTCGTTCACTTGCTCGACTGGCGCACCAAATGCAAACGCGGTTTCAACAATCGCTTCCAACTCACCATTGTCTAGCTCGTCGCCAATTAACGCTCTCAGTACTTCAATACTGCGCTCTACAAACGGCTTCTCTAATAAGGCGTCAATGTTCTCAAGTGTGGGGATGTGCTCTGGAAAATACAGACCTTGGTGCTTTCCTAAACCACGCTTAACGGCTTGTGCAAAACTCGCTGTGTCCGATGAATCTTTTAAATTAACCAATTCCACTTGCTGTACCTTTCTTGTTTTGGCCTTAACAACAATCACTCGGCCTTTTAAATCTTTAATAATTAGTTTGACGCGCCTTAGCAGAGCGCCTTCAAACTTTTGTTTTTATGCGCATCTACTGCTGTGACACTGTTGTGCCCTGTTGGGGAATTTGGCACACATGGCTAAAACCATCTTCGTTTTGAATATAATTTTCGGTTAAATACGCCGCAACCTTTTCTGCCTGCGCTTTGCTTGGACATACTGCGAAGACAGTTGGGCCAGATCCCGAAATACCAAACGCCAGTGCACCCACACTCTCGCTGAATGCGCGAGCATCATCAAAACCGGGTAACAATGACTTGCGATACGGTTCGGCAATAACATCTTTCATCACCGATGCCGCAAGGGCGAAATCACCAGCATGTAGCGCGTGTACAAATACACCAAGCTGTCGCCCAAACGTTAATGCAGTCGCCATATCAAGGTGTTTTGGCAATATATCTCGGGCAGCCGCAGTCGATACACTAATCCCTGAATAACAAATAGCGTAATACCACTGGTCATTTAACGGAAGCGACAAGGTGACAGGGCTTTGTGCGCCTGTCATTAACGTCATACCGCCCAAATAACAAGGTGCTACGTTGTCATAGTGCACGCTACCACTGATTTGGCCCTCAAGCTCCCCCATCAAGGTAAGTAACGTGTCTTTATCAAATGGATAATCGAAGTAGGCATTTAACGCAACAAAGGCAGCCACAATTGAACTTGCACTTGAACCAAGCCCACTGCCTATCGGTAAATTTTTGTAAAGCGTTAACGCCACAGACTTTGTAGGATTACCCGCCTTTTCCATCTGCTCGCAAAAGTAGTGGTAGCACTTAGTCACAATATTGCTGTCAGCATCACCGGGGAGTTTGTGCGCAAATGGCCCCGTCACGTTAAGTGAGAATACCTCAGCCGCTTTAATCTCCACTTCATCACCCAGTTTAGTGCCGTCTACTGGCGCAAGGGCTGCGCCAAGTACGTCAAACCCTAAACTGACATTACCTATTGAGGCTGGCGCATAGGCCTTAAGTGCTTTCATTACGTTCTACCTACTACCTTACTACTTTTCATGCGCTTAATGCGCCATTTGCTTCCATGGCATTGTGCGAAGAATGTCAGCAAAGACACCCGCAGCTGTTACCGTGCCACCTGCACCATACCCGCGAATAACATAAGGAATTGGATTGTAATAATCACTGTTAATCGCCAGTGCATTTTCACCGTCTTTCACTTGAGACAACGGATTAGATGCAGGAACGGCTTGAATACTTACTTTGCATTTACCATCTTCAATGCTGCCAATGTAACGCAGCACTTTCCCTTCGGCTTTCGCTTTTGCTACTTTTTCCGCAAAATCTGCATCAAGCTGCGGCAACTGCTGCATGAATTCATCAATTGAACAATCTTCAGCGAAACCGTCGGGCAACACAGACTCAATCTCGATGTCCGATAACTCTAATCCTAAGTCAGCTTCACGCGCCATAATAAGTAGTTTTCTGGCTACATCCATGCCGCTTAAGTCATCGCGCGGATCGGGCTCAGTAAAGCCATTATCTTTAGCCGTTTGCGTGGCTTGAGATAAGCTCATTCCTTCTTCAAGCTTACCGAAGACATACGACAAACTACCTGACAAGATACCCTCAAAACGATGCAGTACATCACCTGCACTAAAGAGTTTCTGTAAGTTATCGATTACCGGCAACCCAGCACCTACTGTGGTTTCATACAAATACTGGCGGTTTGTAGATTGCGCCGTTTTGCGAAGTTTGCGGTAGTACGCCATCTCACTTGTGTTGGCCTTTTTGTTCGGCGTAACAACGTGAAAGCCGCTTTCCATCATGTCGACATATTGCTGAGCGATAACATCGTGGCTGGTACAATCAACAATAACAGGATTAACCAAACTATTGTCGTTTGCAAACTGGTGTAACCGCTCAACACTGAGCCCTTCGCTGGCTGAGTCAAGAGCAGCTTTCCAATCGCCGCTTAAATCTATACCTTGACTGTTAAGCAGTAATTTACGGCTATTCGCGATGCCATAAACGCGCAATTGCACATTGCGTTTTAGCAATTCAGGCTGCTGCTTAGCAATTTGACCTAGTAGTTCTGTCCCTACATTGCCACACCCTACTAGGAATACGTCAATGGTATGGCGGTCAGAGAAAAAATTCTGGTGGATAACCTTAACGGCTTTCTTTGCTCGCTTACTTTCAATTACTGTCGAGATAGAGCGCTCAGAAGAGCCCTGCGCGATCGCTACGTTATTCACTCGAGCTTGTGCAAGTGAGTTAAAGAAACGCGCTGCCAACCCTTTAGTTTGACGCATGCCGTCACCCACTAGCGTAACAATAGCAAGGTCATGACGCACTTCAATGGGGTCAAGCAGTTGATTTTGTAGCTCAAGGGCAAAGGCATCTTCAAGCAATGTTAAAGCGCGATTAGCGTCTTTGCTCTGAATACAAAAACTGATGGAATATTCTGACGACGACTGCGTGATAAGGCTAATCGAAATATTAGCGTTTGACATAACTTCAAATACACGACTTGCCATACCAACCATGCCTTTAAGGCCGGGGCCAGCGACGTTAAACATGGTTACGTTGTCAAGCTGCGATATACCTTTTACTGACGTCCACTTCTCGCTCTTCTCGTTGCTGATCAGAGTACCGGGCGCAGCAGGATTTAATGTATTGCGAATAAGGCACGGGATATGGTGCTGCGCAATGGGACCAATCGTTTTGGGATGAAGTACTTTTGCACCGAAATAAGACAATTCCATGGCTTCTTGATACGTCAGCTTATCAAGTAACACAGCGCCTTCAACTTGGTTCGGATCGGCGTTATAAACACCGTCTACGTCTGTCCAAATCTCACAGCAACTTGCGTCAATACACGCCGCAAGAATAGCAGCAGAATAATCTGAACCATTTCGCCCAAGTGTTACCTTTTCACCTTTTTCATTTGCAGCAACAAACCCTGGCATCACCAATAGCTCGCTACCATCGGCAGGCACATCTGAAAAACGTGCTTTACTCAGCGCTACATCAGCAATACTGTCTAGGTACTCGCCGTCAGCCAGTACGTACTTAACAGGGTCTATGATGCGATTGGCAATACCCTTTGCTGACAGCATCGCGCTAAACAGGGTTACAGAAATATATTCACCGATGCTTAGAATGCCCGCTGCCACATTATCAGGTGCCACACCAAGCAAAGAAATGCCTTCTAGGTGCTGGTGCAATACCGACAAGTGACTATCGATAAAATCAATAACCTGTGCATGAGCGAACCCGTCTAGTGCGTTGTCTAGATTGTTGGCAATGCTGGTTACAGTGTCGTTGAGTTTGTTGAATAGCGGTTTAAAATCTTCACCAGCGGCTGCTTGTTCACAAAGTAATGAAAGCGCATTCGTCACCCCTTTTGGGGCAGAGAGTACAACCGCAGCACCGTCGGTTTGGTGGGTTGCCGTGCTAATTTCCATCACGCGCATGTATCGCGGTGCATCGGCTAGAGAAGAACCCCCAAACTTTAAGACTTTCATATGCTGCTCCTTAAGGTTTCGCATGCTAAAACATGTGTAAAAAAAAGCCCGCTCTGTGTTAGGCGGGCTTTCGTTGTCTTTTGCTTACTTGCACTAGTCACCGACCGCCCTATTTAAGGTGGTAATCAACATCATTGTGGTGGTGGTGCGTAGAATCTTTTTCATACAAGCAATTTGCCGTATAGACGTCTATCTGTCAACCGCAGTTTTCACCACACTGTATTGCATAAAGTGAAACATTAACTAACCAACATTTCGAATTTGGGTACAAAGCCCGTTTCAGCAGTATTTTGTCAATTATCATCTACAATGTTTTGTGCAAGAAAATCAATGAGTAATCGTATTTTTGGCGCGACATTGCGGTTTGAAGGAAACACGGCCCAAATCGCTTCCTGCTT
The DNA here is from genome assembly GCF_020515205.1 of Alteromonas sp. McT4-15. Lineage (NCBI taxonomy): Bacteria > Pseudomonadati > Pseudomonadota > Gammaproteobacteria > Alteromonadales > Alteromonadaceae > Alteromonas > Alteromonas sp. McT4-15. Next base: position 212,137 of record NZ_JAJALG010000002.1, read on the forward strand.
ATCTTTGTGCTCTGGTAATACCTCTTCTAAATTTCCACATTCTAAATCATGGCGCACATAGAAGCCGGGTAGTTGGGCAATCCCTAAGCCGTCAAGCGCTGCGCTGCGAAGTGCATTACCACTGTTATAGCGCACTCTTCCCTGCACAGGTAAAGAGGTTGCATTGCCATTAATAACAAATCGCCAGTAAGCCTGAGACCCTACCAGCAAATCGTGCTGTTTTAATTCATCGAGCGTCTGAGGCCTAGCACTTTGCTCAAAATAAGATGGACTCGCACACACATAAAGGTGACGGGTAGCTAACTTTTTGGCCACTAAAGTAGAGTCTTCCAGCTTGCCAATTCGAATAGCAAGGTCCAACCCTTGCTCAACAATATCTAATTTTTCATTCGTAAATGTGCAGTGCACGCTTATGCCTGAATATTGTTTCATAAAGGTATTGAGCAGTGGAGCAATGTAAGCCTCACCAAAGGCTACCGGCGCTGTCATCTTTATTAACCCCTGAGGCGATTGCTGCAGCGCACTTACCGCAAGCTGAGCATTTTCTAGCGATTGCAATGCAGGATAAGCTTGCTCAAAGTACAAAGTCCCGGCCTCTGTTAGCGATACGCTTCGGGTAGTACGCTGTAACAGTTTTACACCTAACTGCCTCTCTAACGTCGCTACTTTTCTGCTTACTTGTGCCACTGAAGTATCTAATTTCGTCGCCGCACCAGTGAAGTTACCCACATTTGCCACGGCGCAAAACTCTGATACCCCCTCTAATATTTTCATAGGCTTACTACCTCACAGTGAAACGGTAAATACAGCGCGTAGGGCTTATATAATAGAATCCCCTCCCAACTATTACAAATATGCAATAGTGATTTACTAAATCTGTATTTATCTATCACAAACGCTCTCCTATACTTGGCTTCATATCAAAACACTTATATTTGTAATCAAGGAGTCATTTCATGACGACGTTTAAAGATTCATTGCAACCGGGCCAAACTCATATTAAAGCGAAAGCCGCTGTCGCGTGGGCGCCTGGGGAGCCACTTAAAATGGAAGAAGTGGATGTGGAACTACCTAAAAAAGGCGAAGTGTTGGTTCGCATCGTCGCTACCGGTGTTTGTCACACTGACGCTTTTACCCTATCTGGTGATGATCCTGAAGGCGTTTTCCCCTCTATTTTAGGGCATGAAGGTGGTGGTATTGTCGAAATGGTGGGTGAAGGTGTTACCAGTGTTGAGGTTGGCGATCACGTTATTCCACTTTACACCGCAGAGTGTGGCGAATGTAAGTTTTGCAAATCAGGTAAAACCAATCTCTGTCAGGCTGTGCGCGCAACGCAAGGCAAAGGTTTAATGCCAGATGGTACTAGCCGCTTCTCTAAGGATGGTGAGCCAATCTATCATTACATGGGGTGCTCTACATTTTCTGAGTACACGGTACTACCAGAAATTTCATTGGCTAAGGTCAATAAAGCCGCTCCTCTCGAAGAGGTATGTTTACTGGGCTGTGGTGTCACGACGGGCATGGGTGCAGTGTTGAACACGGCGAAAGTACAAGAAGGCGATACCGTGGCCATCTTCGGCTTAGGGGGTATTGGTCTATCCGCTATTATCGGCGCGCGTATGGCGGGTGCAGGTCGCATTATTGGTATTGATATCAATGAAAGCAAATTTGATCTCGCTAAGCAGCTTGGTGCCACTGATGTCGTTAATCCGAAAAATTACGACAAACCTATTCAAGACGTTATCGTAGAAATGACTGACGGTGGTGTGGACTTTTCATTCGAATGTATCGGTAATGTCAATGTTATGCGCTCAGCCCTTGAATGCTGTCACAAGGGATGGGGAGAATCTGTCATTATTGGTGTGGCAGGCGCTGGTCAAGAAATCTCAACTCGTCCCTTTCAGTTAGTCACAGGTCGAGTATGGCGTGGTAGCGCATTTGGCGGAGTGAAAGGCCGCTCTCAACTACCGGGTATTGTAGAGCAATACTTAAACGGCGATTTTGGGTTGCAAGAATTTATCACTCACACCATGGGTCTTGACGATATCAACGATGCGTTTGATTTAATGCATAAAGGTGAAAGCATTCGCTCCGTAGTACACATGGATAAATAGCCCTCAGCCCGATAAAGAAATACGCCACACTAAAAAGGCTCGTATCAAACGAGCCTTTTTGCTTCACTATGCTAAATCCATCCCAACTCAAGCGCTTTTAACACCGCCCGCGTTCGATCACGAACGCCTAATTTAGCCATAATGGCAGATACTTGGTTTTTCACTGTGCCAGTAGATTTGAAGATAGTATCAGCGATTTCTTTATTGCTGTATCCCGCCGCGACTAAGCGCAATATTTCAAGCTCTTTGGTGGTTAATGTTTCAGGCGTCTCAAACGACTCGAAAGTAACATCAAGCCCTTGCAAGCCTTTTAGTACTTTTTCAGTGACTGCAGGCTGTATTAGAGTCTCGCCTCGCTCTACGGCCTTTATACCGTCAACCAATGTTTCAAGAGACACATCTTTCAGTAAGTAACCTTTTGCGCCTGCGCTTATCGCACCGCTCACCAAAGTGTGGTCATCAAATGTCGTCAACATTAACACAGGGATAGTAATAGCATTCGCGCTCAATGCGTTTAGCGCTTCAATGCCCGACATTTTTGGCATGCGAATATCCATTAAAATCACATCACAGTTGATGCGGTTCAACGTATCAATTAACTGACTGCCATCTTCACATTCACCCACTACATTGACGCTTTCATCAAGAGCAAGAAGTGACTTTATACCCTGTCGAACTAACATCTGATCTTCGACCAGTAAAACCCTTGTGCTCATTCTGCCTCCACCAATGTAGCGCAAATATAAAACCCTTGTGCATTGAAACCTGTCTGTAACTCCCCCCCCAATGCACTAACGCGCTCTCTCATTCCAATTAAACCATTGCCTTGTGTAATAGGCTTCTCTACATTCAGCTGCACATCTTGCATGACAAGTATATATACGTTGTCGTGTTTACTAAGTGCGATGTTGAATCTATGGGATTGAGTATGCCGTATCACATTCGTTAATCCTTCCTGAATAATGCGCAGCAAGGCATCTGCTATCTTCACATTGCTAAGTATAAAATCAGGCTGAATGTCTAACTGCACTTGTGGCCGTGGCAAGTCACTAATAAGTGACTGTAGAGCGCCGTTGAAATCGATGGCTGCATTCTCCCTAATGTCCGATACCGCCTCTCGCACATCTGACAACAATAGCTTTGCAATAGCATGGCACTGGTCAACTTGCGCCTTTACCTCATCATTTCCAGCTAATTTACTTTTGCGAGACGCTACCTGTAAATTGATGGTCAAAGCAGTAAGGTGATGTCCCACCACATCATGAATATTACGCGCAATGCGCAAGCGTTCATCTTGTGTAATCGCTTGTTTCATTAAGTGCTGTGTACTGATCAACTGTCTATTGAGCGCATCGGCTTCTTCTCGCGCGGCAGTTTCCTTAATGGCGGTATTCGACATCATCATTGCGAACAAATTAAACGTCCAGAACAAAGCGCCAGTGAGCAATGCTTGATTTTCCTTCCAAACGACTTCTTGAATAAAAACCGTAGGCAATGCCAATGGAATACAAAGCACTAGGCACTTGCCCCATGATAAATAGTAGGGAAGCACCGCAGACCAAATCACCACAAAAATGGCGATATAAGCGTAAGGTAATAACAGTTGGCTCGCTACCGACAGTGCATACATGGCCCACAGCAGAAAATATCGCCAACGAGGTAAAGACTCGTCATGGCGAGTAACCAACACAAAGCAGATGGCAATCGAAATAAATAAGGCAAGTGCGGCGATAGGTCGCCAATGCCAAAATGTAAGTTGCATGGTCAGAAAGTAAAGCGCCGACACACTTACAAATAACCAGGTTAAACATGCCGACAGCCGCTCTACGTTGTTAACCAGCCATGATTTTAAGGTTGACGATAATTCCATTTAGGTACCGCTACATCGAGGTAATTGCGCACATTGTTGCAGAAATAGCATTTAAACACATAGGCCAAAAGTCACTTTTTATCTAATGACTTTTGGCACTTACTTGAAAACAGCAAATTAAACACACTGTGTGACATCAATTTTGGTTATTGGAGCCACCATTATGCAAACCATACACAGTACACTGGTTTACTTTCACATTTTTTCAGGTGCACTTTCACTGTTTTTGTTTTGGATCCCCTGCTTGACGCGTAAAGGAGGTCCACAACATCGAAAATTTGGGCACTACTACGTGCAAGCCATGCTGTTTACTTCAATCAGTGGAGTAGTGAGTTCTACTATTGTTTTGCTCATGCCATTGGCCATCTACCCTTCAATGCCTGCGCACTTTGAATCAGTGGCCTATTTTGTCGCCTACCTAAAAGGGCAGTATATTTTCCTGCTGATGTTGAGTTTGCTGGTTTGGAACAATGTTCGTCATGCCCAGCGAGTGCTTGAGGTAAAAAGCAATATTGCTGAAATGCGAACGCCAGCGTACTTGTGGCTACCCATTCTTCTATTTGCAGTAGCCTCTATCGCGCTTTATCAAGGCATTAAATACAATATTACCCTTACCTGCATTTTTGCGCCTATAGCGTTACTCAATGCCATTGGCATTGTTCGCTATACACTACAAAAAGAAGTGCCTGCAGGTAAATGGGTTGTTGAACATATTGGACACATTATTGGTTCAGGTATTGGTGCTTATACCGCCTTCTTTGCCTTTGGCGGCAGAACCTTGTTTGAAGGGATTCCGAGTTTGCAAATAGCAAGTTGGGTGCTGCCAAGTCTTATCGGTGTTCCATTTTCGCTTTGGCTAAGCTGTAAGTACAAGCCTCGCCAACGCACATTAAAAAAACGCATAGTGAACGATGGCGTATGAATTGACGGCACTGATGTGAACTGCAAACCACTCGTGAAAAGCGTACGTAATTTTCGTCAACCTGTGGCGAAATAACAAAAAGTAACGCTATACTGATGCAAAGCAGTTCACCTGAAGGCCATATACAATGAAACTAAAAAAAAATAAAAGTGTGTCTGCACTGCCTGCGTTTACCATTACTCTTTGCTTTGCAAGTGCACTATTTCACTGTCACGTTTCTGCGCTAGAGTTAAGTCATTCACACAACCACGATCACGCTCAAACAACGGAAAATGAAGACGCACAAAGTCTTGGCTCACTCACTAACCTTCAGCACAATAATAGCTTTATGCTCTCGTCAGGGTTACCTACCAAAACCCATTTAGCGTTGCTTAAACAAGAAGGCGTCAGTCACATCATCGACCTTATTCCGGGAGACAGAGCTGATGAGATTCACTATACCACCTCATTAGATCTTGATTATTTTAATGTGCCCGTAGACTGGGAAGCGCCAAGCGTAGCTAACTTTTTAAATTACGCTGCCTATATGGACCGAGTAAAACAATCTGATGGCAAAGTGCTCACGCATTGTAAGCTCAATTGGCGGGGAGCGTCTTTTACTTACCTTTATCGTGTTGCCGTGTTAGGCGAAAATGAAGCGCAAGCCAAAGCTGACTTGATGAAAGTGTGGCACCCTAATCCGACGTGGCACGCATTTATGTCAGATGTGGTTAATTACTATAATAGCGTAAACAACACACGCGTTGCGATGTCATTTGACCCAGCCCCAATCGAAGGCTGACCTGACCTAAAAACGAAGGTGCCCTCGGTAGTACAAGGGGCACCATATCGAAACATCTTCACTGTTCTACACTTTAAATTGTCCGACCAACTCATTAAGGCTTTTTGAAAGAGACAATAAGTTATCGGCATTACTCGATAGCCCTTTTGACGCATGACTGACATCGGTGGTTGAGCTTTGCATACCTGATATTGTTCGGCTAATTTCTTCTGATACCTGATATTGCTCTTCAGCAGCACTGGCAATCTGTGTGATTTGATCCATTATCTGCTGCACCAACCGACCTATTTGCTCAAACGTAGCACGTGCCTGGCTGGATTGGTCAGTCGCTTGTTCCGACTGTTCTAAACCAGTAGCCATTTTCCCTGACACAAACTGTGTTCTCTCAATGAGTTTAGTTAACATGCCATCAATTTCTTCGGTAGCACCATAAGACCGTTGAGCTAATGAGCGCACTTCATCGGCGACCACGGCAAACCCACGCCCCTGTTCACCCGCTCGGGCTGATTCTATCGCCGCGTTTAGCGCTAACAAGTTAGTTTGTTCAGCGATACTTCTAATCACATTTAGAATTTGATTAATGTTATCGCTTTCACTGGCGAGCTCTTTGGTCGCTTCAGAGGAGTCCTGTGTCAGCGTTTTCAACATTTCGACTTGTGCCACTGTCTCGCGAATTATAGATAAACCACTATGGCTCGCTTTATCTGTTTGCTCTGTAGCTTCTTGCGTAGAAATGCAGCTTTGTGCCACTTCTTGTGCCGCAGCGGCCATCTCATTGGAGGCTGTGGCGGCTTGTTCTATTGAGCGCTCTTGCTTATCACTAGCTTGCTGTAGTGACGACGCCATCGTCGTGAAATTGTTAGACGCTGAGTATAAATGTTCAGACTGTTGCTTTATTTCGGTTATCAAATCGCGAATAGAATCTAAGAAAGCATTAAAGTAATTCGCAAGATCACTAATTTCATCTTTACCACGTACTTCTAGGCGCTGTGTCAGATCGCCTCTCCCTTCAGATATCGCACGCAAACTTCGGCTTATACGGTGAATTGGCGCAACGATGCGATTAGCCATTACAACACCTAGAACACTACAAATAATGATCATAACCACCAGTACCACCATCATTGTGGAAACAATACTCCATGCGGGCGCTTCAATATCTGCGCTTTCAATAACGCCCACAAACTGCCAGTTCAACGCCGGTGAGCGGTAGGTAGTAACGGTAAGATCACCATCTTCGCCATCTACCGTAAAATGGCTGTCTCGTTCAGTCATTAATGCTTTGTAAAGTGGGCTGCCGCCAAGCTCTTTGATATTTTTGAAGTTGTTCGCTTTATTACGCGGGTCTGCGAGCACTACGCCATTTTGGTCGACAAGTATGACATAGCCAGTTTCTCCTAATTTAACGCCATTGACGAGCTTCGTTAGCGTATCTAGGGTGACATCAATAGATTGAACCCCTATGGTGTTACCGCTTGTTCCTTTTATTGTAGTGGCAATGGAAATCATTGGCCCACCCGAAATCCCCTGATATGGCGACGTTATAACAGCTTCTCCTGGGGCTGCTTGTGCTTGTTGATACCACGGCCTTTTACGCGGGTCATAGTTTTCCATCGTTTCAGGCGGGTATTGAATAAACCCACCTGTCTCAGTCCCCATGTAGACATTAAGTAAGTTAGGGTGCTTGTCTCTAAATTGACCGTGAAATTTAAAAATACTGCTCTCAATTACACCGTTTTGCAGGGGCGTCATATCAGCTCGTCTACCAATGTAGTTGGTAATAGAAGTCTGTGACGCAGCAAGTAATCGCTCATCGCTGGCCATATAACGCACATGTTCTTTCATCCCCTCGAAGAACAGCTCAAAAGCATTGTCTATCTGATGAATTTCTTGCGTAGCACTATTGATAAAATAATCACGCGACTGGGTAAATGTTTGCACCGTGGTTGTAATAACCAATGCGATAATGGGTACGGTAACGGCAACCAGAAAAGCGGTGATGAGTTTGCTGCGAATATTCATAGACACGTCACTTCTTGTTATTTTTTTAAATCAGGTTAATGACCAGTATTAACGATTTTTACGGTATCAGCAATGCCAGAACGTGTTGAGTATTGCGGTACATTATTACAGCAATGGGTCAACACGCTCGAGGTTCTGACGCCTTGCCACGTCATAAAAAGCTCTTGAGGCGATGTTGGCATGAGCATTTAAACACATATGAAATACAGATATGAATTGACACATATGAAATTTCATATACGATTTATCACATACGAAAATTCATATATGAGAAATTTATGTCGGATTGTACCTTGTCTCCGCTGTCTTTTTTCAAGTGTTTAGCAGAAGAGACCCGACTAAAAACACTGCTTATGCTGAGTCAAAAAGAAGAACTTTGCGTTTGCGACTTTACCGATGCTCTGAACATCAGCCAACCCAAAATATCTCGTCATCTTGCAGACTTAAGAAAGTGTGAACTCGTACAAGATACACGTAGAGGTAAGTGGGTTTACTACCGACTTCACCCCAACCTCCCCGTTTGGGCACGCGAGATTATTGAACAAACCGCTACGCACAACCTTAGTTATATTGAAGAGGCTATTAACAACCTGTGTGGTGACAACTGCTAAGCACTTAACCTACTAATTTGAGAGAAAAAATGAAGATCTTATATGTTTGTACTCACAACCGTTGTAGAAGCATCTTATGTGAAGCTATCACTAATGCAGCCCCAAGTGCACTTGAAGCGCGCAGTGCGGGCAGTCAACCTGTAGGAGAGGTTCATCCGCTTTCGTTAAAATACTTGGCTGAACGCGGCTATCGAACAGATGGTCTGAAAAGTCAGTCATGGGATGAGTTTGAGGATTATGCACCGGATCTTGTTGTTACTGTTTGCGATTCTGCGGCAGGTGAATCTTGCCCTGTTTATTTTGGAAAGTCATTAAAAGTGCATTGGGGATTAGAAGATCCGTCAAAGCTGGAGGGAAGTGAAGAAGACAAAGCTGCGGCATTTCATCAAACGATGAACATCATTGAGCAGCGCGTAAAAAGCTTAACCGAATTAGCAGAGCAGTCACTGCCTACCGATGCACTAAAAGAAGCACTAATTACCTTAGGAGCACAATAAATGGCAACAGACACCACTGCACCGTCAGCCAATTTATCGATGGAAGAAATGCGCACGCCACAAATGACGGATTTCGCGAGCACTTTTTCTCAGCATAAACCTCGTATTCTCTTATTGTATGGTTCGCTTAGGGAGCGCTCCTATAGTCGCCTTGTTGTTGAAGAGTCGGTGCGTTTACTAACGTATTTTGGTGCAGAAGCTAAGGTTTTTGATCCCAAGGGATTACCTCAGCCTGACACCGAGGACGAAAATCATCCCAAGGTAAAAGAGCTCCGTGAGTTAATGATGTGGTCTGAAGGACAAATATGGTGCTCCCCAGAGCGTCACGGCAGTATCACAGGCATAATGAAAAGTATGATTGACTGGGTTCCACTTAGCATAGGCGGTATCCGTCCCACTCAAGGAAAAACACTTGCCCTTATGCAAGTTTGCGGCGGCTCTCAGTCATTTAACGCCGTAAATCAAATGCGCATACTGGGAAGATGGATGCGGATGCTCACCATTCCCAACCAATCATCAGTAGCCAAAGCATTTTTGGAATTTGAAGAAGATGGTCGCATGAAACCCTCTCCCTATTACAACCGCATTGTTGATGTTGTTGAAGAGCTGGTTAAATTTACGCTACTTACTCGCGACAACAAAACCTTTCTCGTTGATCGCTATTCAGAGCGTGTTGAAAGCGCAGAAGAAGTGAGCAAGCGCGTCAATCAAAAGTCAATTTAACGGAGTTGCACATGGGTTTCTTTGAACGCTATTTATCAGTGTGGGTCGGTCTATGTATTATAGCGGGCGTTGCTTTAGGCTATGCCTTTCCCACTCTTTTCGAACATGTTGCAGCGCTTGAATACGCTCACGTTAATTTGGTTGTAGCGGTACTTATTTGGCTAATGATTTATCCCATGATGGTCCAAATTGATTTTGGATCGCTAAAAGATGTAGGTAAAAAGCCCAAAGGGCTTATTCTTACTCTGGTAGTAAATTGGCTGATTAAACCGTTTACTATGGCATTACTTGGCTGGCTTTTCTTTAAAGGGCTGTTTGCCGATTGGGTTGATCCTCAAACAGCAACGGAATACATAGCCGGCATGATTTTGTTGGGCGTCGCCCCATGCACTGCAATGGTTTTTGTATGGAGCCACCTTACGAAAGGCGATGCCAATTACACGTTAGTGCAGGTGTCAATCAATGACCTAATTATGGTTGTTGCTTTTGCCCCTATTACTGCACTGCTGCTTGGTGTTACTGATATTACTGTTCCGTGGGACACACTGCTACTGTCGGTTGTTCTTTATGTCGTTTTACCGTTACTTGCTGGGTTTATAACACGCAAGCAAATTGAGAAAAAAGGGCCACAAGCGGTAACAAAATTGGTAGAAAGATTTAAACCTTTTTCGGTATGCGGGTTGCTACTCACTATCGTGATTTTGTTTGGTTTACAAGCGAATACCATATTGGCTCAACCTCAGGATATCGTGCTAATCGCAATACCGCTTTTAATACAAACATACGGTATTTTTGCGATTGCCTACTTTGCAGCAAAGCGAATGAAGTTACCGCACAATGTTGCTGCACCTGCTTGTATGATAGGAACATCGAACTTTTTCGAATTAGCTGTAGCCGTTGCAATTTCATTATTTGGTCTTAATAGCGGCGCTGCACTTGCAACAGTAGTGGGAGTATTAGTAGAGGTACCAGTGATGCTATCGCTGGTTTGGTTTGCCAATAAAACGAGACATTGGTTTAACTAGATTGTGATGACCTTTGGCGGGGTAAACCTTTTACACCGCCATCGCACTTTTTTGTGTTTCCGGTAAGAGAAAACCAAAACGTTGTAGGAGCGATTTCAACAGTGTGGTTTTTATCGGCTTTTCAATAAAGCCGAGTGCACCTAACGCCATCACTTTGTCTTGCATCATAGGTTGAATATCACCCGATACAACAATGACAAAGGTTTCTAACTGTCGACGTTTGATTTCGCGCAACACATCTATGCCGCCTAAAACAGGCATAGTAAGATCGAGTAAAACTAAATCGATGGTATGATGTGCCAATACTTCTAAGGCGTCCATTCCGTTCGACACTTCATAGATTGTTTCAGCGAAACCTTCTGGCAGATTTCTTCTTGCCATTTTACGCGCAAGCGCTGAATCATCACAAATAAGAATATTAAAACCCATCTGAAAAACTTTAGTTCTGTTCACTAATCAAACTTCAGAATACATTAATCAAAAGTTTAGTAAAACAAAAAATAAAGGCCTTTTTTAACGACTTATTGGCGATCTGCTTCAAACTTCTCTCACTTTGTAGACTTTTTATGGTAAATCTATCGCCATAGAAAGAGAGGAACTTACCTTATGGATACTGCGTCTACCCACATAGAAAAGCCATTAGTGAAAAAAGTGGCTTACTTAATACTGGCACATTTCGACAAAAGCTATCGGTGGTTTACGCGCATTACCCGTGGTGCGCAGGAGCGCTTTGAAAACGGAAACTGGCGAGAAACGCAGGCCGCGTCTAAAGAGCGCATTACCATATACGAACAAAGCCTTTCCGATGCGGTTGCCGAAATTTATCAGTTAACAGAAGTACATCAAAAAGATGACACTTTCTGGCAAGAGTTAAAGAAAGTGTTTGCGACACAGTTGGAAGGACATCCACAATTTGAATTAGCGGAAACCTTCTATAATTCTGTGATTGGACGCTTTTTCAAGCATAGAAAGATAGACAACGACATGATGTTTGTTTTGCCAAGTCGATGTTTTTTACCCGGGCAAGATAGACACAAAGTGATCAACAGTTTCGATACTACGACGACGGTTCGCGAAATGTATGAGTCTATCTTCAAAATATACCGCTACAACATTCCTTTTGAAAATTACGAACGCGACCTTCAAAGCTTAGAAAAAGCCTTGCGTGCACGACTCAATAAAGAACAACTTGCCAGCGTTCAGGCAGTTGAAATACTAAAACCAACTTTTTTCAGAGGAAAAGCAGCCTATCTGATTGGTCGGATTTGTATGCCCGATGAAACCCTGCCTTTCGTTATTGCCATGCGTCGATACAACGAGCCACACATGTTCGTTGATGCGTTATTAACAGACAGAAAAGATTTAAGCGTTATATTTGGTTTTGCTCGTAGTTATTTTATGGCTGATACCCAAAACCCCGCAGAAGTTGCCGCGTTCCTACAAGAGCTATTGCCGAACAAGAAGCATTTTGAGCTCTACATGGCCTTGGGCCATTACAAGCATGGCAAAACCGTTTTTTATCGCAACTTCCTACAACATATGGATAGTTCAGATGACAAGTTCGAGGCGGCCCCAGGTATTCGCGGATTAGTAATGATGGTTTTCCATCTGCCTTCTTATGGGGTGGTGTTTAAAATCATTAAGGATGAATTTGCTGAGAGTAAAAAGATTACACGAGAGCACGTTAAAGAATGCTACAAGCTGGTAAAAATGTCTGACCGTGTTGGCCGCATGGCCGATACTCACGAATACGTAAATTTTAGGTTCCCGCTTGAGAGAATTGAGCCTGAACTTATCAAAGAGTTACAGGAAACTTGTGCATCAAGCCTCGAGTTTACTGAAAGTGAACTTATTATTAAGCATTTATACATCGAGCGGAAAATGACACCGCTTAATTTGTATCTTCAGCAAGAAACCGACGAAGACAAAATAACTAGTGCGCTTGACGAGTTAGGCCTGTGCATCAAGCAGATTGCCATGGCAAATATATTCCCTGGCGACATGTTGCATAAGAACTTCGGCATTACTCGCCACGGACGCGTCATTTTTTACGACTATGACGAAATTTGTTTGATGAATGAACGTAATTTCAGAGCGTTACCAAAGTCTGACGACCCTTACGCTATTGACACACTATCGGTTGCACCTAATGATGTATTTCCAGAACAATTCGAGCATTTCATTGTTGGTAAGCGTAAATTCAAAGATATCCTAAAATCATTACATGGTGATTTAATGACACCAGAGTACTGGCACGAAGTACAAGAAAAGTGTGAGCGAGGAGACGTTCAGCACTTTACACCATATAACGCAGAAATGCGGTTTGACCGCGGCGAATAACCAGATGTGAAAAGTGATCGCATTTTGCCTTTTTTAACGTAGAAATTACTGAATAGGGTACCGTCGTGTATCGTCATACGACTTCTCTTAGGTGAAGTCATGTTGCGTTTAATTAATTAAAAGAAGCGTAAAAATGAGAGTCCTACTGGTAGAAGATGATCCAAAAGTTGCCTCACACATCTCAAGTGGCCTATCTGGCGAGGGGCATGAGTGTATAACTGTGTCTGACGGTGCTGCTGGCTTTCGCGAAGCGGTTTCAAATGAGCTGGACGCCGTTATTCTTGACGTAATGCTTCCCGAATTAGATGGTTTTACTGTGCTTGAAAAGTTAAGGGAACTTGGGAATACAACACCAGTGCTGTTGCTTAGCGCAAAAAGCCAAGTAGAAGATAAGGTAAAAGGCCTTCGCACCGGAGCCAACGACTACCTTACCAAGCCCTTTGCATTTGAAGAATTGTTAGCGCGTGTTGAAGGGCTCGCAGGCAGGAACCGCGAGAGCGACGATAAAACCCAAATTAAAGTGGGCGATCTCACTCTCGATTTGGTTAATCGTAAAGTACTACGGGGTGAAACTGAAATTGACTTGCAGTCAAAAGAGTTTCAGTTACTTGAATGCTTGTTGCGTCACAAAGGTAAAGTCGTCACGCGTAGTATGCTACTTGAGCAAGTATGGAACTATCACTTCGACCCTCAAACTAATGTGATTGACGTGCATATAAGTCGGTTACGCCAAAAAGTTGATAAGGCATTTAATGTTCCACTTATCGAAACAGTACGAGGCACAGGGTATCGTATCGCGGATAACCTTGCATGATAGCGATTCGCGACTTCACGCGAAGCTCTAGTTTTCGTGTAGGCGCGCTGCTTACTACACTGGCAAGCATTGCCATTGTTCTTATTATTTATTTCTGGCGTTTAACCAGTAGCGATGTTTTTATTACAGAGTCTAATGCTGCGATAAACGCCAAGGCCGACGCGATAACAACCCTTTATAAAAAGCTGGGTATTGATGCCGTAATCGAAGTAGTAAACAATGGCAGCTTTACCGCATCTTCGCCCTATCAGTCCGGTTTATCACAATACGAAACTGCTCGCACATTTCTTGTTATCAGTCGAAATGACCAAGTGGTGGCAGGCAACCTAACAAGCATTCCCGCTATTACTACAAGACACCTTTTTGATAACTACAACACGACTGAATTGATTGTTACCTATAATGGTGATCAAGAGCCCAAAACGCTTCACCAAGCATTATTAAAGCAAGTTGAACTTGGCGATTATGTATTGCATGTGGGGCGTGGCATCGATGACCTTTATAGCGCCCAGTGGTTTGGCAAAACCTTTAGTTGGATTATTGTTAGTCTCTTGTGCTTGTTGAGCGTTTTAAGCTTCGCCATTGCCGTTTACGTCGTCAATCGAATAAATCGCATGTCACAAACCGCAGACAAGATAATCAAGACTGGGAGCCTTGAAGAGCGGCTTGAAATTGATAGCAGCTGGGATGACTTAAGCAGTCTTTCTTTTGTTTTTAACCAAATGTTAGACACCATCGAAAACTCAGTGAATAACATCAAATCGGTGACTGACAGTATTGCGCATGACTTACGCACCCCTCTTGCCCGATTGCGCAACACACTTGAAAAGATAGAGGACGATAATCTTCGCGAAGAAACGACACAAGAGGCAGACAATCTTTTAAACATGTTTAACAGTTTATTGCGAATTAGCGGCCTAGAAACGACCAGTAAGAAAGAGGGGTTTTGCCCTACTGAGCTTCGCGACATTATCGACGATGTTGTCGACCTTTATCACCCGCTAGCAGAAGAACGAGATATAAGTCTGCATTCATCGTTACAGCCTGTAATGATGAATGCCGATCCAAACTTGATGTTTCAGGCTGTCGCTAATGTACTTGATAACGCCATTAAATATTCACCTAGCGGGGGACGTGTTGAGGTGTCGTTGAGCGACACTAACGGGCGCATTGTGGTGTCAGTCAATGACTGCGGCATAGGTGTAAAAGAACAAGAAATAGAAAGCTTGGAGCGCCGCTTTTATCGTGCAGAATCGAGTCGAACCAGCAAAGGTAACGGACTCGGTTTGTCACTGGTTTCCGCTATTGTGAAACTACACGACGGTAAACTTTGGTTTGTCCACGACCCGCTCATGGAAGGCCGCGGACTAGGCGTGGTATTTAGCTTCGAGCATTAAGGCTGTTTTTGCATAAAAATAGTGACTTCAGCCATGACGATACCAAACTTACGAATGTATGAACGATTCATCATTGTGCTATCGTCGAATGCCCAAAACCAGTCATCAAAGGTAACCGAATACGTAGTGTCGTCTACAGGTAGATCCATTTCGTAATGGAAATTAAATGCATTGCCAAACGCCGTTCCTTTCGCTGGCCCCTCAATATCGCTTGCGCGCCCAATATAACTATTGTCTGCTTGCTTCACTATGGTCCAAGTTCGCGATGTAGGGCCTTCTCCCACTCCATAAGTAAACGTCTCATCGAGGGTCAATGTGTCACCGTCAATGCGACCATTAATATCAACAGTGAAACGCTGAACCACTTCACCAGAGCGATTTTGTACAATACCCCATGCCTTAACATCACCGTCGAAAAATTGTTCTATCTCAAACACTGGGCTCACGGCTTTATAGTCGTTCCCATCTACTGAGACAGAACAACCTGTTAACGCCCCCAAAAACAATCCCGCACCAAGTGCACTCACTGCGATTTTTTTGAATAACTTCATTTAGCTTTCCCCTAACAGCGCTTTTCTGAACTTGGGCTCTGATGTGCTTTCACCCAACCAAATATTAAAAAACCGGGTGGTAAAATCTGCATCTTCAACGCTGTCTACTTTTTCACCATTAAAATAAAATACGCTTGTCCCATTTTTCGTTGCCACTCCTGTTAATACGTCTCCGTCGCTAACATCAGGAAATATGGACTCCATTTTATTTAACCATGCTTTAGCCTGTTCTTGTGAAAGTGAGCTTTGCTTTTTCATCTCATCAATAGACCGTTGTGCTATTTTTTTGCCTTCAAGATCTCGCTGATACTTTAGCCGAAGGGCAAAGGCATCTTCAGTGTTATAGCGACCGTTGGGTGCGTACAAAGAGGCTAAATACACATCCCAAAAGTAGTAAGTGAACATATCCTCTCCCACAAGCGCAGCATTGGGGACATTATCTTGAATTTCTTTTGGTAGAGAATCTTGTGCCATTGATTTGTCTGTCACTGCCATGCAACTCAAAACACCCATAACAGCAAGCACACGAAGTAATGTGCTATTGATATTTAAGTCAGCTTTTGACTTTAATTGATAAGGTAAAAGCGCGCCGATGTACCGCATAGGAAACCTTTAGTAGTTCGATTTTGTTTACATCACATAATGGTTATACTTCGGTGCACTCGACTTTGATCAAACTGCGATTTTGGAATTTTGAATAAGCTTTCTAAACTTGAAGCTAGCCTTGCGCTCCCCTCCTCGTTAATGCCGTTTTCACCTTCTTGGACAGGAGCGAACGAAGTGACGATATGGGTTAAGCGAGATGACATGATTCACCCTATTATGTCAGGAAATAAATGGCGCAAATTGGCCTATACCCTTAAAACCACAAAACCCAACGCTATGGTGAGCTTTGGCGGTGGATTCTCCAACCACTTACATGCCCTAGGCTATGCGAGCTACCAGCTTGGTATACCGCTAACCGCAATAGTCCGAGGTAATTACAGCGCATCGCCCTCCCCGATGATTAATGATTTGATGAATTGGAATGTCGATATTGAGTATGTCGACCGTATTACCTATCAAAAACGTAATGTCCCTGACTACTTATTGCAATTACAACAAAGATATAACGATGCCCTGATTATTCCAGAGGGTGGAAGCCAGCAGTCGGCACTACATGGTATTGGTGAGATGGTTGAGGAAATAACTATACCTTTTGATGTGATAATGGCACCCGTCGCCAGCGGCGCTACCTTAGCCGGCATCATAAACAAACTTTCGAATACCCAACAGGCGTTAGGCATTGGTGTACTAAAGGGTGAGAATTATTTGGAGTCATTGGTATCTCAATTTATCAGCGATAAATGTTCAGCTTGGTCAATAGATCATCGTTTTCATTTGGGCGGGTACGCCAAAGTTCCCAGCGAATTGCGTACTTTCTGCGATGAATTCAATACCGCTATGTCCTTCACTATAGAGCCTGTTTACTCAGGAAAGTTGTTTTGGGCTTTGAAACAACTGTTGAAAGAGAGTTACTTCCCAAAAGGATCCAACATAATTGTACTGCACACTGGTGGTTTGCAAGGCGCAAGATAGTAGGTTAGGCCACTATCTCAATGCTAAATCACTGGACTTATTTTAAATTTTTATGCGCTATCTCAATTAATTGGGTGTTTAACTGTCGAGAAAGCAGTTAATAAACTAATGTGAGTAGAACGGGCCAGCCTTTTTATAAATGAACGAAAAGCGTACCGTAAAGATCAATATGCGCTGTAATCGCGTAACAAAATCATAAATGTTGTACAGCAAGGCTAACTTACAGGAATGACATTATGATCGACCGACCAGTTACATTGCCCAAACCCATAAGCGAATTAGTTGCTAGAGCGCTAGCGTTATGTGAACACATGTTACCCGTATGTGATGTTTTCTATCCCTTCGCAGCAATCTACGACAATGGCCGAATAGGCTGTGTGTTCAGTGATGAATCCAACACAAGAAAGCGTGAGTCACAATTAATTGAACAATTGCAGTGGCGAATCATTGATGCCACTACTGATAGTAATAGCTACAGCGTGCTGGTGTATGCCGCAACGGTCAATACCCAAGATAGCAAAACCCTTGATGCCATTGCGGTGGCAACGGCCACGCCAAATCACGAAGAGCGATTGTTACTGTACCCATACTATAAGGTTGATGGTAAAGTGGTCATTTCACCACCTATTGATGCTGTCACCCGGTAGTAAGGTAAAGTAGTGACCTTTTGTCGCGTGTAACGATTAAAATTTTTTGTACTCTCGCGTGCTGACTTTGCTTGCCAAATTAGATTGGTCTGCTAGCATTCAGCCCAAATTTCATTAGCAAAATTAGGGATCAGTTTATATGTCTCGCGTTTTAATTATTGGTGCTGGCGGCGTTGCGTCAGTAACTGTTAAAAAGTGTGCACGATTGCCACAGCACTTCGACGAAATTTATCTTGCAAGCCGCACGGTATCAAAATGCGAAGCGCTTCAAAAAGAAGTGGGCGAAGATCGTGTTAAGGGTGTGTTTGCCCTTGATGCAGACAACGCCAAAGAAGTTGAAGCACTTATCAATGAAGTGAAACCTGATCTTGTCATTAACCTTGCGCTACCGTATCAAGATCTTCCGATCATGGACGCGTGTTTGGCAACAAATACTGATTACCTAGATACCGCTAACTACGAGCCAAAAGACGAAGCTAAATTCGAGTATTCGTGGCAATGGGCTTACCAAAACAAGTTTAAAGATGCGGGAATCATGGCACTGCTTGGTAGTGGCTTCGATCCAGGCGTAACTAACGTTTATACTGCCTATGCAGCAAAGCACTATTTCGATGAAATTCATTACTTGGATATCGTTGATTGTAACGGTGGTGATCACGGCCAAGCATTTGCAACTAATTTCAACCCAGAGATCAATATTCGCGAGATCACGCAGCGTGGTCGCTTCTGGGAAAACGGTGAGTGGAAAGAAACTGATCCATTAAGCGTACGTGAAGATTTGGACTACCAGAACATCGGTGTCCGTGCTTCATACCTCATGTTCCACGAAGAGCTTGAGTCGCTGGTTAAACATTTCCCTACGCTAAAACGTGCACGTTTCTGGATGACATTTGGCGATGCATACCTTAACCACCTTCGTGTACTTGAAGGCATTGGCATGACTAGCATTGAGCCAGTAGAATTCCAAGGTCAGCAAATTGTACCGCTTGAGTTCTTGAAAGCTGTGTTGCCTAATCCAGGCTCGTTGGCCGAAGGCTACAGCGGTATGACGTGTATTGGCACGTACATCACAGGTATTAAAGATGGTAAAGAAAAAACTATCTTTATTTACAACAACTGTGATCACGCCAAATGTAATGAAGAAGTGGGCGCACAGGCGGTATCTTACACAACAGGTGTTCCCGCTATGATTGGTGCTGCACTGATGCTAAATGGCACCTGGAAAGAAGCCGGTGTATGGAATATGGAACAATTCGATCCAGACCCATTCATGGACATGCTAAACGAACACGGTCTACCATGGCACGTGATCGAGTGTGAAAGCAGCCCTTTCACTAAGTAATACCAATAAAGGGCGCCAAGGCGCCCTTTTGTTTGACTGTTTCGCGATATTACGCAACACCAATACTATTGCAAAATTTATGGAGTTTGACCCCATTGACCGATTTAACGCAACGCACTGACATTCCTTCTCCTTGTTATGTCCTAGAAGAAGCTAAGCTTATTCGTAACCTTGAATTAATGAAGCGAGTTCAAGACGAGTCTGGTGCTCGCATCATTCTTGCGCTTAAGGGCTTTTCAATGTGGTCGTGCTTCGACATTATTAAACAGTATCTGCACGGCGCAACGGCAAGTTCAGTGTGGGAAGCAAAGTTAGCCGCTGAAATGGGTAAAGAAGTTCACGCATACTCACCCGCTTACAAAGTAAATGATGCCAAAGCGCTAGCTTCATTGGTCAACCACCTATCGTTTAATAGCTTGACCCAATGGCAAGCACACAAAGAGACATTGGCAAATGTATCACTAGGCTTGCGTATTAACCCAGAACATCAAGAAGCAGATACCCCACTTTATGACCCTGCGGCACCGGGTTCGCGTTTAGGCATAAGAGCAAGTGAGCTTGAAGGCGTTGACCTTAGTGGTATCGAAGGGTTTCATTGTCACAACTTGTGTGAGTGCGATTCGTTTGCCACAGCGCGAACTCTTCAAGCTATCGAGAAACGCTTCTCTAAGTGGTTGGGCGACCTTAAGTGGTTAAACCTAGGTGGTGGTCACCTTATGACACGAGAAGGCTACGACGTTGAACATCTTATCAACACACTTAAAGACTTTAAGGATCGCTACCCGCATTTAGACGTTATTTTAGAACCTGGCTCTGCTGTGGCGTGGCAAACAGGCCCGTTAATCAGTGAAGTGGTTGACGTTGTAAATAACGACGGTGATATCGCTATTTTGGATATTTCAGCGACAGCTCACATGCCAGATGTGTTGGAGATGCCCTATCGCCCAACCATTTTGGGCGCAGGTATGCCTGATGAAAAAGCCTTTAACGTTAAGTTAGGCGGGAATTCATGCCTTGCCGGTGACGTCATAGATACCTATTCATTCAACAAACCGCTAAAAGCTGGAGACCGTCTTCAGTTTGAAGACATGATGCACTACACCATGGTAAAGACAACTTTCTTCAACGGTGTTGAGCACCCTGCCATTGGTATTTTACGTTCAAACGGTGACTTTGAACTCGTCAGAGAATTTTCTTACGAAGACTTCAAGGGTCGCTTATCGTAGGCAAAAAGAAACGTCTGCGAAAAACTTCGACAAAAAGAAAACCCGCTAAAGCGGGTTTTCTTTTACTCTATTTCGACATTATGGATTACGCTTTGGCATCAAGACCTGCCTGATATAGCGCATTCTTTTTTAAATTGTAATGACTTGCCACTATCCCCGCCGCCTTCTTAAGCGGAATATGCTCGCACAATGTCATTAACAACGACATCGCTTCACTCGGTATGTCTTGTTCATCAAGTTGCGCAGGCGCAATCATTACGACAAACTCACCTTTTTGGTGTGCTGCATCAGACTCTAAATAATCAATCACGTCTTGTGGCGTGCCACTTACGTAGGTCTCGAACGTTTTCGTCAGCTCTTTTGCAACCACCACCTGCCTTTCACCCAACACTTTTTGAATGGCGCATACCGTATCAAGAATACGTCGCGGTGCTTCGTAAAACACCGTTGTAAATGTTCTATCTTTCAAGGCCGACAATGCGGTTTCTTTAGCCTGACTCTTAACGGGTAAAAAGCCTTCAAAAATAAAGGTATCAGTGGGAAGTCCTGAAGCACTTAACGCCGTAATAGCTGCGCACGGGCCAGGTAATGCACTCACTGGTATTCCTTGCTCACGACAACGGCGCACGAGTACAAAACCCGGATCACTGATGAGCGGCGTGCCTGCGTCACTAATAAGCGCAACGGCTTCTCCGCCTTTTAACCGCTCACACAACATTGCAGCGCGTTTATCTTCGTTGTGCTCGTGTAATGACAGCGTTTTGGTGTCAATGTTAAAGTGTTGCAATAGTCTAGCACTATGACGGGTATCCTCAGCTGCTATCCAACTTACCTCGCGAAGCACCTCGATTGCTCGCGTACTCATGTCATTTAAGTTACCTATTGGCGTGGGAACAATATATAGCGTTGCTGTGTCAGTCATAAAAGTTGTTAAACATGATCAAGTTTGAAAGAGTTGCGACAAGTGTAACACGCCATTGGTCCAGTTTATGCTGGCAAGCGTAGATTTTCACACTGGTTAAGATAAACTTGACCCATACTGATGTAAAAGGAATGAGACTGTGCCTCATATTGGAAAAGCTGGAAAATATTTTACGCTCTCTGCAATCACGTCATTGTTGTTGCTTGGTGGCTGTGGCAGCACACCAAAACAAACTAAAGCGCCGAGTGAGCTCACACCGAAGCCCGCTGTGCAGAAAGTTGAAGAGATCCTCACCCCAGAGCACAAACTCCTTGAAGCAAAACAAGTATGGGCTCAAACACGCAATAAAATCCAAAGAGACCTTTTACTACTTCAAGCTGCCGAACTTTACTTAAATGACGATAAGCCAGTGCTTGCTCAGCAGGTCTTGTTTGAAGTAAAACAAGACGGTGTACCAAACAGTCTTTCCTCGTACTATTCCCTACTGATGGCAAAAGCCTATGCAAGCACATCGAATGCTCCTGTCGATGAACTGATTGCCTTGCTCAACAATGTTGAAGACACAGAAGATACGCGCGTCGAAAAAGCGCGCTTACAAACACAGCTTTATTCTCAACAAGGCAACGACGCAGCCGCCGCTAATAGTATGCTTAAAACGGACTTGTCAGACGAAGACAAAGTGGCGCGTATATGGCGTTGGATAACGACAGTATCAGCGGAGAATTTAAAAACAATAAATGAGCAATACCCCGATCTTTCGCCTTTTATCTCGCTGCGAAAGCTTACAGAGCAATATGCCGCAACGCCGCGCCAACTCGATGCTAACATCTCTCAATTTAAACAAGTGTATCGTGGCCATGTATTAGCCAATGCCCTTCCTCAAGAAATTATTGAAGCCACCCAACTGCAAGAAACGGGAGCTAACGATATTGCCGTTTTGCTGCCTTTGTCCGGCAGACTCGCCAGAACCGGGGATGTCGTTAAAAACGGTATTATCAGCGCCTACTACAGCGATGTAGAGAAGCGCCAACATGAAAGAGAGTTGCCTCGCCTTCGATTTATCGATACAAACAATGCAGATACCGCTAGTTTGTTGGCTCAACTCGGTGAAACCAAGTTTGTTATTGGTCCACTACTAAAAGAAACCGTTGAAAGCCTGATACCGGCGCTTCCTATCGGCGTAAACGTACTTGCCCTCAATCGCCCAGACGACATTGATAGCGTTACCACGACAAATGCCTTAATTGATAGTGAAAGTGAACTCAACGCAAGCAGTGAATTATCGTCTATTGCGCTACCTACTTCGTTGAACTTTTTCAGTTTGGCACCGGAAGATGAAGCGAAGCAATTAGCGGAGTTTATTTTTAATAAAGGCTATCGAGCGCCTATCGTTATTGCAGCGCAAAGCAACCTTTATCAGCGTATGGACGAGACATTTAAAACGCACTGGCGTGAACTGCACAAACAAGAAAACAAGCAGCGGGCAAACATTACATCGGTTTCTTTCAACGACAGTGGCTCATTGCGTGAAGGTATTACCCAAGCATTGGACGTGGCGCAAAGTAATGCGCGGATAAATCAAATTGAATACATGACCAACGATGAAGTGTACAACATGCCGCGTAGCCGCAGAGATATTGATGCCATTGTTGCGTTCGCTTCTCCGCAAGATACCGAATTGCTAAATCCGATTATTGAAGCCAGTTTAAATCCTTATGATGGAAAGCAAGTGCCCGTTTATGCAACATCGCGCTCCATGGATTACGACAGTGGTAAGAACCAATGGCGCGATTTACAGAATGTGCACTTTATCGACATGCCTTGGCTAATGCCCGAGCATAATTGGAAAGTGCTCGAAAGTGAGGTAGCCAACGCAT
This sequence comes from Alteromonas sp. McT4-15, assembly GCF_020515205.1. Lineage (NCBI taxonomy): Bacteria > Pseudomonadati > Pseudomonadota > Gammaproteobacteria > Alteromonadales > Alteromonadaceae > Alteromonas > Alteromonas sp. McT4-15. The sequence goes on from NZ_JAJALG010000002.1 coordinate 235,396, forward strand.
GGGAAAATCAAAACACCATGCAAAAACGTTTGTTTGCGTTTGGCTATGATGCTTACCAGTTATTGCCTGAACTTGGTATGTTAAACACCCTCAACTACTTAACCCACGAAGGATTAACAGGTACGCTATCAGTGAATACAAAAGGTGAGGTCGTAAGAAAGCAACCTCAAGCTATTATTCGCAATGAAGCGGTACAAATGCTGATGGAGTAAGAAATTCATGTCATTACTGCAAGGGAATGCAGCCGAAGACAAAGCGTGCGAATTTTTAGTGGAACAAGGACTGTCGCTGCGTTGTCGTAACTACCGAACAAGACGCGGTGAACTTGATTTAGTTATGCAAGACGGCAACACGATAGTCTGCATTGAAGTGAAATATCGCAAGCAACAACGCTTTGGCAGTGCCATTGAGTTTGTCACCGCCAAGAAACTACACAGAATTCGGGCTGCGTTTGAATTCTATTTGTTAGATAATAACCTAAACTCAACGTCTACCCCTTTGCGCATAGACGTTATCGCCATTGATGGAAGCAACCTTCAGTGGCTAAAAAATATCGGCTGAGCGACGCTTGCCCGAGATAAGTGGGGGAATACCTCCGAAAACACGCGGTGAACCCATCCATGGGCGCTCCGCCGCTGCATCCATGCAGCGGAGGGTTTTCTACGGTATTCCCCCACCCATCTCCGCAGCTTTTGACAGCCTTCAACGCAACATTAAAGAAACGCCGCAGTTAATAAGTAAAGTTACGGATACTAATTGTAGAGCCTAATTTGCTATGTTCGTTTTTTTAACTGGCGACCAATACCTCATTTAACGCTGCCAGCGCTAATGCTTGAGGTAAAATTGAAGAGAAAGTGAAGTATGATTGAACAAATTAAAGCGAATTTTACAGAGAGCATTCAAACCAAGATTGCAGCTTCTGAAATACTGCCTGAGTCTATTGAAAAAGCAGCGAACATGATGGTTGAAGCGCTTATTCGCGGTAATAAGGTGTTGAGCTGTGGTAATGGTGGTTCAGCAGGTGATGCGCAGCACTTTTCTTCTGAAATGCTTAACCGATACGAGCGAGATCGCCCTAGCCTACCAGCGATTGCACTTAGCACAGACACCTCGACACTGACCTCAATTGCTAACGACTACAGTTACGATGAAATTTTTGCAAAGCAGGTTCGTGCACTAGGTCAGCCTGGCGATATTCTTCTTGCCATCTCAACTAGCGGTAATTCACGCAACGTCATTGCAGCGATGGAAGCCGCTCTTTCTCGTGATATGACTATTGTGGCGCTTACCGGTAAAGACGGTGGTGAAATGGCGGGCTTTTTAAGCGAGCACGACGTTGAAATTCGCGTCCCGTCAAATCGTACTGCGCGTATTCAAGAAGTTCACTTATTGGTGATCCACAATTTGTGCGAGTGCATTGATGATAGCCTGTTCCCTGCTGATCACGGTGATGAGTAAGAATTAAAAAAATTATGATAAGCGCTAAAAAAATCGGAGCATTAGGGCTATGTGCAGCCCTACTTGTTAACCTACAAGGCTGTGTGGTTGCCGTTGGTGCCGCTGGCGCAATGGCAGCAAAAGTAGCAAACGACAGGCGTACAGTAGGTACTCAGCTAGATGACCAAAATGCCGACAGTTCAGTGGCGTACCAATGGTCTAAAAGCCAAGCTTTAAAAGAGCAAACTAATCTACAAGTTGATGTATATAACGGTGTGGCTTTGCTCACTGGTCAGGCGCCCAATCAAGCGCTAGTAGACGAAGCAGTGCGTCGCGCGCAAGAAGTGTCTTACCTAAAAAAAATTCACAACCAAATTCGACTGGCTGAGCCTATTGGCGCAGGCACTCAAGCGAATGATATCTGGTTGGCTTCAAAAGTAAGAGCCAAAATTGTTGCTGATGAGCGTGTGCCAGCCTTGCAAGTGAAAGTTGTTGTACAAGACTCAGAGGTATTCTTAATGGGCAGATTAACCAATCTCGAGTCTACGTCAGCGGTGGACATTGCACGCAATGTCACTGGTGTTGCTCGCGTAGTGCGCGCCTTTGAAATTATTCAATAAAGAGTCTGCCACTGCGCTTCTTGTTGCAGGGGCGCTCTTTATGGAAATTTTAGATGCCACAGTAATTACTACTGCGCTTCCTGTGATCGCTGCCGATTTCAATATTCCGGCAGCTCATCTTTCAATCGGCGTTTCTGCATATTTAGTGGCCGTTACTCTATTTATTCCCTTAAGTGGTTATGTCGCCGATCGTTTTGGTGCACGAACAATATTTCTTGCCGCAATAGCTGTATTTACACTCGCTTCGGTATTATGCGGACTGAGCACAAGCCTTATTGAATTCACGCTAGCGCGCATACTTCAAGGCGTGGGTGGTGCAATGATGGTACCCGTCGGGCGTTTGGTGGTACTTCGCGACTTACCCAAAGAAAAGCTCGTTAAGACCGTCGCTATTATTACATGGCCTGCACTTAGTGCACCTATTTTAGGACCCGTTTTAGGTGGCTATATTGCTACCCACCTAAGCTGGCAGTGGATTTTTTACATGAACATTCCACTGGGTATTCTCGCAATAATTGCCTCAATGTATTTGTTGAAAAACACGAAAGCCAATGTGGGTCGCTTCGATCTTAAAGGTTTTTTACTTACAGGCATTGGTTTTGCATTTTTTATGGCCGGAATTGAGTACCTCGCCAGTGCGACAGACGCTTTGTTTGTTGCAATCGGCATCATTCTGGTGGGCTTAATACTCATGCTGCTTGCCATAAGACATGTAAAACGAGCAGAATTTCCTCTGTTTTCATTTGAGGCAATGGCACATAGAACATTCCGTTTATCAGTATACGGTGGGTCTGTGGTACGCGTTGCTCTTGGAAGTGCGCCATTTCTTGTGCCGCTAATGCTACAGCTAGGGCTTGGCTATACGCCGGTCGAAGCGGGGACCTTACTGTTATGGCTGTTTGCTGGAAACCTCGCTATCAAACCCGCCACGACATGGATAATGAATTCGTTTGGCTTTAAGCGCGTTTTGATAGCAAATGGCATACTGATTTCGTTAGGTTTTATCGCCCTTGCCTGTATCACCCATACAACGGCATCAACTACTATAGGTGTAATCTTGTTTATCAACGGGATGACACGTTCAATGCATCTAACCTTGCTAAATACGATTGCGTTTGCTGATGTCCCCACTAATAAGATGCGCGACGCCAATACGTTGGGCGCAATTTTAATGCAAATGAACAGAGGTCTTGGTATCACACTTTCAGCACTTGCCATTGCCGTTGCGACGTTTATCCTTGATCAAACACCCTCTTCACCAAACTTAGACACCTTTGTTCTGGCTATGTTATTTATGGCATGTGTGGCGCTTGTCAGCATTGCTGACAGCTTGCTGTTGTCAAAAGAAGATGGAGATAGCGTACTGAATAAACGCAAGGCAAAAAAGCAAGAGGCATAACAACCAAAATTAAGTGACTTTTGTCATGTCTTTTAGATGACCTTTGTGAATACTTTCTTAAAACCAAACCCGTCATACTTTTTCCAACGCTTAATTAGCATAATAGGAAAAGACAATGATAGAAGCCATTCGCATTTCAAGCCCCACTCAAACATCCTCACAAACCAAATTAACGTTAGAACAGGAACGAACGTTATTTAAACAAAACCGATTTATAGCTATGCCGTTGGCAGGCACTATCGTATGGGCAATGCTTGGGCTCACCGCGCCTTTTGTATCTGAATTTGTTATGACGTGGCTTCTTTACATCGGAACAGGAGCGATTTTCTACCTTGGTGCGGGACTGTCTTACATTACGGGAGAACGTTTCTTTGCCAAAGATAAAGTGACAACAAGCTTTGACCGTCTGTTTTTTGTGGGGTTGATAATGAGCTTAATGGTATTTGGCATTGCCTTACCCATTGCTGCTATCGACCACACCACAGTACCACTTTCATTGGGCATTCTAGCCGGTTTAATGTGGATGCCCCTTTCATGGGCCATTCAACATTGGGTAGGCTATTTTCATACCATTACTCGCACCGTCTCTATAGTTGCCGTTTGGTATCTGTTCCCTGAAGCCCGCGTTGAAGCAATCAGTACCGTTATTGTCATTATCTACATTATTTCTCTGTACGCATTAGAACAGCGCTATCGCAAGCTTTAACGTAAAAGGAAACAAACATGACTTATCTTATCCTGGCTATTGCCATTGTAACTGAAGTGACAGCGACCATGCTGCTCAAAGCCTCAAATGGCTGGGAAAAATGGGCATTCGGTTATGGTGCCATCTTTTTCTACGCAGTATCCGGCATGTTGTTCGCCTTTGTTCTTAAGAATATGGGGGTCGGAATCGCCTATGCTATTTGGTCCGGCATGGGTATAGCGCTGATTACAGCAGCCTCCGTGGTATTTTGGAAACAAACATTCGACATCTATGCCGTGCTGGGTATTATATTAATCATATCGGGCACATTATTGATCACCAGTAAATCTGCTGTTGTATTTCAATAAGGACGAAATACTTGTGTTAAACAATGCATCCTCTGCACACCGTGAAAGCGTAATGCCACTTTTAGCCAGTGGTCGCAAAAAACGTTGGTCATACAGCAGCTTATTTTTTTCACTATTCTATTTTGTGCCTCTCGTTCTCTCTATGCCACTCCCAAGTTCGGTGTGGCTTTTGCAACTGGGCGGCTATGGCCTTTTTGTCGCGATATATATTCGTGCTATAAACTCGCCGCCTCAGGTTCTGCCCTATTTTTTATCCTTTTTACTCCTACTTGGTTACGCTGTCAGCTTTCAAAACCCTGGCGGTGCAATAATTTTCGGGTTTGTCGGCTTTATTATTGGCTACTACTACACGTTGCAAAAAGGTATTGCATTTATTTCCCTAATTGCACTCTCACTCGCACTTCTTCAGCTTTATATTTTCAAGGAGCAGGGCTGGTATCTGCTAGCGGCAACGATTAATAGTGTGGTTCTTTTTGGCTTTGGTGCGATGGAAAGGAAAGAAACTGAATTTCAAATGAAAGAGGCGAAGCACGCAGAATCAATGAAGACTCTATCAGCCATTGCAGAACGAGAACGTATTGGGAGGGATCTTCACGACGTGGCAGGCCACGCACTTAGCTCCATAGCACTAAAAGCACAATTGGCCGATAAGCTACTTAGTAAAAACGAGATCACCTTAGCGCAGCAGGAAGTAAAGGCGCTAGCGACGTTATCGCAATCTCTGCTCAGTGATATTCGTTGTGCAGTTTCTGATATTAAGCACTTATCGCTTAGTGACGAAATTGCCAAAAATATCGCTTTGCTAGAGGAGCATGGGTTTGAAACTACTTTCGATGTAGCAAAACAGCTAGAAAACACGCTTACATCAATGGAAGAATCGCAACTTTCTCTCATTGTTAAAGAACTTACAACGAATACACTTCGTCACTCAAAAGGTAAAAGCGTGACGTTAACAATCAAGCACTTTGAAACTGCGATCATCCTTAAGTATTTTGACTATGGCAGAGAAAACGCTCAACATTCGTTTATCGAAGGCAATGGATTAACAGGCATACGCGAACGCGCAAACACAATTGGTGCCGAGGTTGTATTTAGCACCTCACCAGACTGTGCATTTCACTGCGAGCTTATATTGCCTCACAAACTAGTAAGCGACTAAAAAGGATTGCGCTGTATGACCACTATTCTCGTTGTTGAAGATCAGTCATTGGTACGTGACGCGATTGCCATGTTACTTTCGTTAGAAGAAGGGTTTGATGTTGTGGGTAAATGCAGCAATGGGCAGGAAGCAATTACTTACCTAGAGCACCATGAAACACCAAACGTTATACTGAGCGATATAGAAATGCCTCAAGTAACAGGGCTAGATGTCGCAAATCATGTGGCAAGTAAGGCGATAAATACCTGCGTTGTATTGATGACGACCTTTGCCAAACCTGGTTACATTAAGCGAGCACTCAGTTCTGGCGTAAAAGGGTTTATTTTAAAAGAGTCTGATAGTGACTACCTAATCGACGCAATACACAAAGTAATAAGCGGGGAAAAGGTCATCTCGCCAGAACTCGCTATTATGGCCCTCGATGACAAAAACCCACTTTCACCAAAAGAAATGTCAGCCCTTAAACTTGCTTCAGACGGCCTAAAAACACGGGCAATCGCACAGCAGCTTTTTCTCTCAGAAGGTACCGTACGTAATTATTTATCGGAAGCTATCTCGAAACTAGACGCAACTAATCGCGTAGATGCAGCGCGCATTGCCAAACAAAAAGGATGGCTGTAATACACGTTTAGATAGAACACTTGCGGCTATGAGGTACTAAAACCAAGGCTGTGAAATAGTAGTGGTAGGTTTCATATTAAGTTTTTCAGCCAGTCCGTTTAGCACCCTGGATGGACCGTATACCTGACCATGCGCTTTCATTGTCCAAATACATGTCAGAATGCTCGTTCCTTTTCTTAGTATACACTCCCATTTCGGTGTATCTTCTTGTAGACGAACATAATCGTCTTCAATTTCCCACCCACTGTCGACGTAATCAACGATAAGCTGTTCAAATTGCGTAAAAGGGATCGACTGAATAATCACCCAATCACTTTTTCTAAACTTTTTTTCAAGGCTCGATTTTTTGAAACCCGTCAACAGTCCCATGTTACTGCTCCATATTAGTTTTTCGACACCGTACCCATCATTTGGCCAAACGGAGATGGGCATGAGCACGACGCCCCTACCATGTCACTGCCTGCCAACGGGCATGAGCCATGCTCTCCGCTCCCACTAAAGCGGCATACGCTACCAAATTCAGTTCTTTCGACCGTTTGTCGCGCGGTGTTCGACTGGTTAGTATGCGTGCAGCCAACCAGTCCTATTATCAATAGTAACCCTGCTATTACGCGCATACTCACTCCCTGAATTAATCTTCTAGGAATTTAAAACTATGCTAAATAGTACTAGAAAACAAGCAAAAAAAAGCCGGTTTAAAACCGGCTTTTCTCAATTATCTATCTCTTAGAACTCAGTAGAGAATCTCACACCAAACTCACTGGCATCGTTGCTTAGAATTTGAAGGATGTAATCACCTGTGTTCAAACGAGCATTGTCATAACGCTCATCAAAGATGTTACGGCCGTAAAGCGCTACGGTGTATGCATCGTTTGCTGGCGTGTACGCGATATCAAAGTTAACAAGCTCACGGCTATCAAGCTCGGTCATGCGCTCTGGTGCTGACGTTGGCTCACCGTACATTTCTGAACGATAAGAGTAGTCTGCACGCACGCGAATTGAGTCGCCGCCATCAAGTTCAAAGGTGTACTGAGGACCAATGGCAAGTGTTAGGTCTGGCGTAAGTGGGGCAACCGGGCTAAAACCAGCCTGCTCTTCAACGTCTACGTCCATGTAACCAATGCTGGTCATCATGCTAAAGTTGCCGTAGCTAAACGTAGCATCAGCTTCAATACCACGAGAAGTTTGTTCTACAACTAGGTTAGCGGTATCAAAACCACCTTCGCTTACACGGCTTACCTGATAAGGTAGGTCTTCAAACTCAGTATTGAATACCGCGATACTCATATCGAAATATTCGTTTACACGACCTTTAATACCCACTTCGTAGTTAGTCGCAGTAATGTTATCTGATGCTGTAAAACAGTTGTTTGCACGAACCGCCGCTTGAGCGCCTTCGATATCATCAAAACCACCTGCACCAAAGAACTGGCCAATTAAGCAGTAAGGGCGCGCTGGGTATTGACCTGACTGATAACCAGACTGAATCGTTGCGTAACCTGTCAAACCATTTTCAAACGTGTAGTTTGTGGCAAGTTCCCACGTTACTTCGTCCCAATCGTTTGAATCGAAAATAGTACCTAGTGGGCCAAATACGTTTGCTGACGCGTCTTTCTCATCTTTGGTATAACGAAGACCACCAGAGATGCTTAACTCGTCGTTAATGTCGTGACGAACGTTAACATAAGCGGCTTTCGATGTTGTTTCTTGGTCGAGTGCTAAAAGGTTTGGACCACCGTCGAAGTTTGAGTCGTCACCTTGACGGTTGCTACCTTCTTCGTTGAAGTAGTAAAGACCAGCTACAAAGTCGGTGTACTCGTTAATATAACCGTTAAGCTGAAGTTCAACAGAAGTTTGATCTGCTTCTCCGCGCTCTGGGAACTGGTCAAGAGAGAAAACAGTACCGTCATCATCAAGACCCGCTTTGTACTTAGAAGTACGTTGGCTTGCTACCACTTTCGCTGTGTAATCTTCGTTGATATCCCACTCAGTAGTAAGTGAAAGGCCACGAGCTTCATTTGATACAGACGTTACTGCAGCAGTACCTGTTGCATTGTCGTAACGGTCATAACCTTCTGGGATAACGTCAGAGTTGCGAAGTTCTACACCTAAACCGTTACCACCACCGAAGTAACGCGCAGAGCCTACTTCATCAATAAGTACAGTATACGGGCGAAGACCACCGTCACCATTGTTTGCATCAGCAGTTAGTACCATACGGAAGTCGTTTGAAGGCTCCCACTTAACTGACACACGACCAGAAATATCTTCTGTTTCACCCACATCATATTCAGCGTTAGGTACATTTATGAACTCGCCAAGGCCGTCGCGCTTATTAAATGACAGGTTCATGTTGAACGCTAACTCATCTGACAAACCGTGGTTAACAAAAAGATCAGCTTTTACGCGACCACGAGTACCAAACTCAGTGTTAATCTTAGTTACGTCGCCTTGATCAGGTTCTTTAGTGATGATGTTAATTGCACCACCGATAGAGTTACGACCGTATAGTGTGCCCTGTGGACCACGAAGTACTTCGATACGCTCGATGTTGTTAAGGCTCCAGTTTTGACCAACTTGGCGACCTAGGTAAACGCCATCAACATAAACACTTACACCTGGGTCAGTCGTAATAAGGTGGTCTTGAAGACCGATACCACGAATAAACGGGTTAACTGACGATGTGTGACCAGCAGAGAAACCGGTTACGTTTAGGTTTGGTACGAACTTACCTACGTCTGTTAGATCAGTGATGCCTTGTTCAGCTAATTTGTCACCGTCGAATGCACTCAAGGCAATCGGTACTTCATAAATAACTTGGGGACGCTTAGTAGCGGTAACGGTAATGGCTTCGAACTTTTGCTCTTCTGTCACTTCTGCTTCTTGCGCTACGGCAACATTCGTAAGAGCTGGAACGGTCATCGCTACTGCAAGTGCGACAGGCGAAAGCTTACTGGCGAGTGTCTTAGACACGTCAGTATTGGTTTTCATGGTGTAACCCCTTTGCTTGAGTGTTAGGTATTTAATCTATTTATCAATTGCTTCAAGTTCTTCTATGGAACTTTTGCAACCCAAACTCGAGGGGATAGTAAGAGGAGCAGAAAGGTGCTTAATGCTGATTTCAGGCAATAAAAAAGTAAGTTGCAATGAAAAATTACAGACTTACTTTCAATAATACTTCGCTTAAAAAGTGGAAGTTACCTTTACCAGCCCTCAATATCTCAGTGAAAGAGTTTAGGCTTGAAGACTGGAACGGTATGATACCGACATGTTTCTATATTGGAAAGTGAAATATTACATTTTTACTAAACTATTCTTTCAAAATTAGACTAATTGGTTAAATTTTACATTTCACTAACAACACTCACAAAAATAAAATAAACCTATATTTTTCAAACTGATACCAAAAAAAATTGGTATCAACTTCTCTAATATCACTCAGCGCTTTAATACTGACCAATTGGGCAAAATTACGACACCTATTTACTCGTATCTACAACTACGCATAGTAGAACTATGCTGACCTTTTCGACCTAATTTTTTGCTCGTTCTAGGCAAGTTTAATCTAAGCAAGTTTAACGAGGTACCTGTTTATCATATAAACTGCCCTCGCCCCACTTTTGTCGACAATAAAACCCTAAAATATTGAAAATTGAGTTTTAAGAGGCTATATTGTCGACATTCCAGCAAGAAAATTTAAAACCGTGATCAAAATTACCGAACAAGCAATAACGAATGCAGACAAAACCTTCTTCAAATTGAGAAAGGATATTGTTGAGGGTGTTATTGCTGCTGGCAGCAAACTCAGTGAAACAGAATTGTCGACAAAATACGAAGTAAGTCGGGCTGTCATCCGTGAAGCTATTAACCGCCTTGCTACCTGTCACCTTGTTGAGCGTAAAGCCAACGTAGGGGCCCGCGTGGTCGCACTATCCCCCGAAGGTCTTATACAGCTATATCAAGTGCGCGAAGCGTTAGAAGGCATGGCAGCGCGATTAGCCGCCAGGTATATGACTGACGAAGAAATTGAAGATATGCAATCGTTACTCGACAGTCATTTTGACAAGGTAAAAGACAGTCATAGCTACTACCAAGAAGCTGGCGACGTAGACTTTCACTACCGCATTGTAACCGGCAGTAAAAACGATCATCTAATTAGTGTGCTTATCGACGGACTCTATCATCTTGTGCGCATGTATCGCGTGCAGCTAGGTATGGCAGGCCCTCGAGTCAGTACCGCATTTGACGAGCACAGACACATCGTTAATGCCATTGCCAATCGCGACGAAGAACTGGCGGAAATGTTAATGCGACGCCATATTCTTTATTCAAAAAATAATATCGAGAAGAAGCTCAATCATGACTAATACCTTAAAGGCTTCTTTGTATCCAATTCACCTCTACCCTACTTTCAAATAAGTGAGTGACAATCATGAGTGCAGGAAAGAAATTCAGAACCGCCTTAGAGAACAATAAACCTCTACAAATTGTAGGCACCATTAATGCCTACACCGCCATGATGGCAAAGGCCATTGGCCACCAAGCTATCTACCTTTCGGGTGGCGGCGTAGCCAATGCGTCATACGGCCTACCCGATTTGGGCATGACGTCACTTAACGATGTAATTGCAGACGTACAGCGCATAACAAGCGCGTGTGACCTTCCACTTATGGTAGACATCGACACGGGTTGGGGCGGCGCATTTAACATTGCTAAAACCATTCGCGACATGGAAAAAGCAGGCGCGGCGGCAGTTCATATGGAAGACCAGGTTGCCCAAAAACGCTGTGGTCACCGCCCAAACAAAGAAATTGTTAGTACAGAAGAAATGGTGGACCGCATTAAAGCCGCAGTTGACGCCAGAACTGACCCAGACTTTTTCATCATGGCCCGCACTGACGCATTCGCACAAGAAGGTTTAGACAAAGCCATTGAGCGCGCAAAAGCCTACGTAGCAGCAGGTGCTGACGGTATATTTGCAGAAGCAGTTCAAACTGAAGAGCACTACCGTGCATTCTCAGAAGCATTAGACGTACCTATCCTTGCCAACATTACTGAGTTTGGCAAAACCGAACTATGGAACAAAGAAGAGCTTGGCGAATGGGGAGCAGACATGGTGCTTTACCCATTAAGTGCATTCCGTGCCATGAATAAAGCAGCAGAAATGGTGTACAAATCTATACTTGAAAACGGTGACCAAAAAGCCGTTGTCGACAGTATGCAAACACGTATGGAATTGTACGATTATCTTGGCTACCACGAATACGAGCAAAAACTAGATGCCCTATTCGCCCAAGGCAAAAATTAGTAAGCAGATAAATTCAGCTTGAAGTTGGCGGGCACGAAGATGTAGGGGTGAAGTACAGTTCCCTGCCCCTCCGAGGCATGGATGCCGAGGCGGAGCCCCCATGGATGGGTTCACGGCGTGGCAGGGAACTGTGCTTTGCCCCTGCAGCCAATGTGCCCGCCAACTTCAAGCGTTCAAATTACTCACTATTATCAATTAAAAGTACCTTACAAATTACACAAGACCGGAGACAACAAGATGGCTAAACAGTTAAGTGGCGCGGGTTTACGCGGCCAAGTTGCAGGTAAAACAGCATTATCGACCGTAGGTAAATCAGGTTCAGGTTTAACGTATCGCGGTTACGACGTAAAAGACTTAGCGCAAAACTGTCAATTTGAAGAAGTAGCGTACCTTATTCTAAAGGGCAAGCTACCTAACCAGTCTGAGCTAGATGCATATAAAACCAAGCTTCGCGGCATGCGTGGTCTTCCAACAGCACTGAAAGAAGTATTAGAACGTATTCCGAAAAATGCCCACCCAATGGACGTACTTCGCACAGGTTGCTCAATGCTAGGTAACCTTGAAATGGAAACCAGCTTCGATGAGCAGCAAGACGTGACAGACCGCATGTTGGCATGTTTCCCAAGCATCATTTGTTACTGGTATCGCTTCTCGCACGATGGTGTACGCGTAGATGTTGAAACCGATGACGACTCAATTGGTGGTCACTTCCTACATATGCTTCATGGCGAAAAGCCACGTGAGCTGCACGAACAAGTAATGCATGTATCGCTAATTCTGTATGCAGAGCATGAATTTAACGCCTCTACTTTTACGGCGCGTGTTTGTGCATCAACCCTATCTGATATGCATTCTTGTGTTACGGGTGCTATCGGCTCACTGCGTGGTCCACTTCACGGTGGTGCTAACGAAGCCGCCATGGAAATGATTGAAGGCTTTACTTCACCTGATGATGCTGAAGAAAAAATGATGGGCATGCTTGAGCGTAAAGAGAAAATCATGGGCTTTGGTCACGCGATTTACTCAGAGTCTGATCCGCGTAACGAGATCATTAAGCAGTGGTCTGAAAAGCTAGCTGCTGATGTGGGCGACGATGTTCTTTACCCTGTGTCGGTTCGCTGTGAAGAAGTGATGTGGCGCGAGAAGAAGCTTTTCTGTAACGCTGATTTCTTCCACGCGTCTGCGTACAACTTTATGGGCATTCCTACACCGCTATTCACGCCAATTTTCGTAATGTCTCGTCTAACAGGTTGGGCGGCACACGTTATGGAACAGCGTGCTGACAACCGTATTATTCGTCCATCAGCAGAATACACAGGCGAAGAATTACGTCCGGTGCCAGCTATTAGCGAACGCGCTTAAGATTAAGGTTAGGGTTTTATGAATATTGATTACCGTAAACCGCTTCCAAACGCGGGTATCGATTTTTTCGACACCCGTGAAGCGGTAGATGCTATTGAACCAGGCGCCTATGCCAAGCTACCTTATACGTCGCGTGTATTGGCTGAAAACTTGGTGCGCAAATGCGCACCTGAGATGCTCACCGACTCGCTTAAACAGCTTATTTATCGCAAGCGCGACTTAGACTTTCCGTGGTTTCCCGCTCGCGTAGTGTGTCACGATATCTTGGGGCAAACAGCACTGGTAGACTTAGCTGGCCTTCGCGACGCTATTGCAGCAAAAGGCGGCGACCCGGCGAAGGTTAATCCGGTTGTGCCAACGCAGCTAATTGTTGATCACTCGTTAGCGTTGGAACATGCTGGTTTTGAAAAAGACGCGTTTGAGAAAAACCGCGCTATTGAAGATAGACGTAACGACGACCGTTTTCATTTTATCAACTGGACAAAAACCGCGTTTAAAAACGTGGATGTTATCCCGCCGGGTAACGGCATTATGCACCAAATCAACTTGGAGCGTATGTCACCGGTTATTCAGGCCCGTGACGGCGTAGCCTTCCCTGACACTCTGGTAGGTACCGACAGCCACACGCCGCACGTTGACGCACTTGGCGTGATCGCAGTGGGCGTTGGCGGCCTTGAAGCCGAAAGCGTTATGCTAGGCCGTGCGTCTTACATGCGTTTGCCTGACATTGTAGGTGTTGAACTTACCGGCAAACCACAGCCAGGCATTACCGCTACTGACATCGTGTTAGCGCTAACCGAATTCTTACGTAAAGAGCGCGTAGTCTCAGCGTATTTGGAATTTTACGGCGAAGGTGCATCGCATCTTACGCTAGGCGACCGTGCCACTATTTCCAACATGACTCCTGAATACGGCGCCACTGCCGCTATGTTCTACATTGATCAGCAAACCATTGATTACTTGCGTTTAACAGGGCGTGAGGAAAAGCAAATTGCATTGGTTGAACAATATGCCAAGCACACTGGTTTGTGGGCAGATGACCTAGCGACTGCCGAATACGAGCGCGTGCTTACTTTCGACCTTTCTGCAGTTGGCCGTAATATGGCTGGCCCTTCTAACCCTCATGCTCGCTTACCTACCAGCGACCTTGAAAGTCGCGGCATTGCGGCGAAATGGGATGAAGAAGAAGGCAAAATGCCTGATGGCGCGGTTATTATCGCGGCTATTACAAGCTGTACCAATACGTCAAACCCGCGCAATGTTATTGCGGCAGGCCTGCTTGCACGCAACGCCAACCAGCGCGGTTTAACCCGTAAGCCATGGGTTAAGAGCTCATTAGCGCCTGGTTCTAAAGCCGTCAAGCTTTACCTTGAAGAAGCTAACCTAATGAGCGAATTGGAAGATTTAGGCTTTGGCGTGGTAGCATTTGCCTGTACTACCTGTAACGGCATGAGCGGCGCGCTAGACCCTAAGATTCAGCAAGAGATCATCGACCGCGACCTCTACTCTACAGCAGTACTGTCGGGTAATCGTAACTTCGACGGCCGTATTCACCCGTATGCTAAACAAGCATTCTTGGCATCGCCGCCACTAGTAGTAGCGTACGCTATTGCCGGTACCATTCGCTTTGATATTGAAAAAGACGTTTTAGGCACTGACAAAGACGGCAACCCGGTAACGCTTAAAGACATTTGGCCAAGCGACGAAGAAATTGATGCTATTGTAGCCAAATCGGTGAAGCCGGAGCATTTCAGAAAAGTGTATGAGCCTATGTTCGACTTAAGCGTTGATTATGGCAAAGACATTAACCCGCTTTATGACTGGCGTGAAATGAGCACCTACATTCGCCGTCCGCCCTACTGGGAAGGCGCAATGGATGCCGAGCGCACCATGAAAGGTATGCGTCCGCTGGCTATTTTAGGTGACAACATCACTACCGATCACTTGTCGCCTTCAAATGCTATTTTAGCCAGCAGTGCAGCGGGTGAATACCTTCATAAAATGGGCTTACCTGAAGAAGACTTTAACTCGTACGCCACCCACCGTGGTGATCACTTAACCGCGCAACGCGCTACCCTTGCGAACCCAAAAGTGTTCAACGAGATGGTGCTAGAAAATGGTGAAGTGAAACAAGGCTCTCTTGCTCGCGTTGAGCCAGAAGGCCAAGTGATGCGCATGTGGGAAGCGATTGAAACCTACATGAACCGCAGACAACCGCTAATAATTGTTGCTGGCGCCGACTACGGTCAGGGCTCGTCACGCGACTGGGCAGCTAAAGGCGTACGTCTTGCCGGTGTTGAAGTAATTGTGGCAGAAGGCTTCGAGCGTATTCACCGCACCAACCTTATTGGAATGGGCGTGCTACCGCTTGAGTTTAAACCAGGCACAACACGTAAAACCCTTGAGCTAGATGGCACTGAAACGTACGACGTTAGCGGCGAACCGTCACCAGGTGCAACGCTTACGCTAGTAGTAAACCGTCAAAACGGTGAGCAGCTAGAAGTGCCAGTAACCTGTCGTTTAGATACTGCAGAAGAAGTCTCTATTTACAGCGCAGGCGGTGTATTACAACGCTTCGCCAAGGACTTCTTGGAAGCTGAAGCTAACTGATTGTGCTAGGAAGACCTTTTAGTGGGAGGAAGTGAATCAGTTTCAGGGCACGCCGTGAATACGTCCTTGTAGGCTCTCAACTCGCATCCTTGCGAGTTGAAGGCCCTGAAGCTGATCCACCTCCCCCACTTAAGTTCAGCCAATATTGCATCAGTTAACTTAGCTGGGAGATAAGTTAGTCATAGGGCACGGAGTAAATATGTCCCTGTAGGCTCCCACCTTGCATCCGTGCAAGCTGAGAGCCCTGAAACTAACTCACTATCTCTCAAAGATGCGTTTATTACTTTTGGGTGGAAGCTGTTTGTGATTTGAAACATTCCAGCCGCAAGGGTGCGGCTGGAGAGCGCACATGGATGTGTTCACAGTGTGTTTCAAATCGCAACCAATTTTGCTTCTATCCAAACAAAAAGGTTTTTAATTTAAGAGGGCGTTGAGGCACGGTTGAAACCTTCGAGGCGTAGCTCTCCCCTCTCGAGAGAGTTTATTACTTTTAGGTGGAAGCTGTTTGTGATTTGAAACCCTCCAGCCGCAAGGATGCGGCTGGGGAGCTCACATGGATGTATTCACAGCGTGTTTCAATTCACGAACAACCTTACTTCTCTCCAGATAAAATGGTTTTTAATTTAAGAGGGCGTTGAGGCTACGTTGAAACCTTCGGGGCGCATGGACGCGCCCCGAGAGCCTACAGGGAAGTATTCACGGCGTGTTTTAACGGAGCCTCAACGCTCTCTTTTCGAAGAAAGGAAAAAACATGACAAAGTATGCGCCACAACTTCGAGTACCGGCTACCTACATGCGTGGCGGTACCAGTAAAGGTGTGTTTTTTAACTTAACTGATTTGCCAGAGGCTGCACAGAAGCCCGGTCCGGCGCGAGATGCATTGCTGTTACGCGTAATTGGCAGCCCCGATCCTTACGGTAAACAAACCGACGGTATGGGCGGTGCAACCTCTAGTACCAGTAAAACAGTTATATTGAGTAAAAGTGAACGTGAAGGTTACGACGTTGATTATTTGTTTGGTCAAGTCGCTATCGATAAGCCCTTTGTCGACTGGAGCGGTAACTGCGGTAACTTGACAGCCGCCGTTGGTGCATTTGCCATCAGTAATGGTCTTGTCGACAAGGCTAAAATACCCGAAAACGGCATTGCTACAGTAAATATCTGGCAAGCAAATATCAATAAAGCCATTATCGCTAAAGTGCCCATCACAAATAGCGAAGTGCAGGAAACCGGTGATTTTGAACTAGACGGTGTTACTTTCCCTGCCGCGGAAGTCGAAGTCGCTTTTGTCGACCCTGCAGATGGCGAAGGCGCTATTTTCCCCACAGGACGTTTAATCGATACGCTTGATGTCCCAGGTGTAGGCTCGCTGCAAGCCACAATGATAAATGCTGGTATTCCTACTATATTTATTAACGCTGAAGATATTGGGTATGTGGGAACAGAGCTTCAAGATGATATCAATGGCGATAACGACGCGCTTAATAAATTTGAAGCCATTCGCGCCCATGGTGCAGTGCAAATGGGATTAATCAAAGATATTGGTGAAGCTGCTAGTCGTCAACATACTCCCAAGGTAGCGTTTGTTGCTCCCCCTAAAGCGTATAAAGCATCAAGTGGCAAAGATGTGCTGGGGTCTGATATTGATGTATTAGTGCGTGCATTGTCTATGGGCAAACTGCATCACGCCATGATGGGTACCGCTGCTGTTGCCATTGCAGCGGCAGCAGCTATACCGGGAACCTTAGTGAACTTAGCGGCTGGTGGCGAAGATAGGGATTCTGTGACATTTGGACACCCTTCTGGCACGTTGCGAGTGGGTGCTAAGGCGTCTTTTAATGGCGATAAGTGGTCAATTGATCAGGCAGTTATGAGCCGCAGCGCCCGTGTATTAATGGAAGGGTTTGTTCGTGTTCCACAGGAACAAAGCTGATCACAGAACAACACTTTTAGGTATGCAATTGCATAGACATTCGTATGAAAAGCTCTTATTTGAAGGGCTTTTTTTAAATTTATTGGTTATGATAATTGCATAAGCGTTACGAGTGGTTCACATGTACAAAGTTCTTGTTGTTGAGGATAGCGCGACTGTCCGAAAGATCGTTAATAAACTTATTGAGGATAACCCTCATTTTACTTGCGATCTTTGTGAAGATTTAGCTGAGGCCAGCACTGCGCTTGCTAACAATTCAGATTACCTTGCAGCGATAGTCGACTTGAATTTGCCCGATGCACCGAATGGCGAAAGTGTAGAGTTGGCGCTGTCATACAACCTCCCTACCATTGTACTTACTGGTAATTTTGATGAATTTACTCGTGCCCAATTGCTTGATCAGGGCGTATTAGACTATATCACTAAGGAATCCCGGTACTCTTATTTACAAGTATCGAAGCTTATCGATCGCTTACGTAAGAACCTCACAACTCGCGTGTTAGTGGTTGAAGACTCGAAAACCAGTCGCAATCACATCTGTTCGTTATTGAAGAAATTTAAATTCCAAGTCCACGAAGCCTCTGATGGTATAGAAGCACTTGGAGTACTTGAACAACATCGCGATATAAAGATGGTAATTTCTGATCATAGGATGCCCAACATGGACGGATATGAACTTGTTAAGGCTATTCGTCACGAAAAGCGCATGCAAGACTTAGTTTTCATCGGGCTATCTGCGACTGGCGACAGCGTGCTCACCTCCAAATTTATTAAAAGCGGAGCAAACGATTTCCTTTCGAAGCCGTTTTATCACGAAGAGTTTTATTGCCGTGTAATGCAAAACTTAGAGTCTCAAGAAATGATCCAAACCATTAGAGATTCTGCAAATTTAGATCCGCTTACAAAAGTCTACAACCGCCGCTACCTGTACGAAGTTGCTGAAGAGTTGTATGCCAACAAAGCATCGCGCAATCAGGTTATTGTGTCGATGATAGATGCTGACAACTTCAAAAAAGTAAACGATACACTGGGCCACAAAACCGGTGATATGTTGCTACAGGAGTTCGCTGCATTATTACAAGAATATTTCCCAGACGACCTTATTGTGCGCTATGGCGGAGAGGAATTCACGGTTGTTTCTTTAAGACCGCCAAAATCCTATTTAGCAGCGCTTTCGCAATTTATGAATGCCGTTCGTACTACACAGTTTACCAACCATAAATTTAATATAACTTGTAGTATTGGCGTGTGTGCAGAAGAGTTCGATTGTCTTGAATCGCAACTGGACGTTGCAGATGCGCGACTTTATCAGGCTAAGCACAGTGGTAAGGACCGTATTGTCACCCGGGATGAAACAAAAGCGCAGGCCTAACGAACTAGCCCTGCGCTTTGATGCGTTTCTACATCCACGAACGCCTGGTCGATTCCACTTCATGTAAAATACTATCTGCAAGTTCATGCACATACTGTTCTGGTAGAAAAGGAACGGTCACCGCACCGGAAGCAAGGACAACTTTTAACGTAGCGAGTCCTCTTCGCTTCATAAATACACTTTGTTTTACCATAACTTGTTGCACTTTGTAGGGCTCAAAACACAAATAGTCTACCCCTATTCGGCCGCGTCTGACGTAAACGTAGTTTTCATCAAACGCAATACCCCAGCGCCACCAGCGCAGAGTCAATAGTAGACAAACGGCAGTAAACCCACTTAAAGACAACAAGATAATATCTTGATGGTCACTAATAATGCCCACACAAAGTGCGAATAAGAAAGGTATTGTCCAGGCAACCGCTAACCAGTGGAGTATAAAGCGCTTGCTAATGACTTGGTAAGTTTGATGATGAAGATCACACCCTGGCATAACTTCACGACTTAAGGCTAAGGCTTCCGACTCGGTTACAGAAGGCACAATAAGCTTGTTGGGCGACATTAACTCTTGCACTTGTTGGCTTGCCGTTGTGTTTTGCTCGAAGTACAAATTTACCCGCTTGAGGACTTTATCTAGCCAGTCCTGTTTTGCAGTTATCATTTGAATACGCGACGCACGCATACTGACTTCTAGCTTATTAAGGAGTCCGCTTCTTCGAATATACCTGTCGCCAGCCCGAGAGAGTGTATACCCATAAAAAGTAAATAGTGCCCCGCCCACACTAAGTAAAGCCATTGCAGCCATCACCATCATAATGATGACAAATGCATACAAACTAAACTGCCACCACGCTATCGCTTGTTCACCTACTAACTGGTTGAGTTGCAGCCCTTTTTCAGCAAGCCACTCAGATACAAATCCTATAACGTCATCATAAAACGGCGCTGCCGCTCCCAATATGATCCACACTCTGTTGTTGGTGATGCCGTGGATCACAATGTCACCCACTGAGCGAGTATTAAGAATTTCTTCAGAGGCGTCTTGCTGTGAACCCGCTATCTCATCCACGGTATCATTCATATCCGTCGATGAATTATTGGCGGAATCATCGCGGTGGGCTTTCTCAAATAACACGCGTTTTTTAAGTGCATGGGCATAATCTAGCGGCACAGCGACAATTTTAGCTTCCTCTTTCCCGCTACCTGCCGTGTCTAACACTACTAACGCATATCCAAAAGGCCGATAATAAAAGGGCAACTCAATTTTAACGTTCTGAATGCGCCATAGCGGCAAGTTGGTATAACGGCGTTGAAACACACCTGTATGAATTTCTACATGCTGATTATGAACCCTAAACTTGTACATCAAGAAACTTACAACGCCGCTTAATGTGGTTAGTATAATGACAGCGGCAATACCGATATGGGCTTCCGGAGAGTTGAGGTTTTCGAAGATATTAAGACTCACTGCAATTGCAGGGATGGCATAGACCAGTCCTTGTGCAGTATTGATAATATTGCGCACCGTAAAGTATACAATGGCAATGGGTGATAGCCTTCTCCAATCATCACCGGTTTCAACTTTTGTCGGTGTAGCCTCTTGTGGTATAGACGTGGTTTGCTCTGACATTAGCGTGCACTCACATCTTTATGGTCGAGGATATATTGGCGAATTCGTTCCGCGCGCTCAAGGGGAAGGCCCGGTATTTCAAAGGTATGCATTTCGCCACCTGCAGAGAAAACTTGCAGTTTCGCCAGTCCCGCCCATCTATCGAATGGACCTCTTTTTACTTCAACATGCTGTACTCGTAAAATTGGCTGACAAGAAAGCCCTCTGAACACTAAACCAGACTGTTTGCTAATATCTTGTTCTCGCACGGCGTACATAATTTTGGTGTCGGCAAACCAGTGGTAAATAAACCAAACAAGTCCCAATATGCTAATAACTCCAACAACAAAGGGGTAGGCGTAGACTAAATCTTCAGGTAAATCGAAAAAGGGGTTAAACCGTAAAACGGACACAACCCCAATCAAAATAAGCGCTAGGAGTGTTACAAACACAAGGTTGAGCATTCGATACTTCGGGCTAATAGGCTCGAGCACTAGCGCGTCTAAGTGTGGTAACTCATCGTTACGCACTTGCTGATTTGAAAATTGAACATTATCAGGCTGCATATCTACTTGGTTCATCATACTCATCTTCCTTTTGCTTTTTCGCCCCCACTAAAAAAGGGGCAAAAGCCCCTTTTTAAATGAACGAGTAGTCTCGTTATTTCAATTATAGGCCTGTTTTAATCGTCAACTTGTTGTTCATTCAACCAGTCGTGAAGTGCTTTCATATCGTGTTGAACCGCCATCTGAAGCTCTTCAACCCAGTCATGCACGTTCTCCCACCATGTAGGGTGATCGCCTTGCTGAATTTGGTTTGCTATACGCTGCACACGTGCCAAACCTACAGAGCCTGCTGCACCTTTTATTTTATGTGCCTGAGAGCATACTTCTGATTTTTCATCAGCACTTAAGCTCAACTGCAGTATTTCCATATACTCTGGCATTTTCTCTTGGAATACTTTCACGCTAGCACGCACCATTTCGTCGCCTATGGTATCAACCAACATCTGTAGTAAGTCCATATCTAAAATGTTACTTAATGTTTTATTCGGCTCAGGACGTTCTACTTCACCGTCAACTTCAAGAGGCGCCGGTGGCGCATGAAACAGTTCATTAAACACCTCGATCACACGAGACTTTTTGATAGGCTTGGCGATGACATCATCCATACCGTTTTCTAAATACTCATCACGCTTTTTAATGACATTTGCGGTTAACGCCACAATAGGGGTTTGCATGACCAAGTCTTCCTCAATGAGCGTACTGGCAACGTCAAAACCTGTCATGTCAGGCAACTGAATATCAAGTAGGATCAAGTCATATTGATTGGCGCGTGCTTTATCAATGGCTTCTTGCCCTGTCATAGCGACATCCACTTTTTGACCAAGCTTTTCAAGCAAGGCCTTCGCTACCATAACGTTAAGCTCGATATCTTCTACCAGTAGAATATTAAGACCGGTCACTTCTAACTGCGCGACTTTCATCGGGCTATTTGAAATTTGCACGGGTAGTACAATTTCAAATCGAGTTCCCTTGCCCACTTGGCTCGAAACGTGGATTTCGCCTTTCATCAAGTCGACCATTTGCTTACAAATGGCAAGTCCAATGCCAGTACCTGTGGCTGACTGATGATCTGGATGATCGACCTGGTAATACATGGCGAAAATCTTCTCTATTTCGCTCTCTGGAATACCCACACCAGTATCTTCAATAATGAAGGTAACATAAGCCTTATCACCGTCAGGTTTCGTCGATGACACCGACAAACTTACGTGTCCCTTTTGTGTGAACTTGACCGCATTGAACAATATATTCCACAAAATTTGGCGTAAGCGTGTACCGTCAATTTCAACCAAACGTGGCAACGGCTCGTTGATTGTCGTTTTCAGTTCTAACTGTTTATCCGCAGCAAGTAAGCGAATAATACTACTTAGCTCTTCCGTAAAATCTTTAAGCGAAACCGTTTTAAGGCTAAGTTCTAACTTATCTCTGTCGAGTTTATCTAGGTCGATAATGTCGTTAAAAATATTACCTAACGTAATTGCACTGGCATAAATTGTACTTACCCAACTGAACTGCTCATCGCTTAAATCAGTGTCACGTAACATACGACTAAGCCCAACAATACCGTTAAGCGGCGTACGCAACTCATGGCTAATCGTTGCAATAAAACGCGTTTTGTCGGTACTCGCTTTCGCTGCTGCATTTTCTGCTTGCTTGCGCTCTGTCATGTCTCGACCAAACGATAACAAACCTAAGCGGTTACCTTCTTTATCGAAAAACGGCACACGCTTCATTTCGAAGTAACGGCGACGTCCATCGGCAAAGCGCAACCATAACTCTTCGGTGATACTTGCATTTGTCTCTAAGACTTCATGGTCACTAGCAACGATTTGTCGAGCGAGCTCTTCTTCATACACATCTTTTGGCGTTAGCCCAAGAAGCTCTTGTTCCGTTTTGCCTGTCATCAACTCGGCAATACGGTTGCAACCTGCAAAGCGACCTTCTTCATTGCGATAGTAGATAAGATCAGGTGACGCATCGATAATTGACCGCAAGAGTGTTGATAAACGTCTAGCTTGTGCTTCCTGTTCAGATTTGTCTTGTATTTCTTTTTCCAAGTCTTTGAACAGAGCTTCGCGCTCTTCTTGTGCTTGCTTGCGCTGCTCTATTTCATGGTTAAGTTGGCGAATATTGCTTTGAAGCTCTCGATTCAAGAACACGTCTTCTTCGCGAAGACTTTCAAGTTGGCTTACCACTTCTTTCAAATTTGTGCGTGAATTTTCCAGCTGCTTAATAAGCTCGCTGAAAAAATACAGCACCCATGGCGCTGATAGCATGGTGAGCACAACTGCGCTTATAAAATCATCGGGCTGAACTTGGCTTCCCATACTCACGCGGATAACATATGAACCGCCCAACGTGAACACCAATGACAGCACTACGAAGAGAATGCTGAGTTTCAATGTGCCAAAACGTTGAACAAATTGAGCAAACCGAATTGCCCAAGAATCGTTTGGTGAATCTGAATGCATGTACGTCTAATCTAAGCTTATTTTGCCCCTATCCTAGCAGGCTTTGTGCGCTTCGGGAATGAACAACGTAATTGCCGTCATTTACTTGGTAACTTTTCACTAACTTCATTGATGTATCGCGTATTTACCCAACCTGTAGTTGTGTAAGACACTCTGGCCCACTCTCCCTGCTTTTCGATAATGGTAAGCATATCTCCTTTGTTGACCTCGCCATTTATTTTCTCGAAGTCTGTACCCGGGCCCGAACGGACATTTAGTGTGCTTGCATTCACACTAGCTCGCTTTTTGCTCACAACTTCCCGTTCGGCGCTGTTAAAAGTACTTTGCGCTGATATTTTTGTTTCTCTCGCAGGCTCTATTTTTATGTTCAGCAACCTCGCTCGCAGTTCATCAAGGGGAAACG
Source organism: Alteromonas sp. McT4-15 (assembly GCF_020515205.1). Taxonomy (NCBI): domain Bacteria; kingdom Pseudomonadati; phylum Pseudomonadota; class Gammaproteobacteria; order Alteromonadales; family Alteromonadaceae; genus Alteromonas; species Alteromonas sp. McT4-15. The sequence goes on from NZ_JAJALG010000002.1 coordinate 259,316, forward strand.
CTGGACCGGGGTCAATCTTTCTTACTGGTGCGATTTCTTCGTGGCCAACAATCACCTTTATGTGATAACGCTGACACAACGCTTTACACAAAGCATACGTTCTCGCGATTTGCTCATCGGTAAACTTGTGCCAGTAAGTTTTTGCCGTTTGGTTTCGATGTACAGCTTCAACAACATCATCTTGGGGGCATGTTTTTCCGAACCACGTTTTAAACTCGCCTCGACTATTTTGCGTTAACTGTCCTGCATTATCTAACTCAATGCCTATTGAATACCGATTGATATTTGTTCTGCCCTTATAACTACTTTTACCCGCATGCCATGCAATCTTATTGGTCGGCAGCATTTGGACAATGTCACCATTTCTGCCAATCGCAAAGTGGGCGGATACGTTGCTATCAGGATTTGTCATTACATCTACAGAAGAGACTAAGCTACTTCCAGCTGTAAAATGAATGACAATGGTGTCAGGCAAATCTTCATCAAAACTGCCAGAAGAATTAGGCGATGGGGAGAAACTGACATTTGGACCATTGAGTAAATGGGATTTCATCACGAGGGTACTTGATGGTACGAAAGATGAAGTCGGCATAAAAATCCTTTTAAGTAGATGTTTGCAGTAGCACCGCGTACATCTATTCAGTGCATATTTATTGGCTTGATTAAGATCACCACACTTTACATTAGCTCACTTTTTAACCAATATAGCAAACATCAATTTCAAGTGGAACTTGATGTTTACAACTACATAAAAATACATTCTTTAGCTCATTGACAACATAAAACAATAAAATCAGAGCATAATTATTCACAAGTACTTTTTAAATGAGACCCGTTATCATTTGAAGACGGGCTAACCAAGACGTTAATAAAATTATAACAACTCCATTACAACCCATATTTTTTAAATATATAGCATTGAAAAATAAAGATTTTAAGCGAGTTATACTAATTCACTATATCAGTGACACTTTTTACGTTTGATTTTAGATTTTAATGTGGGTATTTTGTACGGCCCGCATCGCAATAATGCATAAAAATGCGGAAAGACTGGAATCCTCTAATAATAAATAAACGACAAGAAAGGCGCAGGCCGCACGCAATAACGCGTGTGAGCACAAAAGACGTCTAACCATGTTGTGATACGCAAACCTAGGCGCATCTACACGCAACGCATACCTTGCCCAGTCAAAAGGTTGAAGGAGTTAAGAGATGAGTTTATATAATCCCAATGATTCCCGGGACAACTGCGGGTTTGGCTTAATCGCCCACACCCACGGGGAAGCCAGTCATGAATTGGTAACAACTGCAATTCACGGCCTAGACCGTATGCAGCATCGTGGCGGTATCGCCGCAGACGGGAAAACCGGTGATGGCTGTGGTTTACTACTGCAAAAACCGGATGCGTTCTTCCATGCAATCGCCGAAGAAAATGGCTGGAAACTCAGCAAAAAATACGGCGTGGGCATGATTTTTTTAAGTCAGGACCCAGTACTTGCGCAAACTGCGCGTGAGATACTAAATGAAGAACTTGAAAGAGAAACGCTATCAGTAGTGGGCTGGCGCGAAGTGCCTGTCGACCGCTCAGTACTCGGCGAACTCGCACTCACAGGCGTACCGCAAATCGAACAAGTATTTGTGAATGCCCCTGCGGGTTGGCGTAAACGCGACCTAGAGCGTCGCCTTTACATGATCCGCCGTAGAGCAGAAAAGCGCCTTGAAGCCGATCCAGATTTTTACGTTGCTTGCTTGTCAGGCCTTGTAACAATCTATAAAGGCTTGGTAATGCCTAAAGATCTGCCTGCCTTTTATCACGATCTTGCCGATGAGCGCATGCAAAGTGCAATATGTGTATTCCACCAGCGCTTTTCTACTAACACATTGCCGCGTTGGCCATTAGCACAACCTTTCCGTTTCCTTGCGCACAATGGTGAAATTAACACCATTAAAGGAAACCGCGACTGGGCAATGGCACGTGCTGCAAAATTCGCTACACCGCTTATCCCAGATCTGAAAGACGCTGCACCTTTTGTAAACACTGAAGGCTCAGACTCGTCGTCTCTTGATAATATGCTAGAGCTGTTCTTGGCAGGCGGTATGGATTTGTTCCGTGCGATGCGTTTGCTTGTGCCACCCGCATATCAAAACAACAAAACCATGGATGACGACCTACGTGCATTTTATGAGTTCAACTCTATGCACATGGAGCCGTGGGATGGTCCGGCCGGTATCGTATTGACTAATGGCCGTCATGTTGCGTGTAACCTCGATAGAAATGGTTTACGCCCTGCTCGCTACGTCATTACCAAAAATGGTTTTATTACCCTTGCCTCAGAAGTGGGTATTTGGGATTACGAGCAAGCCGACGTTATTGAAAAGGGCCGCGTAGGTCCTGGCGAAATGCTTGCCGTTGATACTTACACCGGCAAAATCTGGCGCTCAAACGAAATTGATGATGACTTAAAAGAGCGTCATCCTTATAAAGAGTGGCTAGAAAAGCACATTCGTCGTTTAACGCCGATTGAACAACTCGATGCATCGCTTATTGGTAAGCGTGTGTTCGATGACGACGCCATGGCGGTGTACCACAAGCTTCACGCATATAGCTACGAAGAAATTCAGCAGGTTGTTAAAGTACTGGCAAAAGACGGCCAAGAAGCCGTAGGCTCTATGGGTGACGACACGCCAATGGCGGTGATGTCATCGCGTCAGCGCACGGTGTATGATTATTTCCGTCAGCAATTCGCTCAGGTAACTAACCCGCCAATCGACCCACTACGTGAAAACCACGTTATGTCGCTAGCAACCTGTATTGGACGTGAACAAAACGTATTTAGCGAAACCTCAGGCTACGCAGACCGCGTATTGTTTGACTCGCCAATATTGATGTATACCGACCTGAAACAGCTACGTGAATTTAACCCAGACAACTATTACTCTGAAGTCGTAGAGCTTCAATATGCTCCACAAGAAGGCTTAAAGAAAGCCATTGAACGCGTATGTAATGAAGTTGAGATGCTGGTGAAAAACAAACGTGCTGCGTTCGTTATTTTGTCAGATAGAAATATCAAGCAAAACCGTTTAGTTATCCCTGCGGCAATGGCCGTTGGTGCCGTACAGCGCCGCTTAGTTGAGAAGTCACTACGCTGCGATGCCAACATAGTTGTTGAAACCGCTAGTGCACGTGATCCGCATCACTTTGCGGTGCTTATTGGTTTAGGTGCTACAGCGATTTATCCTTTCCTTGCTTATGAAACTATTGAGCAACTTTGCGAGAAAGGCGAACTTGATATCACACCAATGCAAGCCACGTTGAACTACCGCAAAGGTATCAACAAAGGTCTTTACAAGATTATGTCAAAGATGGGCATTAGTACCGTTGCCAGCTACAGAAGCTCTAAGCTGTTTGAGGCCATTGGTATTAATAGCGAAGTAATGCAGCTTTGCTTTAATGGCGTTACTTCACGTATTCAAGGCGCCGGCTTCGATGATTTCCAACAAGATTTAATTAACTTAAATCGCGTTGCTTGGCTTAAACGTAAATCAGTGGACCACGGCGGTCTTCTTAAATACGTCCACGGCGGTGAGTATCACGCCTATAACCCAGACGTAGTAAGTACACTTCAAAAAGCGGTTGTGTCAGGTAACTATGACGACTATCAGGTTTATGCAAAACTTGTTAACGAACGCGCTCCTGCGCATATTCGTGATTTGCTTGCGTTAAACCCTGACTGTGACCCAATTGATGTTAGCGAAGTAGAAGCTGCGGAAAACTTGTTCCCTCGTTTCGACACGGCAGCCATGTCTATTGGTGCACTAAGTCCAGAAGCGCATGAAGCACTGGCCATTGCTATGAACCGCTTGGGTGGTCAGTCTAACTCTGGTGAAGGTGGTGAACATCCTTCTCGTTTTGGTACTGAGAAAAATTCAAAGATTAAGCAGGTGGCTTCAGGTCGCTTTGGCGTAACACCACACTACTTAGTTAATGCCAGCGTTATTCAAATTAAAGTAGCGCAAGGTGCAAAACCTGGTGAGGGCGGTCAGTTACCGGGCGATAAGGTGAACAAGTACATTGCGCAGCTGCGTTTCTCTGTACCTGGCGTAACCCTTATCTCTCCACCGCCACACCATGATATCTATTCGATTGAAGATTTAGCCCAGCTAATTTTCGATTTAAAACAGGTCAACCCAACTGCACTTATCTCTGTGAAATTGGTATCTGAACCAGGTGTAGGCACTATTGCTACTGGTGTTGCAAAGGCCTATGCCGACCTGATTACCATTTCAGGTTACGACGGCGGTACAGGTGCAAGCCCGCTAACGTCAGTTAAATATGCGGGTAGTCCTTTTGAACTAGGCTTATCTGAAACTCAGCAAGCCCTAATCGAAAACGGCTTACGCCACAAAGTACGCGTTCAAACCGACGGTGGTTTAAAAACGGGCTTAGACGTAGTGAAAGCGGGTATTTTAGGCGCAGAAAGCTTCGGTTTTGGTACTGGCCCAATGGTAGCGTTAGGCTGTAAGTACCTACGAATTTGCCATTTGAACAACTGTGCGACCGGTGTTGCAACGCAAGATCAGAAACTGCGTGACGACCACTTTATCGGTCTTCCTGAGATGGTGATGAACTACTTTAAGTTTATCGCACAGGAAGTACGAGAAATTATGGCGTCGATAGGTATTGCTAAATTCGACGACCTTGTTGGTCGCACTGAACTACTTAGCGTATTAGACGGCATTACCGCGAAGCAAAACCGTTTAGATTTATCACCGTTATTAGTGCAGCCGCAAGCAGGTGAGCACACGCGGTTATTCTGTTCAGAAACGACTAACGCGCCTGTAGATAAGGGCGAGTTGAATGCGCAGATGCTTAAAGACGGGCAACAAGCCGTTATCGATGGTAAATCGACTACGCTAAGATACCCAATACGCAATACTGACCGTTCGGTTGGCGCTCTGTTGTCAGGCGAAATTGCTAAGCACCACGGTAACCACGACTTTGAAGATACACCTATAAAAGTAGAGCTTACCGGCACTGCCGGCCAAAGCTTTGGTGTGTGGAATGCAGGTGGTTTGCATATGCACCTTGAAGGTGATGCAAATGACTATGTGGGTAAAGGTATGACCGGCGGTAAGCTAGTGATTCACCCGCCACGCAATATTAGCTTTGACGCGCACGACAGCGCCATTATGGGTAACACATGTCTATACGGTGCTACTGGCGGTAAGCTATTTGCAGCAGGCCGTGCAGGCGAACGTTTTGGCGTACGTAACTCTGGTGCTATCGCAGTAGTAGAAGGTATTGGCGATAACGGTTGTGAATATATGACAGGCGGCATTGTTGCAGTACTTGGCCCGGTTGGCGTTAACTTTGGCGCAGGTATGACAGGTGGTTTCGCGTATCTAATGGATGATACCGACGACCTTGATAACCGTGTTAACGCTGAGCTTGTTGATATTATGTCGATAGAAGATAAAGCCATTCTTGCTGAACACTTACGTGGTTTGATTAATCAACATTATGAAGAAACGGGCAGTGAGCATTCGTTGTCGCTACTGACAAACTTTGCTGACACGCTTAAACGCTTCAAGTTGATTAAACCCAAAACCAGCGATGTGAAAAACTTGCTTGGTCACATCAGTCGTTCAAGTGCTGAATTACGCATTCAGGCTCAGTAGGAGGATTTAGTTTATGGCAAAGAACGTATATCAATTTGTCGATGTTGAACGTATCGATCCGCCGAAAAAGCCGATCATGGTGCGTAAACAAGAGTTCGCGGAAATTTATCAACCGTTAAGCCAGTCTCAAACCGAAGGCCAAGCAGATCGCTGCTTGGACTGCGGTAACCCATATTGTGAGTGGAAATGTCCCGTTCACAACTACATTCCGCAGTGGTTGAGCTTGGCGAACGAAGGGCGCATTTTAGAAGCGGCTGAACTTTCGCATAAAACCAACAGCTTACCGGAAGTTTGTGGTCGTGTTTGTCCACAAGACAGACTGTGTGAAGGTGCATGTACACTGAATGACGACTTTGGTGCAGTTACTATCGGCAGTATTGAAAAATACATCACCGATACAGCATTTAAAATGGGCTGGCGCCCTGATATGTCGGACGTGGTTTGGACCGACAAGAAAGTGGCGATTGTAGGTGCTGGCCCTGCTGGTCTTGCATGTGCTGATATTCTGGTTCGTAACGGCGTAAAACCTGTTGTTTACGACAAATACGAAGAAATCGGTGGCCTACTTACATTTGGTATTCCGTCTTTCAAATTAGAGAAAGACGTAATCAAGCTTCGCCGCCAAATTTTTACTGAAATGGGCGTTGAGTTTGTGCTTAACACCGAAATTGGCAAAGATATTCAATTCCAAGACTTGCTCGATAAATACGATGCAGTATTCCTTGGCATGGGCACATATAAGTCTATGCAAGGTGGTTTTGATAACGAGCAAGTAGAGGGCGTACACGAAGCACTACCTTTCCTTATTGCTAACACCAATCGCGTGATGGGCCTTGAAAAAGACCCGGCCGATTACATTGATATGAAAGGCAAGCGCGTAGTAGTGCTCGGGGGTGGTGATACCACCATGGACTGTGTGCGAACGTCTATACGTCAGGGCGCTGCGCAAGTTACCTGTGCGTACCGCCGTGATGAAGAGAGTATGCCTGGCTCTCGCCGCGAAGTTGTAAACGCCAAGGAAGAGGGCGTTGAGTTTAAGTTTAACCTCCAACCATTAGACATTGCCGTAGATGAAAACGGTAAAGCCTGTGGCGTTAAACTGGTAAAAACTGAGATGGGACCGCCTGATGCAAATGGTCGTCGACGCCCTGTTGAAGTTGAAGGCTCAGAGCACATACTTGAAGCAGATGCCGTAATAATTGCTTTTGGCTTCCAACCTAGCCCTGCCCCATGGTTTGCTGAGTTTGGTATTATGCTAGACGAAAAAGGTCGTGTACGCGCACCTTCTGCTGGTAAATTTGCTTACCAGACCTCACATCCGCAAGTATTTGCCGGTGGCGATATGGTGCGTGGTAGTGACCTGGTGGTTACCGCTATCGATGAAGGCCGTAAAGCAGCAGAAGGGATAATGGATTACATTGGTGTTTGATGTATTCCATTCATAAACATCTGCTTTGACTTGAAGTGAGTCTGAAGCACGTCAATGTTAAGCCCAGTAATCTGTTACTGGGCTTTTTTATGCGTTATGCAATGACCTTATGCGCTTCTGCGTCAGAGGCTAACACACGCCTTACCGCATCTATGCATTTATCAATATCTTCATCGGTATTCATAAGCCAAGGGCTAATTCTGAGCGTACCTTGACTATTTATCTGTTCATGAAGAGGTTGTGCACAATGAAAACCAGCGCGAACACAAATCCCATCCCTTTCACTTAAAATATTTGCAATAAATTGGGCCGACATCGACGTTGGATTTAACGACACAGGACCAGGAGCATCAATGTCTCCTAATACTAGTGCTGGATAAGATGCTTTAAGTGCTCGCCTTAGTTTCTGAGTAAGGCCATCGACATGTTGCTGTACATTGTCCATTCCAATGTCCATTAGAAATCGAGCAGCAGCGGCCAAACCGACCACATTCTCCATTGCAGGAGTACCGGCTTCAAAGCGCCAAGGTATGGGCTTTAGGATATTCTGCTGTGAGCTCACTTTTTCCACCATCGACCCACCCCACTGAACTGGACTTAGCTGCTCTAATGCCTCTGTTCGACCCCAAAGAACGCCAACCCCACTGGGCCCTCCCATTTTGTGTCCACTGAAGACGAGGAAGTCCACTGAGAGTTTGTTCACATCAATAGGCATATGTGGTACTGACTGCGCTGCATCTAATAGTACTTTGCAGTGGTATTTCCGGGCTAACTCCACAACCCTGTCAACGTCCAGTAAATTCCCTGTTACGTTGGAGATATGCGCTAGCGTTACCAAGCTATGTGGTGCTCGTTGCATCTCTTTTTCTAACGCAAAGAAATCTATATGAAGTGCATCATTTAAGTTGATAACCGACTTTTGCTTCCAAGGTAAGAAGTTAGCGTGATGTTCAGCAGCACTGGTAATGACATTTGCAAAGCATGATTGTTGCGCGATAAGGTTTAAACACTCTGTTGTATTTCTCAGTAATACTATGTTAGCAGGGGTTGCGCCGATAAAACGGGCTATATCAGCGCGTGCCTGCTCAAATTGTTCGGTGATTGCATCACTGAGAAAGTGAGCACCTCTATGCACATTTCCGGTCGCTTTTGATAGTACCCGTGCAACTTCATTCACAACAACATTGGGTTTAGGTGTAGTTGCTGCATTATCCAAATAGCATACTTTTTTCCCCATCGGGGAACGCACATCTCGTAAGGAAAAATGCTCAACCAAAGAACATTTTGTCGACTCTAACGGCACAAACTCTACAACGTCTTCGGCGTGCAACTCTGGCGTATTTTTAAGTGGTTCGCTTGCTAAATACTTCCCACTGCTTTTGGGCGTTAAGAATGGCTCTTCAATTATGTTCAATTGAACACTTTTCCCGCCTAAAACTTCATGCAGTGCTGTGAAGCTAGAGTTGCTGACCTCGCCTCTTTTGACTATTTTTAGTGTGAACTGATTTACCGTGTTCTGTACCAAAACAAAATTAACAACATTAGGGTTAGAGAGCACAAAATTTTGTAGCATTCTAGCCGTCATTATATTGCCATGCACCGTTACAATATTTTCTACAGCTCGCCCTTGAACCAGCAGCGCTTGGCGACCGTTTGCTAGGTTTTGCCATTGCGCTGTATCACCAATCGCGTATCGTATGATCGGCATTACCTTATTGTTTAAGTCAGTAACGACGACGCGCCCTAGAATACCTGGCTCAACAATAAGACGTTCGTTGTCATCAAGCAATTCCACATAAATATCATCTTGATAAATAGATACGGCATGCTGGTCCACAGGGCTTGCGCCAATACTGCCCACTTCACCAGTGCCATACAGGTTCACAAAGTTTACCTTCAACGACTGCTTGATGGTGTTTACCATATTTTCAGCAGCCAGTCCTCCGTATGGAATAACCGTAGACAAAGCCGGTAAAACAGTATTTAACTCTGCTGCACGCAACGCAATCCAATAAATGAACAAGGGGTAGCCGCGAAGTATTTCAGTGCGACTTTTAGCCAACAACGCTAAAATGGGATCAATCTGTTTACAGATATGCGACCAATCGCCTGCTGTTATTGGGCTCACAGTAGTTCTTTGCATAAGCCACTGTCGCTCTATTCTCCCCCTCAAGTTACTCATTGTATCTTCATGGTTCCACTGTCTTGTGAGTGTCGCCCAGCGCAAAAAAGGCCAGATAGCCTCGGGCCCCTTATCAATTAGCCCACACGTTACGTTGCATGCAGATGGTGGTATATCAAGTGTTTTTCTTGCCCAAAAGGTTTGATGACTTAAGGCTATATTGACATTTTCTAGAGCGCGCAAACGATCACGCTTTGCAAAATCAGTCACAACTGTCATTCTTTCACTTGTACCGCCTGACGCAAGAGTTTGATGCTCTTCTTTACGGTGAGGCAGTACATTCTGCTCGGGAAAGCCAGTGACGTAATCTGACTTATAGGTCAGCGGAATTTGCTCGAAGGTTTCTATGTCATTCAAGTGTGCTTGCCAGAACGGTAACGACTTCGCTAGTGATAGTATTTCGTTTCGCTTTTGACTTTGAAGCGCTAGAGAGGGATATCCAGCTAAATGCTTCTCAATGATAAGTTTTGCGTCTGACCAACACTGAGTGGTAGATAGCTGCTCAAAAAAAGGGAACAATCCATATTCACCAACAAATGACTTCAAGTGCATACCAGCGCCTCACCTGGGCAATTTTTCACCATCCTACCACAAAATTTTAACAATTCACTATATGATACTGGCGTTAAACGAGATCTGAATGAGAGTCAGGTTAATGGCGTCGTAGCTAGCGACATTTATCACACTGCTGCCTAAAAAAGATGGTGTGGAAATAGCTCAGCTACCCAATACCTTGCTAATACCTTGACTGAAAACCGCATACCTAAAACGGGGGAATTTGTGGTCGATTTACCTAGTAAGGCAGTTGAACTGATTGGCATTCGGCTCTACTATTTTTGTAACACTACTCTACTAAGTAAAAAACGAGAAAGCGCCATGAATTACCGCCATACTGCATCATCTATTTCACGCCCTGCGTTCACTTCAGCATTGGCTTTTTACGTGCTTTCTATGTCATCGGTAACGGCAGATACACTGTCAGTTGAACGTAACGAAGTTGCGCCTACAGCAAAGACATCTGTATCGTTAACACAACCAGATACGGTGTCTTGCCCCACAGTATTTCACGACGTTACTATTACCGATGACGCTACGCAGTGCCAGCAGTTTGAAACACAAGTCCCTGCGGCAATGGTATATCACACGAAGCAACAGCCAAACGACGTTGTCGCTTTTTATCAAGCAAATATGTCGGCGTTAACCGTTCACGCGCCAGTAAATCAGCGCACCCTTCTTACCTCAGAAAACAACTATACTCGCATTGTTATTTCACCAGACAATACAGGTGCACAAGTCGACATACTTGTTACACCAAAAACTAACACACAATAAAATCAAAAACTTAAGTATCAAACTAACCCTCTGCACGTCCAACATGCTAATTAGGTATTAGTGCACATATAAAACTGGCATCTGCCTTGCTAATTCATCTACAGAACCCCTTGGTTTAATCATAGCGTCATTTTTATGACGCCATTTTTGACTGATATTTGCGAGGATTATGATGGAATTGGCAATTATTTTAATGATGTTACTTATTGTCGTCGCCCTAGGCGCCATTAAATTGTCAGATGGCGGAGTATCTTTCCCTTTTAGAAGAAAGCCTCAATTGTTCACACCTGTCGAACATTCTTTTTTAAATTTAATTGAGCAAGCCATGGGCAGAGAATTCAGAATTATTTGTCGCGTTCGTTTAAATGATCTTGTTGCGGTTCGTCAAACAACGAACAAAAAGACTGCAAGCCAAGCATTGAGTCGTGCTTCTAGCAGACAGTTAGATTTTGTTTTGGTCGACAAGAACGACATGAGCCCTGTTCTTGCTATCGACCTAGTTCACAATCAAGGTAAAGACGGGTATAAAACGCAAAAAGATTGGTTTGTAACGGGGGCACTTGATGCTGCGGGCCTTCCCCATGCACGAATAAAAGTGAAGTCTGGTTATAGTGTGGATGACATCAGAGAATGCCTAGAGAACAAGCTTATTCCTTATCGCCGCATACAACAAAAAATGGCTCAGCTACCTACACACAACCCTGAGCCGCCCAAACGTCCGACACGCCCTATTCGCTCTAGTCGCCCAGCTGCTGCTTAAATCCGATGTAACGCTTCCCCTAGCCTTTGTTGCTTTGTTATTTTCTTACTCTCAAATAACGGTAACAAAGGCATTTTTCTGTCAGTTTCGTTTTATTCCTTATACAATTAACGCACTCGCGTAAAACGCATTCCTAAAACCTATCGGTAGCATTATGAATAAAATTGGTATTTTAGGCGCAATGGACGAAGAAGTTGCATTGCTAAAAGCCTCATTGGATAACCTCAAAGAAACACAGTGGAAACACCTTACATTTTATGAGGGAAGCTTAAGTGGAATGGATGTTGTGTTGGTCAAGTGCGGCATCGGCAAGGTCGCTGCAGCTATAGCGACTGCGGTTCTTATTGAGCAGTACGCTCCTGATGCTGTAGTTAATACTGGCTCTGCAGGCGGTTTTGATAAAAATTTGAATATTGGCGACTTAGTTATTGCTAGCCACGTTATTCATCATGATGCCGATCTTACCCACTTTGGGTATAAACTTGGTCAATGTGCAGGCATGCCTGAAGACTATCGCTGCGACGAGGAACTAATGACTGCCGCTAGCCGTGCTGCGGCGGATATTGAGAATCTTCAATCTACCACTGGCCTAATTTGCACTGGTGATGCTTTTATTGGTAGCGATGAAGCCGTAGCAGAACTTCGTGCTAATTTCCCTGACATGAAAGCGGTGGAAATGGAAGGTGCTGCAATTGGACAAACCTGTCATATGCTAAACACCCCATTCTTAGTCATTCGCTCTTTATCTGATATTGCGGGTAAAACATCATCGGTAAGCTTTAAAGAATACCTCGACACTGCAGCCAAACACTCTGCACAGCTTGTGATGGCAATGATTCAACAACTCGCCAAATAAATGAGCGACTTAATTAGCGGCATTCACTATCAGTCGCTACTTATTTTATGGCTCGCCATTGCCATTGACGCAGTCTGGCAATGGCCCGAGCGCACCCATCCACTGACTTTTATGCGCTACCTTGTTCGTCAAATGGGGCATAAGGTGCTCCCTTCATCGGATTTTGGTCCTACTCAACACTATATTTCGGGTGCTCTCGCTGCACTTGTTTTACTTACGCCGTTAATTGTGTGCTTGGCAATACTCGTCTATATGGCCCAGTATCCCATTTTTTTTGAAGCGGTGATCTTGGTTGTACTTCTCGACTTCGGCTATCAACGACAACAATACAAAAAAGTACTAGCCAATGTTGGGCGAAATAAAAAGTCTTTGGCACGGGAAATGGTTGCCACAATTACGGCAAGAGAATGCGACCGCCTAACAGACATCGGCATTGCAAAAGCGGCTATTGAATCTCTATGGCTTAAGTTTCTCTATCTGTATTGTGGGGTTATATTCTATTTTGTAGTGGCAGGGCCAATTGGCGCATTAATTTATCGATTGCTATTGCTAACTTCTTGGCAATGGCATTATCGCGACAATGCAATGAAATATTTTGCGCTTCCCGTAAGAAAGCTAGTGGCAATTTTGGTGCTCCCTCCAGCACTATGCGGAGCACTAACAACCTTGCTCGTTAGCAATCCCATACGTTGTGTTAACGCCATAAAAAATGCCACGGCAAGAGATAAAACATCGCTCCTTTTAGCGCTTTTCGGTGGGGCCCTTAATATCAAGCTGGGAGGCCCTGCTATTTATGCAAATAAAAAGTACCGATATCCAAGGGTTGGCGGTAGCCAAGACGTGAGATATTCACACATGCTGTTAGCACGCAATACGGTTGTGTACGCCATGATTGCATTTGGCGCACTGGCCTCTTTGTCTCTTATTATATTGGTTCAAATACCGTAATGGGCGGCATGATACGCTTTCATTCAAGGATTAATTAGGGAAACTTTTGTGATTTCACAACTAACGCTATTCGTTGTTCAGTTCCTTTTTTTATGCATAGTGAATACATCTAGCGCAGCGCCCGATATTTATCGCGAAGCCTTTGATGCTACAAACAATACGGTCACGGCCAATAGCGACAACGCAGCGAAACCCACTGAATCACCGTTACCCGAAGACTATAAAATAGTGAGCCTTGCCCCCCACCTTACCGAGTGGGTATACAGTTTAGGGCTCGATAAGCATTTAGTTGCAGTAAGTGATTACAGTGACTTTCCAAAGGAAGCAACACTCCTTCCTCGCGTGGCTGATTATCAAGGTGCAGATATAGCGAGCATAGTTGCACTACAGCCCAATTTAGTTCTTGCTTGGGATGGCGGTAATAAGCCTCAGGATATGAACAAACTTGTTGCACTGGGGCTCAATGTTTTTAAAAGCAAAATTACCACTATTGACGATATACCCACGGAAATAACTCGTCTTGCTAACCTGACACACACTCAGTCAAAGGCAAAGGAATTAACCGCGCATTTCAGTACTACGCTTGACGAACTACGAATACGGTATAAATCGACTGCGACCACATCGGTATTTTATTACTCGTGGACCGCACCGCTAATGTCAATTGGTTCGGATGCGTGGGCAAATCAATTGCTTAAAGTCTGCGGTGCGCAAACAACCTTTATTGATAGCCCTGTCGATTATCCGCAAGTTTCCGTCAAAGATGTCCTCATTAGGCAACCCAAGGTACTGGTTGCTGCAAGTAAATCATCAAAGGATGAGTTGGAAATATTCTGGCAACCCCATCGCGAACACCTTTCTGCCCCACTAATTGTCGTAAATCCAGATGTTACGAGCCGCTTCTCACTTCGTATAATTAATGAACTAAAAGTACTGTGTAAAGGTATAAACGAAAACGCATAAGCGCTATACTAAAGTTGAATCTTAGCGTATAGGTGAAAATGGAAACGTAATGAAATTTGTGGTTGCAGGCTTTCTTATTGTTGCAAGTGTGGCACTTTTTGTGTCGCTTCAATGCACCGCAAAAGCATCGTCCCAAGCATCAGTTGCAGCATCTCCCTACCTCATAGAACGTGTCGCCAATAATGATTGGTTACTGATTGACGTACGCTCACCTCAAGAATTTGCCGAAGGACATATTCCGGGCGCCATAAACATGCCTCATGAAAACATTAATGACTACGTTAATGATTTGAAAGACCATAAAGACAAACCCATTATTATTTATTGCCGCTCTGGGCGTCGAGCTAAACTTGCTATGAAAGTACTTGAAGAACTCGACTTCTCTGAAGTTATGCACCTTGAAGGCGACATGTTAGGTTGGAGCGCAGCAGGTATGTCAGTCGACCGCATGTAGATTCTCTCTACATGGTTGTGTGCATTAATTTTGGCTGTGATACACTTTTTGACCTTCTCTCATTTTGTGAACTGTGATGAAAATAGATATCGCTACACCAGCTATGCTGTTTCCAGCAATTTCCTTGTTGCTTTTAGCTTACACAAATCGCTTTTTGACTTTAGCAACAATCATCAGAAACTTCTCAAAAGAAGAGCGCGACGACAATACACTGGCACAAATTAAAAACCTTCGCTTGCGTATTCAGTTGATCAAACGCATGCAAATTGCAGGGGTTGGAAGCTTCTTTTTATGTGTAGTATCAATGCTTGCTATTTACCTCACCTACCAACAAGTGGGTAACTGGGTATTTGCAGCAAGCTTGGTGTCATTGCTTTATTCACTTTGGATGTCAGTGCGTGAAATTCTTATTTCTGTTGAAGCACTAGACGTACACCTTGATGGCATGAAGCATGCTCATAAATCGGGTAAAAGCGCAGTAACCTCAGATAAGAAACGCGTAGAGCATATACAATAACCCCTTTGTTACCATTCAACCCTACAACACGCAAGATTATCCAAAACAAGACATATGCAAAACAAGACACACATTGAATATGCCCCATTGGCGAATACACACTTCGACGGTGTTATTGAGTTAGGTAACGCTGTTCATGGAGACAACTATCTCACCGATGAACTCATTAACGACTACTACAACAAAAGCTTTCACAATGAGATCAATGCTAGCTGGGTAGCATTGCACAATCACAAGGTGGTAGGTTTTAGATTGACCTTCGCACATAGCCAATGGCAAGTGGATAACTGGTGCACTCCCTCACTGTGGCAACTTGATGCAGATAAGGTGTGTTATTTTAAGTGCAACACTGTATCACCTGATATGCAAGGTACTGGCATTGGCAGCGCCTTGTTAAAGAAATCGATTGAGCGCGCTAAGACGCAAGGTGCACAAGCTGGTTTAGCGCATATTTGGCTTGCCAGCCCCGGAAATAGCGCGTTTAAGTATTTTTCAAAAAATGGCGGCGAGCTTATTAAAAAGCACCCTAACAAGTGGCGCTATATCTCTATTCACGAAGGTTACGATTGTCCAGTTTGTGACGGCTACTGTGAATGTGAAGGTGCTGAAATGCTGCTGCGTTTTTAGTTGTTTGGTGCCCAAAGCAATATGCAATACGACCCCCTGATTTCCCAACATGTGCAGCCCTCGTTGCCTGCACCTTCTACTTATTGGCACAGTACCCATAATTGCGTGCACTATGAAGCACTCGCCTGCGATATCAATACTGAATACCTGGTTATTGGCGGAGGCTATACAGGCTTATCAGCGGCAATCACGCTGGCAGAAGCGGGAAAACATGTTGTACTTATTGATGCACACTCCGTAGGCTTTGGCTGTGCCGGTCGCAACGGCGGATTTATTCTATCCGGTAGCGGACGTTTATCGCTAAGCGCAATTGAAGACAAATGGGGAGAAAGTACGGCAAAGGGCATGCAGCAGGAGTTCGAGGGCGCTGTAGAGTTGCTGCATAAACGTATTGCACGTCATAATATGCAAGTTGATTTGTGCCAAGGTCCCTACTTCAAACTTGCCCACTCTGCAAGACACGCAAAGCGACTGCACCATGCAGCATCAGTCCAGGAAACAAAATTTGGTGCAAAGAGCACATTGCTTAGTCAAAACGACGTTGAACGTCAGTTTTCAATAAATAGCACCTATGGCGGTGTAAAAGTAGAGGGAGCATGCCTACACCCTTTAAAACTTGCAGACGAATATGCCAAAACAGCACAAGGCTTAGGCGCCCAACTCTACTACAACACCCCGGCCCTCGACATCCGTAAAGATGGTTCTACTTATTTGGTAAAAACACCATCGGGGAACATTCGCGCAAACAATGTCTTAATTGCAAGCAACGCCTATACACCCAAACAGTTTCATAACGCAGTAGATAACAAACAGTTTCCTGTACAATCGAGTATTTTTGTTACTGCGCCACTGACCCAAAAACAACAAGCGGAAACTGGTTTGAGTACACCAATGAGCTTTATGGATACGCGTATGATGAAATATTACTATCGCGTATTACCCGACGGGCGGCTACTCTTTGGCGGGCGCGGGGCAGTATTGGGCAAGCACAGCGAGCATCCCAGTGAAAAGGCCCGCTTGTATAGAGCAATGGTTAAGAGCTTTCCGGCCCTTGAAGGGATTGCAATGACGCACTTTTGGAGTGGTTGGGTGAGCGTGTCACTTGATGATATGCCAAGAATATTCATTGATACAAAGGACAATGACTCGCTTGGTTATGCCATGGGTTATTGTGGCTCAGGTGTATCGTTTGCTGCGTTTGCAGGGATGCGCTTAGCCCAGCGCATGCTAGGCAATGAAGATATTGATTTGTCACTTCCTTTGTATCAATCGCCGCTTCCCACTTTTCCCTTTGCTACCTTCCGAAGAGTGGCATTAAGGGGTCTTTATCAATGGGCCAAAATAGCCGAGCGTTAAAAACGTACTATCGCTAGCCGCACGCTCACTTTTTAAGCTATCTTATTAAACAGCAATTCACATTCACCTTCCTCGTCATTGAAAACAAGGAGTTTTGCCATGTCTTATATAGATGGATTTGCGGTCGCAGTACCTAATGATAATAAAGCGTTGTATCTGGAGCATGCCACATTAGCGGGTGGTATTTTTAAGGAGTATGGGGCATTAAAGATTATCGAGGCGTGGGGAGATGATGTTCCTGACGGAGAGGTAACCTCGTTTTTAAAAGCGGTACAAGCAAAAGAAGGCGAAACGGTAGTATTTTCAATTGCTTTTTGGCCGTCAAAAGTCGTTAGAGACGAAGCATGGAAAAAGGTGATGGAAGACCCGCGAATGCAAAACGATGAAAACCCCATGCCATTTGACGGAAAACGGCTTATCTATGGTGGCTTCGAGATATTGCTAGAAATCTAGTTCGTTGATTCAAGTAAGTCACAAAACATAAAAAAGCCCATCGTTAAGATGGGCCGTATTTTTGAGCGTATACGCGAAGCTTAGGCCAGTGTAATACGTGCGAATTTACGTTTACCTACTTGGTAAACATTTTCGCCTTTTTCAGTAATCACTAAGCGAGTGTCTTCCACTTTATCGCCATTAATTTTTACTGCGCCTTGCTTAATCATGCGCATTGCATCAGAAGTAGAGCCTACCAAATTTGCTTCTTTTAACAGGTTTCCAATGGCAATACCTTCATCGCCCAGCGCAATTTCCACTTCCGGCATATCGTCTGGAATTGCATTTTTTTGGAAGCGTTGAATAAAGTCCTGATGTGCGCCTTCAGCGGCAGCGTCGTCGTGGAAACGTGCAATAATTTCTTTGGCCAACATAATCTTAATATCACGTGGATTTTCGCCATTGGCAACACGCGTTTTAAGGTCAGCAATTTCTTCTAACGGACGGAAACTCAATAAGTCGTAATAACGCCACATCAAATCATCAGAAATTGACATTACTTTACCGAACATATCGTTTGGCGCATCAGTAATACCAATATAATTGTTCAGTGATTTTGACATTTTCTGTACGCCATCAAGACCTTCTAATAGCGGTACCATTACAATTGACTGCTGCGTTAGACCTTGCTCTTTTTGTAACTCACGGCCCATTAGCAAGTTAAAGCGCTGATCAGTACCACCAAGCTCAACGTCTGCTTTAAGTGCAACTGAGTCCCATCCTTGAACAAGTGGATACAAGAACTCGTGAATAGCAATAGGCTGGCCGTTGTTATAGCGCTTTTTAAAGTCATCACGTTCAAGCATACGCGCAACGGTTTGGCTGGCAGCAAGCTTGATCATTCCCGCAGCACCGAGCTCGTCCATCCACTCAGAGTTAAAACGAATTTCCGTTTTATCTTCATCAAGAATTTTGAACACTTGTTCCTGATACGTTTTAGCGTTCTCTAATACTTGTTCTTTGCTTAAAGGCTTGCGCGTAACATTTTTACCTGTAGGATCGCCAATAAGGCCGGTAAAATCACCAATAAGAAAAACGACCTTGTGGCCCAATTGCTGGAAAGTGCGCAATTTATTGATCAAAACTGTGTGACCAAGATGCAGATCAGGTGCTGTTGGATCGAAACCCGCCTTAATCGTCAGGGTTTTGCCGGATTTTAGTTTTTCAATTAAATCCTCTTCGGGGAGTATTTCATCAACACCCCGTTTAATCTCAGCCAACGCTGTTTGCCAATCTTTCATTTGTAAGTCACACTCTTTGATAAGACTAAATTCAATTTTGGCCGGCATTTTACGCGTACAACGGAACCATTAAAAGGTTTTGACGTCAAAAACCGGATTACAATGCGTTATGTTGTTAAACCCAAAGGCTTTGAGTCTGACGAACTGACATTGATTTCGCAGATCAGGGGGGAAGGGCTTCCGCAAACACGCGGTAAACCCATCCATGGGCGCTCCGCCACCGCATCCCTGCGGTGGAGGGTTTGCTCCAGCCCTTCCCCCCTGCTCGCAACTAGTCAATATCCGTTCACCGAAGAGCCTTTGGGTGTAACAATTTAATAATATTTATAACGAGAAAAGTTGCATTTTTAAGCAACGTATGTGAAATAGTGTTGTGCACGTAACATTTCTCAGGTGGGCAGTAGTATGAGAAAGACAGTAGACGCCTCCAAGGCGCTAAATCTATTCAAAAAATTACCAAAGCAGCATAGAACTGGGTTAGCAGTGGCTAGTCTATTTCTAGGCGGACTTATTCTTTTGCCGTCGGAATCGGTTGAAGCAAGCCGTCATCAAGAAGCACATATTCTTGATGCGGGTGTACGCTATCCGGTAGAGCTTCATATTACGCCTTCTACAGATGTGTTTAGTGGCGAAGAAGAGTCTAGTTGGCAAACTTACAAGGTACGCAGTGGCGATACGTTGGCTAAGCTGTTTAAGCGTGCAGGATTTACTGCACGAGACGTTTACAACGTTACCCAAGCGGGAGAACTAGCCAAAACACTTGTTACTTTACTTCCTGGTGATGAGCTGTCATTTAAAGCCAATAGTGACGGCGGCTTTGGTGAACTTAAATATAAGCTTTCGTCTACTGAAACCCTTTTTGTTCGCCCAAGCACTGAGGAAAACGGCAAAACGTTAACCGCTGAGCTAGAGAAACGCGACGTTGATATTCGATATAACTTCGCTCAAGGCGAAATTAA
Source organism: Alteromonas sp. McT4-15 (assembly GCF_020515205.1). Taxonomy (NCBI): domain Bacteria; kingdom Pseudomonadati; phylum Pseudomonadota; class Gammaproteobacteria; order Alteromonadales; family Alteromonadaceae; genus Alteromonas; species Alteromonas sp. McT4-15. Next base: position 279,111 of record NZ_JAJALG010000002.1, read on the forward strand.
TTCAAGTTTCTGGAATGCAGCGGTCGATGCTGGCCTTACTAGCAATCAAATTATGAACCTCGCTGGCATTTTTGGCTGGGATATCGATTTTGCTATGGAAATCCGTTCTGGCGATACCTTCAATGTGGTATTCGAGGAGCAGTACATCGATGGTGAATTTGTTGGCTATGGTGATATTGTAGCGGCGGAATTTACCAACCAAGGCGAGCAATTCAGCGCTATTTTGCATGAAGATGGCACCTACTATACGCCTGATGGTCGCAGTATGCGCAAGAGCTTTTTGCGCGCCCCTGTTAATTTTAGGTATGTGAGTTCAAACTTCACGAAAGCGCGCTTCCACCCTGTGCAGAAACGCTGGAAAGCACATCGCGGTGCTGACTATGTAGCCGCAGTAGGCACGCCAGTCATGGCTGCTGGTGACGGTAAGGTAATTAAAGCCGCATACGACAAATACAATGGTCATCACGTGTTTATTCAGCACGGTGAAAAATATACGACCAAGTATCTCCATTTTAAGAAGCGTGCAGTGAAAGTTGGTGATACCGTGAAGCAAGGCCAAACCATAGGTTATTTAGGTAGCACAGGAATGGTTACCGGTGCCCATTTGCATTATGAATTTTTGGTTGACGGTGTGCACCGCAACCCTCGTACTGTAGAGTTGCCCAAGGCACTGCCTATTGCCAAAGAAGAGCGCGAGCGCTTTATGGAAATTGCCAACCTTCGACAAGAGCAACTCGATAACAACAAGCGTATTATGCTTGCTATGAAGTAGCGTGTAATGGCTAGATATATTGGCCTGATGTCAGGTACAAGCATGGACGGTGTTGATGCCGTCCTTTGCGAAATATCGCCCTCTACCTGCACAACCCTTGCGGCTCATACTGTCGAGTACCCTCAAGAATTATTACTTGCACTTAATGCCCTTTGTAGCGAGGGGCCAGACGAGCTAAACACTTTAGCCATTGCTGATAGGCTTGTGGCAGAAACTTTCGCTCAGGCAGTATTAGGGCTGCTTAATAAAACAAATCTATCTGCAAACGATATTACGGCTATTGGCTCACACGGACAAACCGTGCGCCACCAACCGCAAGGTAAGGTGATATCTGCCCTGTTTAGTACTGAGGCCTTACGCGGCTTCACCTGCCAAATAGGTGACCCAAATACGATTGCGGCGCTTACCAACATCGACGTAGTTGCCGATTTTAGGCGCAAAGACATTGCTTTAGGGGGCCAAGGTGCGCCTCTAGTACCCGCTTATCACAATGCCATATTTTCCCATGATACCAAGTACCGCGCACTGGTAAATATAGGGGGAATTGCCAATGTGTCGTTATTACCGCCCAAGTATTCGTCAGAGCCAGTTCGTGGTTTCGACACAGGACCTGGTAATACGCTGATGGACAGATGGATTTCGCTTCATTTAAACCATAACTTTGACAAAGATGGGCAATGGGCAGCTTCTGGCAATGTAAGTACAGCGTTACTCGATACACTTTTATCTGATAGCTATTTCACTTTACCTGCCCCTAAAAGCACGGGCAGAGAGTATTTCAACATTGACTGGCTGAGTAACAGCTTAGGCAATTTTTTTGAATCCGCACCATCGCATTCACTCCCCTGTGTTGGTGGAAATATGCAACCTGTTGACGTTCAAGCCACGTTACTTGCGTTCACGGTTAAAACTATTGTTAATGATATAAAAGCGCATTTACCTGAGCAAAACGGCGCAAATGAGCAAAGTGAAGTGATAATATGCGGTGGCGGAGCATTCAACAATGCACTGATGCGCATGCTTAAACAACAGCTTGCGCAATATCAGGTCAGTGATAGTTTCTTTCTTGGCATACACCCACAGCACGTAGAAGGTGCTGCCTTTGCGTGGCTTGCCCATGCGTATCTAAACAACATCCCCGGAAATGTACCAGAGGTCACGGGCGCGTCGCGTCCAGCGGTGCTCGGTGCACTGTTTAAAAAGTAGTTTTTCGTTTCAAGCCCCGTCATTAGAGCATGCTGACCTTTTTTATATCAAAACACGCTAAAAGCAGCGCTTGAATCAATCCAATTAGTGTCTATCTCTGTAATCACATTAACTTTGACTAACAAAGATATAGGACAACTAATGACAGACTCAGTACTTTTTAAGCCTTTCGATTGGGCTGGCCAAACACTGAAAAATCGAATGGTGCTTGCCCCACTAACACGAGGTCGCGCTGGACCTGACCGTGTACCAAACAAAATTATCGGCGATCACTATGTTCAGCGTGCTGAAGCAGGCCTTATTATTTCAGAAGCAACATCTATCTCTGAAGAAGGGAATGGTTGGGTTGAATCGCCAGGAATCTATACCGATGCCATGGTCGAAGGTTGGCGCTCGGTTGTAAGCCGCGTTCACGAAGCGGGCGGAAAAATGGTATTGCAGTTATGGCATACGGGGCGTGCATCGCACAGTGACTTCCACAATGGCGATTTACCTTTATCGGCGTCTGCAATAAAAATTGAGGGCGATGAAATTCACACCCCCAAAGGTAAAAAAGAGTACGAAGTCCCAAGAGCCATGACGTTGGATGACATTAAGCGCACAGTCGAAGACTACAAAAAAGCAGCTATTAATGCGAAAGCTGCAGGTTTTGACGGCATTGAAGTGCATGCTGCAAATGGCTATCTAATCAATCAGTTCCTCGACAGCCGAAGTAATCAACGAGATGACAATTATGGTGGCTCACTTGAGAACAGATACCGCTTTTTGTCTGAAGTTATGGATGCGGTGCTAAGTGTATGGCCGGCAGAACAGGTTGGTGTGCGTCTATCACCAAATGGCGTATTTAACGACATGGGCGCCGATGACTTCAGAGAAACCTTCACCTACGTTGCACAACAACTTAATGCGCTCAAAGTAGGATATTTACACGTTATGGACGGACTTGCCTTTGGTTTTCACGAACGCGGTGAACCAATGACATTGGCTGAGTTCAGAGCGCTTTTTGATGGCATGCTAATTGGTAACTGTGGCTATACAAAAGAAGACGCGGAAAAACGTATTAGTGATGGTGACGGTGATATGGTGGCCTTTGGCCGACCGTGGATAACTAACCCAGATTTGCCTACTCGTTTTGCAAACGATTACCCATTAACCGCTTTCGATGATCCTGCTAGCTGGTATGGAAATAGCGTAGAAGGCTACAATGATTTCACTACTTATAAGGAAGAAACAGGCAAAGATGCACTTGAAGCATTAAGTTAAGTGCATTAGTTAAAAAAGGTGGGGCCTTGCTCCACCTTAATTGATTGACTGAGTAAATCAGTTAAACCCTGTTTTCTGATTGGCTAACACCGCCAGTTTTTCAAGACACGACATCCAGGCATAATTGTGCTGCTCACACTCTTCTTTGTTAGCAAAGCCACTTTGCACTAGCACCAGCCTTACATATCCTTCTTCAGTCTTTTCAAAATGAATGTCTACCGACGTCATCACAGAGTCTTCTATGTCATCTTCCCACGCCCACGAAAAGGTCAATTGCTCATTGGCCAAAATTGTCGTGTATTCCCCTGTTAGTGACATTTCCACACCGCTAGGCTCCATCAGCTTAATGCGGTAACGCCCCCCTTCTTTAAAATCACTCATGATTTGTGTCACAACGCAATCGCCTGGCGCAAACCATTCTGATAAATATTCAGGTTCATGAAATGCCGCAAAAACAAAGGGTAATGATGCATCTAATGTGACATCTATTTTAAACTGGTGCATAGCGCTGCCTTAATAACCGTGAGCAAAAAAAATCCCGAGCCCGCGTAAGGAAAGGCCCGGGAGAAGGAGTACATCCTCATTGTAATTATCGACTACCGCTTTAATTACTTGAGTATAAGTACAGCAGCGAGTATTAAGTGAGCTTCGATTTAGTCATGCCCTTTCATCAGTGATGCCATACTTGGCTTACTACCAAAATGCTGGGCACATACGCGTTCACTAACGCTCAGATATAAGGCGTCGATGTCATCCAAAGCCATAAACTTGTTACAGAAGCCAGGGGCATGAGGTTCGATAAAGTGTTTCGCCGCCAACATGAAATGCGCAATAAGCTGTTTAACGTTGTCCGTTCCCATCGCAATACGCATGGTTGTAAGCTCGATACCCGCTTTCTTTTGCTCTTCTGTACTTAATTCAGAATGCGACGTTAAGGCAGGGCAAAGTATGATGGTGTTGTTCTGTCCAATACTCACTTGGTGACTAAACGCGGGCTCTAACGCATCAAAGAAACGCGTAAACACATCTCGAGGTAAATTCGCTGGTGCCATGTCGACTGTGAATAGCGTGCAAGGCCAACCGTGTGTATGCTGTTTTTCACGCAGACCCGCGTTGCTGTGCTGTGGCAATGCATGACAGTTAACGCGAATTTGTTCGTGCGCATTAAGGAAAGAAGTAAACACCTCGGTATTGATGACCTTTGTCATCATTCGCTGTTCTAGCGTCTTCATACCGTTAAGCACATCAAAGGCTTTTTCTGAATCTAAGAATGCGCCCTTGATGTAGTACACATCCCAGAACATGGTTTCAGACCAATCTACCCCATTCATATTACTGCCTTTGGGCTGGAACATTCTGTGGCCTTCGCCGATAACAACACCTGCAGTTGTCGCGCCGCTACCACACAAGTCTTTGGTGTAGCTGTGCATAACATAATCGGGTCTTGCTGCTTTGTTTTTATGCTGAAGAGGCTGATGCAGTACAGGCGTCGCTAGCGTCGAATCGAGCATAACCAGAGAGCCTTCAGCGTGCGCAAGCTCACAAATACCTGGCACATCGAGTACGTAGCCATGTGGGTTACATGGTGACTCTAGATACACATGCATACGAGCGCCGTTGTCCAAACGCGCAGCATGTTTCTTTTTGGTTTCTTGCATAAATTCGGCAAAGCTTTCTTTGTCGTAACCGTCAAACCACGCGATTTGAATATCCATTCGATTACTGCGCGCAAAATAATCATGCAGCAATTGATAAACACCACCGTACACATTACGCGATACAATCAATACATCACCATGACTCAACACGTTCGACAAACACGCATCAATAGCAGCCATGCCTGAGTTAAAGTTCCACGCTAAATACTCTGCAGCATAAGGGCCTGCTTCCATATCAACAATCGCGTTTGCCAAAGAGATATTTGTTGGGTTGAGAAGACGCGAATAAATTTGGTGAGTAAACTCTTTACCCTGAAAAGCGTCATCTACCCATTCGGTACAGGCATACACGTAAGTCGCCGTGCGCACCACAACAGGGGTTGCTGAAAACAATGCAGTAACGTTATCAAACAGCGGGTAATGACCTTGCGAACCGTTTCCACCAGATAAACTCTGATAGGTTGCTCTAAAGGGGTTTTGCAGTGTGTCTAATATTTTCGCGATTTGGAAAGAAAGGAACTTTTTGGCGTTAAAATAAGCTACTCTGTCCTCTTTATCGAGTCCTTGCAGTGTATTATTGGTAATGTCCCATAGTTGCATCACACTTGATTGTGCGCCGTACAAATGGTGTGCGGTATTAGCAAGCGCTTTGCCGTAATCACTTGATGCGTCAATACCAAAATGAGAAAGCTGTTCGGCCACCAGTGCCTCTGTAGTTTCGGCAACAGTAGTGTTACGTTTAGGTGATAGCACTTTAGCGTGTGCAACGTTTATTGAAGACTGCGTAGTAGACTGCATAGTTATTCCGTTAATATTGATACCAACTTGATGTATTACACATCAATTTATTTACAAAAATGTAAAACTTAAATCACATTATTAGAACAACCTTGCGCACGAAAAGCGCTGACTAATTAGGAAAGAAAAGTTTACTCTGGGAGAAAAAAGCGAATGAATTCAGGCGCTGATGCATGCTTATCAGTCACCATTTTAAGTGATGAAGCCCACGATATTGCAACTGCAATTTCAATGCAGTTAAGTGAAAGCAACGCGACATCCCACAGCCTGGCAATGGGCAAGAATACAAAAGTTCAGATTGAAAAAATTGCTACCTCACCTGAGGAAATTGAACCTGAAACTGTAACTATCTTGCTTGCAGATCCCGACTTAGCAGCTGAGATAATTGATCAATGTCATAATATCAAATGGTGTCAGTCGACATGGGCAGGTAATGCACCTTTGCTGCGTGCGAGTAAAACAGACTACATCCTTACGGGCCTAAAAGGTATTTTTGGTAAACTAATGCGCGAATATGTATTTGCTTATTTGTTGGAACACGCCAGAAACACATCCATGTTTCGCCAAAATCAACAGGCGCAACCACCTAAATGGGAGGCCTCACCGCGCATACCATTGCACGGACAAACCTTGGGGATCCTTGGACTTGGCAGTATTGGCAAAGCACTTATCCCTGTAGCACACGCCTTTGGAATGCGTGTTATAGGGTTAAGCAGAAGTGGAGCTGCTGTTGATGGTGTACACGCCATGTACACGCAAGAATCAGCAGTGGAATTTGCAGGCCAAGCTGATCATCTTGTGAACCTCATGCCTGATACGCCACAAACTCAAAACTTCATATCCGATGACATATTAAAAGCGCTAAAATCACACAGCGTTTTCATTAACGCAGGGCGCGGAAATGCAGTAAATGATGAAGCCTTGATTAAGTGTTTAAATGCAGGATACTTAAAACACGCGGTGTTAGATGTCTTTAAACAAGAACCCTTGCCAAAAGACCATGCATTTTGGGTACATCCAAAAATAACAATTACTGCCCACACCGCAGCTGAATCTCAGCCATCGGATGTCGCCAGTGTCTTTCTAGAAAATGCCTTTCGCTACCTAGCAAGCGAGCCATTACTTTATCAGTTCGACTTTGATAAAGGTTATTAACCCGCTTGTAGGCGCATTTATTATCCGCGAGGATCGGTAGCGGTTACTTCAATACGGTGGTGGTGCTTTTCATGAAACTCGAGCAATTGGGGGTAGTTTTTCATATCGTGGAGCTCTCGAAAAAGCACCCAATCGACCATTGAGTACAAACATATTTCAGGGTAGGTCCACGTACTAAATCCGCCAGCATCAAGCTGCTCACAGAGACTTTCAAGCACCGCCTCAATACGTTCTCGCTGAAGCGTAAAGTACATTTTGTCTTGGCTGATATCGAAGTCTGAACGCTTGAGCAGCATCATTTGAACAAAAGAATCATTTGCCGCATCAATGAGCGTTAGCTGATTCTCTTCTTCCCACGTAAGCCCATCTAAGTCGAGTTTATCCGCCAGATAATTATAAATGACGCGCGAGTCAAAAATCATCTGCCCGTTGTCTTCTAAACACGGCACTTTTAACGTGGGATTGCGGGATGCCAACAGCGCACGATCTTCCCCAGAAAAAATCTGCAAATTAAGAAATTCATGTTCTGTTGACGCTAAGATAATGCGTATACGACGCACGTATGGTGATGTGGTAGAACCGTACAGTTTCATAACGTTACCTGCTCATTTTCGAATAAACCAATACACACCATTTAGGTGCGCATTGGCTGTATTGGTAGATTTCTATGACGCGTACCTGAAGCATGATAGATGGCATTACTTAGCGCTGGCGCAAACGGTGCCATACCCGGCTCACCAAGTCCTGTGGGCTTTGCATCTGAGTCGACAAAATGCACATGAACTTCAGGCATGTCACTAATACGCATAACGGGGTAGTCGTGAAAGTTGCTGTTTACCACTGCACCGTCTTTAAACGACACTTCACAGTACTTAGCCAATGAGATCCCCATCGCCACTGCGCCCTCTTGTTGCGCTGCAGCGCCGTCTTTGTTTAGCACTTGTCCGCAGTCTACAGCAGAATCCACACGAAGCACTTCAAAGTCGTCACCTTTCATACGCACATGCACCGCCATGGCTATGTATGTCTGAAAACTATAATGCACCGCTATACCGATCCCCTCACCCTCTGGCAATGACTTTTTATAGCCTGACTTTTCAATGACTAAGTCAAGTACACCTTTAGAGCGCTTTACTTGTTCGGCCTGTTCTGGGTTAGTATTATTATCGTATAAACGGTGCAACATTGTCGCGGTATCTATACCAGCTTTCTCAGCCAGCTCATCAGTGAATACGCCATAAGCAAAGCCCCAAAAAATAGCATAAACCGCTCTGTACCAGCCAATACGGGTATGCGCGGGCGCTAAACCAGACTCGCTGCGTAAATTGGCAATACCATAAGGGTGGTTCTCTATTTCGCTCATGGCATTCGCGGGCGCAAATTGCACTGAAGGGTCAAACAACGTGTTTATTGAAGGGAAAGCGGCACGGTGCAACCAACCTGTGACATTGCCATCCTTATCTAGCGCCGCTTTAATATGTTGAGCACTGTTTGAATGGTAAAAGCCGGTTCGCGTGTCTTCTTCTCTTGTCCATGTTAGCTGTATGGGTGTTCCCACCGCCTTTGATATAGCTGCGGCCTCTTGCACGTAGTCACACTTGAACTTCCGCCCAAATGCACCGCCACTAATCATGACATTAACCTTTACCGCTTTCTTATCGATACCTAAAAACTGTGAAAGTACTGACTGAATATCGTCAGGACTTTGTGTGGATGCCCATACCTCACAAGCACCATCGCCTACCGACACAACACTGGCATTCGGCTCCATCGGAGCATGGACTAAATGCCCTTCGGTAAATGTCGCCGATAGGGTTTGGTCAGCATTTTCAAAGGCCGATTCTACATCCCCTCGCTCAGCAATTTTATTCGCGGGCTTTTCGACGTTTTCAACTAACGTCTTCATGTAGGAGGTGGTGTCGTAACTGCCGTGTACGCCTCTATCCCACTCTACTTTTAATTTTTCAACGCCTTGTTGTGCAGACCATGAGTTATTTGCGACCACTGCAACGCCACCAAGCGAACCAAATGGCACTTTCATGGGCGCAATCTCGACCACCGCGGTAACACCTTGCACTTTCATGGCTTCAGTTTTGTCTACCGACTTCAATGTGCCGCCCATCACTGGACAATGCACAATGGCGGCATATTGCATTCCTGCAACTTTGGTATCCACACCGTAAATGCGCTTACCTTGCACGACTTTTGATACATCATGGCGAGGCAAGTAAGAGCCGATATAGCGAAAATCAGCCTTTGACTTCAGTGTTGGATTTTCAGGTGTTGGCATTGTTGCAGCAACACTTGCCAACTCGCCATAACTTAATTTCTGATTTGTGTTCTTATTAATAACGAAGTGATTTTGAGCATAGCAATTGTCAGGACTTGTATTAAATGCCTTGGCTGCCGCAGCCACCAGCATTTCCCTTGCTACAGCACCAGCTTTGCGCATGGGTTCATACATGGTTCGAATACTGGCAGAGCCTCCAGTCGCTTGGCTACCATATTTATCCTGATTGCCTTCAGCCTGCTCGACAGTGACTTTCGACCAATCAGCTTCCATTTCATCGGCCACTACCGACGGTAAAGCAGTACTGATCCCCTGTCCCATTTCACAACGACCGCAATAAATAAGCACGCTGCCATCTTGTTGCAAATGAATGAACGCATTGGGACTAAATTCTGCCGCATCCATCTTACTCGCGTTGACATTAAGCGAAACACCGACCATAAGCCCACAGCCCCCAATCGCACTAGCTTTCAAGAACTGACGGCGATTTAACGATAACGGCCTTACGGTATATAACTGCGCTTGTTTTTCTCGCTGGGTAATAAGCAAACTTTCGATATCTTCACGCATCACGACACCTCCTTGGCCAAATCATAATTTGCCAACTCACTTGCCGCGATGTTTATCGCCTTTTTAATACGCTGATAAGTGCCGCAACGACAAATATTGCCTTGCATCGCATTATCAATGTCCTGCTCACTTGGCGTGGCGTTGTTAGACAACAGGCTTGCCGCATTCATTATTTGGCCAGCTTGACAGTAACCGCATTGGGGGACGCCTACTTCAATCCAGGCTTTTTGAAGCGGATGAGAAGCATCTTCAGACAACCCTTCTATGGTGGTTACTTTACGCCCTGCCAGTGCGCTGACAGGCATTACACATGCGCGCGTGGCTTGGCCATCAACGTGAACTGTACAGGCACCGCACAGACCTTTCCCACAACCAAACTTGGTGCCAGTAAATTCCAATCTATCGCGTAAAAACCACAATAGTGGCATGTTATCGGGGACATCAATAGGGTATTCGGTCCCGTTGACGAACAAGGTTTTGTTCATGGTTTTTCCTTTTTGCCTGTTGTCGCATGTTGATGCTTGTAATTATATTGTTAACTTAGACAAGTTAAGGAGTGAAGACAATGCACTTTATCGGCGAGACAAGTCAATTGACCCAATAGAAGTTCAAAAGCGGTAAGGCAGTATTGTCAGCAAGGCGCCAACGATAATAATAAACGAAAAGGAAAGTGAGAACATGTCGGCATGGCGCAAGAAATCACCATGCCATAGAAAGGAATAAGCGTTTTAAATGCTAAACGCTGAAGCTTGCTCCACAACCACATGTTGTTGTGGCATTGGGGTTTTGAACAAGAAAACGTGAGCCTTCAAGGCCATCGACGTAATCAACAACGCCACCAACAAGATACTGAAGACTCATAGGGTCAACCACTAAGGTTACGCTGTCTTTTTCGATGGTCATATCACCTTCATTGACTTTTTCGTCGAACGTAAAGCCATATTGGAACCCCGAACAACCACCACCTGTTACATAAACACGTAGCTTCAAATCAGGATTTTCTTCTTCTGTCACAAGGGTTTTCACTTTTGCTGCCGCTGCATCAGAAAACTCAATTGGCAACGCCGTTTCTACAGACATACCCACCTCTTAACCGGACTTAATGTGCTAACGCACAAACACTATGCGCAATTATCTAATACTTGACTAATTTCATCAACTATTGGGGCGAAACTTAATGAATCAAGAGTGAAGGCGACGAATTGTACTCCCCCCTGGTTGGCGAGGGGCTGAAAAATGTTTACTCTAAATGTCTGTTTTACTTAATAGTGAACAAATTATGGAATCCAGTACTGCAAGTGCGCCCCCCGTCTTATTCGATGACTTTCCTGAATCGCAATTCGGCGACAAGGAAGACTATAAGCAAGCCTTAGCGTCTATCCAAGAAACACTTTTTCACGTCCAGCAGGCCTATTTTCATCAAAAGCGTCGCGCCTTGATTATTTTTGAGGGCTGGGATGCGTCAGGCAAGGGAGGCACTATTCGACGTATTACTGAAAAGTTAGACCCTCGGGGTGTGCATGTATTTCCCGTTGCTAAGCCAGCAAAAGAAGAACAAGACAAACACTTTCTCTATCGGTTTTGGCAGCAGATTCCATCACCGGGCTCACTAACGTTATTTGACCGTTCACATTACGGACGCGTGCTTGTTGAGCGCGTGGATAGTTTGGCCACACAAAGTGAATGGCAACGGGCGTATAGAGAAATTAATGAGTTTGAACGTACACTTTGTGATAGCGGAGTTCGCGTCATCAAACTTTACATGCATATCTCAGAAGAAGAGCAAAAAAAACGCTTTGAAGAGCGTCTTCACAACCCTTTTAAACGCTGGAAACTCACAGAAGAAGATTTACATAACAGACGCAAGCGAAAAGACTACATTCAGGCTATTAATGACATGTTCGTCCAAACACACACTAGCCATGCGCCATGGCATATTGTTAACGGCGAACACAAGTGGCAAGCCAGAGTGGATACATTGCGCTATATTGTCGATATGCTCTGTGAAGGTGTTGATATCACACCGCCACCACTGGATGACAAGGTTATTAAACTTGCCTCTCAACAGCTTAATGTTAACAGAGCCCAGCTAAAATGAATTCCGTCTGTAAAGCCACTAGCCAAAACTATAAGCCACTAACGGCGACACAGGTTGTAAGGTAGCCTTTTTTACTGGAGTAACTCGTGCTGTTGCTCCTGTCGAAACTCGGTTTTTACCCTTCGCCTTTGCATGGTACAGCGCTTTATCGGCTTGTTTGATCAAATCGACAAACTTAATAGCGCCTTTCTGCTTCGTTGATGCCAGTCCTATACTCACCGTTACCACACCATGATTTGCGTGCTTGTTGGTAATGAGCAAATCTTCAACAGCTTGCGTCATGCGATGACCAATAAACTCTGCATCTTCTAACGAGGTTTTGGGCAGCAAAATTAAAAACTCTTCGCCACCAAAGCGCATTACACAATCAAGAGGCCTTCTGGCACACTGACTTAACGCGCCTGCCACGGCCTTAAGCACTTTGTCGCCGTCAAGGTGCCCATAGGTATCGTTGTACTTCTTGAAGTTATCAACATCAACCATTAATACCGACAAACTCGCTTTTTCGCGATTCAGCTGTTTAATCAAACTCGGTGCATTTTGCATAAGAAATTGACGATTGGGTAATGACGTTAGCTGATCTTTACATGCTAAAGACTCTAGGTGACGCTCTTTTGCCTTAACGCTAATTTGATGCAAAATCCGCATTTTTAACACATCAGATTTCACAGGTTTAGCAACAAAGTCTGATGCACCAGCAGTCCAACACTGTTTTTGTAACTCACAATCTTCGTCTGCGGTAAAAAATATTACCGGGATATCTTTAGAACGGCTGCACTCTCGTAATTTAATGCAGGCATCTACACCGTTTACTTCAGGCATATGATAGTCCATCAATATGACATCCGGCGTTTCATGCTTTTGGCAATATCGGATTGCTTCTAAGCCATCATCAACATAGCTACAGTCAAATTCTTTACACAACATACCAATAAGCGTAGCGCGAGCCAATGCATCATCTTCCACTATCAGCACACTGTATTGTTTTGCTTTTGCGCGGTTATGCATAACTTACTCCTACACTGTTTTGGTTGTTGTAACGGTGTGCTTTACCGTATTTGCTGTCGCGCTAACACGAATACCAAGTTTTTTTAAAAAGGCACCTCGAATGCGCGTTAATAACGCTCTTAGCTTCACAGACTTGCCCACTCTAAAGTGGCCGTCACCTTGATACTCGTTGAGTGAACTAGCACAGGGGTAATCGTTCAACGCCATGGGTTTGTTCGCCAGTTTTTCTGCCTGTTGCGGCGTTCTCATAGGGTAACTGCGCGACACAACAAAATCCTTTGACACCGATGTTGCCCATGCAGGAATAAGTGATAATGAAGACTCTTCCCACTTGCGAACAGGATCGTTGGTGAAAAAGCGCGGTTCGCTTTTGTTGACTGAGTAGTATTTACGGCGCTTCACAATCGAGGCATTTACATTTTCGCTCTCAAATTCAGTAACTTCTTGATTAGTTAGGTAAAAACGCGCCACCCACACATTCATTGTGTTCTTGCTTGCCAACAATGCGCTTTTTAAATACTCCTGTGGTGACTCACTGAGTAACTCATCTGGGTGTAACACATACCACCAGTCTTCGTTTGTATACTCATTGTGATAGCGGTTATAAATACGATTAAGCAATCCACGTTTACTTGGCTCGTCTGTTTGTCCGAAAATGACGAGCTCTTTGAAACGAGATGCCATTTCATTTACCAACTCCCAGCTACCATCTGTAGAGTGATTATCGTAAATATAAATTCTATGGCAGAACTTCATCGCATACAGCAGCGCTTCTTCGACTATATCAACGTGATCTTTTATCAACATGATTGCATTGATTTTCATGCCTGTGACTCCTTGCGAAGCGCGGCGACCGCGCTGCTTAATAGCGACTTAGCAGCGTACAGTTTTACCAGTGTAAATATTGCCAAGTAATAGCGCGTATAGTGTTGGCACATGGGCATGGTCAATACTGACTTTGCCATATGGGCATTGCCGTTTTTGATAAACATTTTCGCTGCATTTAGCCCCTGCACTGCACAGTAGCGTTGAACACTTTTAAGCATTTGAGCAGAATAATTGCCTGCCATCACCATTGAGTACAAACGCTCAGCTGAGGAGTAATTACCGACAGGAAACAAGTCTTCTACGCCTGGGTTATGACACTGAGTATGACAGTGCATATGAATGTTTGGGCTATATGCAATAGTGCTATCAAGCGCAGCTTGCAAAATAAAGTCTTTGGGCACACGGGTATGCTCACTTACTGCAAACCCACCAAGGGCCAAAAAATTGCTCCTTTTCACCATCATAGAAGATACGGTAAAGGGCAAATCTCCTAGCGTTGCCATTTTGAAAAAGTCAGTCAGTAAATAGCCGTTAGGATTTACCGAGTTTAAGTAAATGTCAGCGTCTCTCAGTGTGCCATTATCGCTCACACACTGATAGCGAGTAGCAAAAACATCTGAGGTAGGATACTTCTCTTGAAGCAGGCTCATTTCATGCGTAAAGAAGGGAAGCCATTCATCATCAGCATCTAGAAAAGCCACATAATTGCTCTTTGCAGCCATTGCACCTTCATTTCGCATTGTTGCAATACCGCAACCAGAAAGTTCAACCACGCTTAGATTTTCGACATTCAAATTGCGAACAAGCTCAACGCTGCCATCTGTCGAGCCATCATCGACAACAATAATCTCATTCACTTTCAGCACTTGACGCTGAACGCTTTTGATTGCTCTTTCTATGTTTTGCACTTGATTGTACATGGTGATAACAACAGATAATGCTTTCATGTTGATTACTTCCTACTGAGAACACTGACTTACAAGGTATTTAGCAAAGGAAGTGCCAAATATAAAAAACACTTAAATTTCATAACTTTAGGCAGGAGTCAGCATGCAAATCATTATGGCACGGTTGTGATTTTCTCAATTTGCACAGCATCATTTTATGCATTTTGCAAAACACAAGAAACGCTCGAAAAGCAGGATGCAAAAGAAAGAGCGTCGCTCACTCGATTTCAGCTATGCTCATAAAAAACAATAATTGGAAAAAAATGAGAACAACGATTGAAAATAACGGATTGAAACAATGGATGGCCATCTGAAGCGCATATGTCACTATTTTTTCAACGGTGCTAAGCGCTAATAACTATATCGAAAGGATAGTGAGAACTCGGATAATCGCTGAAAAATAAAAAAAGCAGCATGCTGATAAACAACATGCTGCTTAGGGCAACCAGCGCACACAAGGAGATTAGTAAGCGCCTCTTGCAGTAACAACAGCGGGAACGGTGGCCAATAAAATTTTTACATCGAAAAACCAGCTTTGTTGCGCAATATAGGTTTTATCAAGCATTAACTGCTCTTCAAACGTTGTATCAGCGCGGCCTGACACTTGCCATAAGCCGGTTAAACCTGGTTTACAGTTAAGACGTACAAGTGTTTCTGTATCGTATTGTTCGTATTCAGATGTAAGATGCGGGCGCGGTCCTACCAACACCATATCACCAGTTAACACATTAAATAGCTGAGGTAGCTCGTCGATAGAAAGTTTTCTAATAACACGGCCAACACGGGTAATACGCGGGTCACTGTACATTTTCTGACAAATGCCTTCTCTGTCACTTTTCATTTTTGCTGCCACTTCCCATTGAGGAGAGTCTGGCGTATACATTGACCGAAATTTAAAACACTTGAATTGACGACCTTGTTCACCAACTCGAGTTTGTGAAAAAATGAGCGGACCGCGGCTTTCCAATTTTATTAGGGTTGCGACAATGATAAGCAGCGGCGATAAGGCAACTAATCCAAGTAGGGCAACTATCTTCTGTGCTGCAATAGGTAACCCTTTATGATTGGTCGCATTGTGGTTAAACTTTGTAGAAACTGTTTTCATCATCTTTCTCCTACTAAGACACTGTCTGCGTGCCTAAGAAAAATACTGCTGTTGATTACAAAGTACGTTATTGTTGCTTTGCAATCGCGCTTGGTTACCCTCAACACAGCAAAGCTTTTGCCAATCCCGCAAAATCACACAAAATCAATCACTTAACATAAAAACAGAAATATTGCCCTCTAAATTTTGGCGCTGGGCGATTTTTAATCTGAAAAAGAATAGGCATTTTGCGAGAAAGAAAGGTTTTCATTTTCTCAAAATGAAAAAAGGGCTTTAAGCCCTTTGAATAAGTTACTGCTTTAAAGGCGTGTCAGGACGATTTTAACCAGTCAAAAAGCCCAAGCGAGAAACTTTCAAATAGATTGATACCCAAAAGTGATTTTATGATGTAGAGCGCAACGAGGCCTAACAAACTCAATATCATGACAGTTAACGTGGCAATAAGAAAAAGCGACGCTGCTGCAATGGCCTTTTCTTTCGCCGTAAGTGGGCGTCTGTTTTTCCCTGCCAGAAAGACAAGGTAAAAACTCCACGGCAAAAATGGGAATTTGACCGTAGCGCGCATATCAATACTATGCACACGCCCACCGCGCAGGCCCACAACGCGTGCAAGTGCCAGCTGTTGCTCTACAGTGAAGCTTTGTGCAATATGCGGCTCCATACGCTGCATAAGACTTTTCACTGTAGGGTCGTGCATTGGGTGTGACTGCTCACTACTTTTTGACATACGCCCCCCCTTTTCGCTTAGGTAAATAGGCAAGTATTTAGCAACACGTATTGATTAAACGTCCTACCACTGCTGAATTTTGCGATATAGTGTCGAGGGGCTAACACCAAGCGCGTTGGCTGCTTTAACGACATTGTCTTCGTAATAAGCAATTGCATCCTGAATTGCTTTGCGTTCAACATCCGCAAGCGTGTGGATATCACTTTCGTTCAATGTAGGCATCTCTTCACTGGACAGTGAAGCAGAAGACTCAAAAGGTGCGTCGGCAACCGCAGTTTCATGAGACGCTGCATCTATTGATCCGCGCTCCTGTTCAGCTACCGTTTGGATACGCGCTTGCTCTACAGGAAGCTGAGACGCTAACATGCTTGCTGTCAGCAATGGACCGTCGTTCATTACCACACAACTGTGGATTAAATTTTGAAGCTGGCGTACGTTGCCAGGCCAAGAAAACTTGCGCAGCAGAGCTTTTGCATCTTCAGAAAAACCAGAGAACATCTTACTTTCTTCTGACATATAGCAACGCATAAAATGATTTGCTAACAGCAACACATCGTCACCACGTTCCCGCAATGGTGGCAAATGAAGGGCTATCACATTTAACCTGTAAAATAGATCTTCTCGCAAATGACCATCTTTTATTGCCTCAAGGGGATGCCGATTGGTCGCGGCGATAAAGCGCACATTCACTTTTTCCAGCTTGCCCGACCCCACCCGTTGAAATGTACCTGTTTGAATAAAGCGCAGAATTTTTGCTTGCAATCCCATGTCCATTTCGCCGAGTTCATCTAAAAACAGCGTACCATTATCAGCCTGCGTTGCTGCACCATCACGATTTGAAACTGCCCCAGAAAATGCACCTTTTACATGACCAAAAATTTCCGACTCCATCAACTCAGAGGGTATAGCGGCGCAGTTAAGCGCCACAAAATTGTCGTGTTTGCGCTTACTTAGGTTATGTATAGCAGAGGCTGCGACCTCTTTACCCACACCGCTTTCACCGGTTATGAATACCGAAGCTGAGCTTGGCGCTGCCTTTTCAATAATCGAATACACATTTTTGAGCGCTTTTGACTCACCAATAAAACCTTCAACCGTGCGCTTTCTTGCCGACTCAGCCTTAACCAGTGCTGTACGCAACATGCTGCGTTCAATTAGTGTCTTGCGCATTTTCACCGCTTGACCAATAACAAGCTCAAGCCGTGTATCGTCCCATGGTTTTTTAAGATAGCTCCATACATTAGCTTCGTTCACGGCTTCTAAAACATGTTCTGCCTCGCTGTGCGCCGTTAGCATTATGCGAATTGTCTCAGGTGCTGAATGAGAAAGCTGCTTAAGGAACTCAATACCACTCATACCAGGCATAGATAAATCGCTGATAACGATGTCATAAGTTTTGTTTTGACACGCTTCAAGCCCAGATTCTCCGCTACTTGCCGTATCAATATTGGTGGGTATTAGGCACTCTAAAGTACGTTTAAGCGCGCGCTGAACAGCTACTTCGTCATCAACCAATAAGATATCTAATTTATCTGTCATTCCATCGCCTCTGCATTTACTGCTGTCATTACCTTAGGCAGCGCTATTGTGAAGCACGTCCCCTGCCCCAATTTAGACTCTACTTCAAGTGAGCCACCATGGGCCTCAATAATATTCTTAGATATTGCTAGCCCTAGCCCAGTGCCCTGCCCCACTGCTTTAGTCGTAAAAAAAGGAGAAAATATCTTTGACAGATTTTCTTCACAAATCCCAATTCCTTCATCTTTTACATTTACCAAAAAGTACTTACCTTCAGATAAAACTGTTATGCAGACCGCCCCACCTTCTTTAGTTGCATGGATAGCATTAATAATAATGTTGAGTAGGACCTGTTCTATCTCTCCAGAGTTTGCCTGCACTAGCGCCTCATGCTCCAGTAGGACAACATCGACTGCTTGACGATACTCCTTACTGAATGAAGCAACCTTAAGGCTTTTTTTCACAACTTGGTTCAAATCTACTTTCGAAAATTGCTGGCCACCGGTATGAACAAATGTTCTAAGGCTATCACTAATTTTACTAAGCCTTTCTAAGCCCTCCATATTGTCCTGCAGCACCTCGCCAATCGCATCCTCCAAACTCAAAAGGTTGTTCTCAAGTATTGATTCTCGGATAGCTAAATCATCTATCGTTAAGACAAGGTTTCTCAGCTCAGCAATTGCAGGTAACAGTGCATGCTTGAGATACTTATTGTTAGCTGAAATGAACGCTAAGGGGTTGTTAATTTCGTGAGCTACTCCACTTGCTAGAATGCCCAACGAAGACATACGGTCCGCCATTGTCAGTTGCTTACGCGCTTCTGAAAGTTCATCTTTTAATGTGACCGCTTTTTTTGACTCGTTTTTACGCAAGACATCATTATTGAGTTTTTCCAGACTATGCCGAAGTTGAGCAATATGAGAATCTAAGATGTAAAGTTTTTCTTCATCAATAGTAGGAGAGTCAATCAACATTACTAACCAGCCATCCACACCATCGACATATTTAAAATTAAGATATACCAACCACGTTGACTCAGCAGATGATATTGAAGGGGCTAACTCTTGGATGCACCAATTGGGAAGAGGACCATCGATGTCAAAGGGAATAAGTTCTTCTACAGATGAGATGGCAATGCTGTTTAAGCTGTTTATTATTATGCTTGGGGAAGCACACTGTATACCATTTTTAGAGTAGAAACTGGCAGCAAATTTAGCATCAATAAACGTTGCTGACAATTCAAGCAAAGACTCGACTAGTGTTTGGTTATTTTCTGCAGTCGTTGACTGAGTAGTTGACTTAACAAAGAACTCTATTTCTTGTTGCTTATGTTCAACCTCAGCAACGGCGTCTCGAAGCTTTTCGTTTGCAATAAAGGTTTTTTTTGCATAATCGTCGAGCAATTGTTCTGCAGACTCTCGCGCTTTTTTCTCGCGCTCTAGCCGCCTTTTGAGGTGCGCAACTTCTTGCTCTAAACTCCGTTGCATATCGACTTCCTATGAAAACAATAATCACTAATGCGTTATATTTTTTTCAGTTTAGATTAGAAACGCACTTTGTACATAAGCCAAACGTATAAAGCCTTTGAAAAAAGAATAGTTTTTTATATTTCAAATATAAAAAAAGCGACCTAGTCAGACAGGCTAGGTCGCTTTTATAAATGGAGTATCAAATTGCTCGCTACTGTGAGTCAGGCAGCGTCACATTTAACTCTAAGACACTGCAATCATCGTTGTTATCAAGTTGAACCGAAACTTGGTCATCCGCGATAGTCACGTATTTCCTGATCACTTGAATGATCTCTTGTTGCATCATAGGAAGGTAATCAGGCTCGCTGCGCTTTTTGCGTTCGTGTGCAACAATAATTTGTAAACGCTCTTTCGCCACTGCGGCTGTACTTGGTTTTTGCTTTTTCTTCAGCAGATCAAAAATGCCCATTACTTCCCTCCCAATAAGCGTTTAAAGAATCCTTTCTTCTCGGCTTCAAGGAAACGGTGTTCCACACTCTCGCCCAACAAACGCTTAACCGCGTCAGAGTATGCCTGCCCCGCGTTAGCTTCAGAATCTAAAATAACCGGCTGGCCTTGGTTAGACGCTTTAAGTACCGCTTCTGATTCTGGGATAACACCTAGAAGTGGGATCGCAAGGATTTCTTCTACATCGGCAACACTAAGCATTTCTGCACTTTCTACGCGTGTTGGGTTATAGCGCGTCAATAGCAAATGTTCTTTAACCGACTCACCTTTTTCTGCGCGCAACGATTTGCTCTGTAAAATACCAAGAATACGGTCTGAATCTCGTACCGATGATACCTCAGGGTTTGTGACTACGATGGCTTCATCCGCAAAGTAAAGAGCCATTTGTGCACCCTGTTCGATACCTGCAGGTGAGTCACAAATAATGAAATCAAAGTCATTTTTAAGCTCATCTAGCACCGCTTGCACACCTTCAATGGTCAGTGCGTCTTTGTCTCGCGTTTGAGACGCAGGCAAAATAAATAAGTTGTCAGTACGCTTGTCTTTAATAAGCGCTTGTTTCAGCGTAGCTTCTTTATTAATTACGTTAACGAAGTCGTACACAACTCGGCGTTCACAGCCCATGATTAGGTCTAAGTTTCGAAGGCCTACATCGAAATCAATGACAACGGTTTTGTGTCCAGCTAACGCAAGGCCAGTACTAATTGCTGCGCTTGATGTTGTTTTACCAACGCCACCTTTACCCGATGTTACTACGATTATTTTTGCCATCTATTAATTCCTATTTTTCACACAGCACATTTTTAGCGCGATTGTTTTAACGTTTTTATGCCAAAGGCACTATGCGTAATGTTTCTTCTTCTAAATACACTTGAGCAGGCTTTTTCCAGCAGTCACCTTTAACCGATTCATGCATAATAAACTGCCCAGCAATTGAAATAAGTTCTGCATCGAGCGCCTGACAATACACGCGAGCTTGTGTATTACCTTTAACACCTGCGAGCGCTCTTCCTCGTAGTGTGCCATACACGTGTATATTGCCATCAGCAAGCAATTCAGCGCCTTCACTCACCGACGCAGTTACAATTAAATCACTTCCCTCTGCATACACTTGTTGCCCAGAACGCACTGGACGAGCCACTACTTTTGCTGGCTTAAGTGGTGCAACTTGCGGTGCTATCTTGTCACTTGTTTCTTGACTATTTTTCTTGGTGTCGTCTTGGGTTGCAACGTCTACTCGTTGCGACTTAAGCGCAGAATCAGTAAATTTGCTTTGGCTAACGTCTGCTAAGCCCAAGTCATTGATAATGGGTTTTAATTCCCCGACCTCACCTTTTACCGCCATCGGTTGCAACTGCAAGCGTCTACATAGTGCAACCAGCAGTTCAAACTCTGTTGCCGATAGCGGCTTCACTATGTGCAGTATGAGTGATGAGCGGGTAAAAAATTGAGGCGCACTTGCCACTTTTTGGCTCAACTGCGATTCAAAAACATCTGGTTCAAAATCTACTACTTCTAGCACAACGCTGGTTAGCGTTGTGCCTTTCATGCGAAAGCACGTTTCTGTCATTTTTTCTTCCCGAAAAGGCTCTGTAACCTCACAACCTTTACATACATTAAAGGCCAAGCCTGTTTATGACGTCACTGTATCAAAAATCCTTTCTACGGCAACTGTTAAGCAGCGAGAAAGCATGAATAAGCGAAGAACGTGCCAACAACCGGTCATATAATAACCAATCCCATCCTACTAATGGCTAGCAGGCGGAAATAAACAAAATAAAACGGTGTTAATCTAAGGGCTGTTTTGACGTTAATTTGGTTGGGTCTAGCAACGCTTCAAGCTCGTCTTTTGGGATATCAGTCATACGTGCAGCCACCTCTACGACTGGCTTTTTCTCTTTATAGGCGACTTTTGCAATCTCTGCGGCTTTTGCATAGCCAATGATAGGGTTTAACGCCGTTACTAATACTGGGTTTTTATATAACGACGACGCTAAGTTGTCTTGATTTACAGAAAAGTCGCGAATTGCTTTCTCACCCAAGGCAATTGCGCTGTTGGTGATTAGCGACAAACTTGTCAAAAGATTATTGGCTATCAAGGGAAGCATAACGTTTAACTCGAAGTTTCCAGACTGGCCGGCTATCGAAATTGTAGTGTCATTGCCCATCACTTGCGCGGCGGCCATCGCGACCGCTTCTGGAATTACTGGATTAACTTTCCCTGGCATAATGGATGAGCCTGGTTGGAGCGCTGGTAGTGTAATTTCCCCTAAGCCCGCCAACGGCCCTGAATTCATCCACCGCAGGTCATTAGCTATCTTCATTAATGTAACCGCAATTCCTTTGAGTACTCCCGACAGGGCTACCGCCGTGTCTTGTGCGCTAATTAAGGCAAAGCAATCTTGTGCCGGTGTAAATTCAAGCCCGATTAACTGCGTTAGTATATCGCAAAAAGTAGTCGCAAACTCAGGATGGGAGTTCACCCCTGTTCCTACCGCAGTCCCCCCTTGGGCTAACGTGTGTAAGCGAGCTTGCAGGTTTTTTAGATGCCAGCGATGTTGCTTTAGCTGCGATGCCCAAGCCTTAATACTCTGATCCATTCTAATTGGCATAGCGTCCATAAGATGGGTGCGCCCCGTCTTGCAATAAGCACTAAGCGTTTGAGCTTTCTCTTCTATTATCTTTATGAGTATATCTAGGGCTGGCACTAATTCATTGCTTACCTCTATTGCAGCGCTCACATGAATAGCGGTAGGAATAACGTCGTTTGAACTTTGCCCTAAATTAACGTGATCATTGGGGTGCACATTGCTATCAGATTGTTTATTCGCCAAATACGCGATAACCTCATTAGCATTCATGTTAGAACTCGTACCCGAGCCTGTTTGAAACACATCTACCGGGAAGTGTTTCATGATGTTAGCGTCACTTAACAGGCTGTCACACCCATCAATTATTGCTTGTGCGCGTGTATCGTCTAACACACCCAATTTCTGGTTAGCGCGAGCGGCGGCTTTTTTAATGGTAATAAGCGCACGAACAAACGCTTTTGGCATGGCCTGCCCGCTTATAGGGAAGTTCTCTATTGCACGCTGGGTTTGGGCACCGTACAGGGCGTCCACCGGCACAGCCAACTCCCCCATACTGTCTTTTTCTATTCGCGTTTCTGCCATCGTCGTTTCCTTACCTATTCGAGCGTATTGTTCTTTTATAGGTAAAATACAGCGATACGATCATTCCAACTCGACGGCGAGCGCTTGCTCCCACGGGAGACTTAATTCAAACGTTTCTTTGCGCGTTTTGTATTGATACACCGATGATGAAAACAAAATGGTGTCGGGCTCAAAGCCCTCAGGTAGTACTATTTCTACATTAATTGCTTGGAAAAAACGAAAGCGATATTTGATATCCTCAGACAAGAAGGGGGCTTCCCCTGAAATAAGCCTAAGTTCACGGCCCTCTTTCGTACCTTGCAGACTCACTTTCAAATTGCCGTTAATCACTGTTTTTTGTTGACGAGATTGCAACAGCACCATACGAAGTTGAAAGCGATTCTTATCAATTTTGAATACTTCAACGCCTTCGATAGCCAGCATGGCTTCAGATTTTTCAGGCGCCATAACGCGTTCATAAAACGTCAGCAACTCTTGCTGTGCTTCTAGTTCTCTTTTTTGCTCACTCACTTTTTTAGTCATTGAATCTGTTTCACGCTTTGCTAGTTCTAGCGCTACTTCAAGTTGATTAACTCGTGTAGTCAGCGTGTTGTTTTCATTTGACAAAATGGCAATAGTTTCATTTTGTGCCGCCACTTTTTTGCTATCGCCTTGGTCAACAACGCGTGCTAGCTGATAACCAAATATCACCATTGCAGATAGCGCAATGGCGACGATGAAAGTCCATTTGTAGTTACCTACGATTTGTTTTAATTGATCGGTTGTCATTATTACAATTTTCCAACTACGCACCTTCAATACCACAGCGCACGATAAAACACGGCTTGGCGGTGGTTTTATACGTCACCCAATATTAGTAATACTCGCACGAATAGGCGAACTCGACATAAAGCCTAAAACATTATGAAATTTAAGTGTTTATGGTAAGCTTCCAGTTACGTCGAATCTACTGTATCACATCATGCGCTTGCAGGCTTTAAGAGAGGAAGTAGCTCACCCACGTACATCAGTGCAGTTGTGCGTGCTTGGCATTGTTGGGGGCACAAGTGCAGCGCTCATTATTATCCTATTTCGACTTTGCGTAGAATGGTTGCAAGCCACGGGCATTACTACATTGCAATCGTACTTAAAGCACGACTGGCTAGTGTGGCTCCTTATGCCGTTGATAAGCGTTGCGCTCATCTTGTTTATTGCTTTTTTAACCGGGTTCAAGCATTACCGCCTTGGCATTCCCTTTGTCATACATCGCGTTAAATACTTTTACGGCCATATTCCTTTCAGAACGACAATAAATCAATTCTTTGGCGGCATGTTAGCACTCGCGGGTGGTTTTGTTGTTGGCCGCGAGGGCCCGAGTGTTCACATGGGCGCATCGGGAAGCAGCTTTTTAGGACAGTGGCTTCGTTTACCTTACAACAGTATTCGTATTCTGGCGGGCTGTGGCATTGCCGCCGGTATTTCAGCGTCATTTAATACTCCATTCGCCGCGGTCATTTTTGTGATGGAAGTTGTGTTACGAGAGTACAAAATTCATATCTTTGTTCCAGTAATGCTAGCTGCGGCATGCGGTTCAGTGCTGACGCGCATTGTATTTGGCGAAATTAACGAACTGTCTTTCTTGTCGTTTAATGCGTTCAGTCAATGGATGTATTTTTACTTGGTATTGCTTGGCATTTTGTTAGGCATGCTGGCAGTCTTGTTCAATAGCCAACTCATGCGTGTTATGACCTTATTTAGACCGGTTTCGATGGTCTGGCGTCTAGTATTGGCCGCTGTGATTACAGGTACTATTGGCATGTTTATTCCCGAAGCGCTAGGGGCAAACTTTGTTGATGTAGAGCACTTGTTTGACACTTCGCCCAGCACACTATTACTTGTATCAACACTGGTGTTTAAAGTTATTTTGGCGGTCTTTGCAATCGGTCTCGGTATTCCTGGTGGTATTATTGGCCCAGTAATGGTGATCGGCATGTTGGCGGGCGCCGTGTTATTACTACCACTTTCTTATTTTATTGATGTTCCTGAGTTCACCAATAGTTTTGCCTTACTAGGTATCGCAGGCATGTTAACGGCCGTGTTGCACGCGCCCCTTGCAGCACTGTCTGCTGTGATGGAGCTCTCTTACAGCCCTCAAATTATCTTACCCGCAATGCTTGTCATTGTGCCAGCCTACGTAACGTCTACCCAGTTTTTCGGTAACCGTTCAATATTCATCAGACAGCTTGATTATCAAAACTTACCCTATGCAATTTCGTCAATTCGTGAAGCATTAGAAAAAACCGGGGTACTTGCAGCGATGAACACCGACTACAAACTGTTTCACGACGCACCGGAAAAGGCATTAACGGATTTTCTTGAGAAAAACCCGACTACCATTGTTATTCAAAAATCAAAATTTGAAATAGATGTGCAGTATAAACTGGTCCAATACAACGTAAGCTTAGAACACGATGCCACCGCATTGAGTTATTACCAGATGGAAGGCATTAATGCACAGTCAACACTTCACGAAGTTTACGAACATCTTAAAAACTCGCGTTCTGGCGCAGTGTATATTTACGATCAGGAACTAAACGATATTATTGGCGTAATTACGTGGAATATATTGCAAAGTTTCTTACAAAAGGCCCAATACTAGTATGTACATTTTATGGTTTAAAGCATTACACATCTTTTTCATGCTTGCTTGGATGGCGGGAATTTTCTACCTTCCTCGCCTTTTTGTGTATCACGCGTCGACAACCTCTCAAGTCGTCAAAGACGAGTTCAAAGTAATGGAGCGCCGCTTGTGGTTTTTCGTTACACCATTCGCCCTATTAACCCTGGTATTCGGCGTAGCGCTTATTGCCAGCTACGGGGGAACATGGTTTAAAATGTCGGGATGGTTGCACATAAAATTGCTGCTTTTACTTGCACTTTATGGCTACCACTTCTATTTGTTTAAGTTAATGAAGCAGTTTGCAAGAGACGAAAATCGGCATACTCCACGCTTTTATCGAATTATCAACGAAGCGCCAGTGTTGTTGATACTTGCTATAGTCTGCCTAGCAGTTGTTAAACCTTTGTAAATATAAGCTAGCGCTAGCGGAAAAAAACTGTAGTATTAAAGATAACACTCAAGGAGCCAGTGTTATCTTTAACCGCTGCTGAGCTAGGGTGCTTTTGCTCAGCTACTTTACTCGATGATGACGGAATACAAATACATGGATGATAGTAACCAACACTTGAAGCACCTTCTTAAGCAAACCGACATCGCATTTAAAGCGCTTATGCGCGACCCTGCATCATTACCATTACACGAACAGTATGAACGCGCAAAACTTGAGCTTGATAGCTATACTGCATCGCTAAAGCATTCCCTTGTTCAGCGTCACCATCAACACCGCAATCGCTGAATACGCGGCGCTTTCGCCACACTGAAACGGTATACGCCACTTTAAATGCAATTAACCAATAGTGAGTATTTACTGCGATTTGACGAAGGTTTCAAACTGATTAGGTAAAGCTTCTGCTAACTCACCGGCTAACTGCGTATAATCTTTTAACATGGCAGGCAGTTGTTTAATTAACAGTGCGAGATTGCTATTTAACTGTTGTGCTTGCACTTCATTGCGGTATTGAAGCGCAAGGTCAATATTAGCAAGGGTTGAAAAAAGCTTGAGACACCGTGACAGACGTACCTCAGGCATCTCGTTATCGCCCGTGTCAGCGACATGTTTCTTTGCATGAATTTCCCATGCACTTTGCCATACAGGTTCGACCTGCTTGTGCGCCTGCAATAAACCATTAAGCCAATCGGCGAGCGCAGTTGTTGGTCTTACGCCCTCGTCAGTTTGCTCATGCGCAAACATGTGAGCAGGTAACGGGATAGTATCACCGCGCATAAACCCCAAATGAGCACGAAGCCCATCCATTAGCGTTTCAGCAAGTTTATCGACGTCTTTGTCTATTAGATGACTGGCACTATTGGTGATAACCCAAGGCATCCATTGTTCTGGCATTGGAATTTCAGGCGCTGCGGCGACTGCGAAAATCATTCCATCGACCCTTGGTACAGAGGGAAGCACTTGCTTAAAGCAAGGCTGCTCGATTGTGTTTGAAATGATATGTATCGGAAACTCTTCACTCACCGTTAAATTCTCATTTTAATTTGCGTTCTATTTTGTGAAACGTTAGGCTGCGCAGCCATTTTTCTGGGTGCATTGGCCAACTGGCTATCTCACTTCACCTCAGAACTGGGTACGCGACAATAGGGTTAGTATCAATTCAACAAATTGAATTGATGTAGCGAGAGTGTTGCGTACTCGCAGCCCTATTGTCATGATAGCAAAACTTAACTAAGAGTCGTTGCAATGGCAAAAGATAAATCAGGATATATTATCGCGGCCGCCTTTATTGGCCCAGGTACAGTAACCACAGCAAGCTTGGCAGGTGCAAACTTTGGCTTCCATCTTGTCTGGGCGCTACTTTTCTCTATTTTTGCCACAATAGTGCTTCAAGATATGGCCGCAAGACTGGGTGTAGCCAGTGAAGAAGGGCTTGCCAGCGCGATGAAAAACATGGCCTACAAGCCTTGGTTAAAACACTTTTTTATCGTGCTTATTGTCGCCGCTATTGGTATTGGTAATGCCGCGTATGAATCGGGTAATTTAACAGGGGCCGCCATTGGCTTAGATGCGTTTGTTAATATTGGGATTGGCCCATGGGCAAGTATTTTAGGCGTAATTGCAATAGCACTTTTGTGGACTGGAAGTTATCAGTGGATAGAAACGGTATTAGTGTATTTGGTGTTTATTATGGCTGGTGTGTTTCTTGTAACGCTACTGGTCGCCAAGCCTGATGTCAGCGCTATGCTTTCACAGATGCTCTCTCCTCGGCTCGATACAGACGCTATTACCACTGTATTGGCGCTAATTGGCACTACCATAGTACCGTATAACCTCTTTTTGCATGCCAGCTTAGTGGCTAAATCATCTCGGGGGCAAGATAAAGTTGCGGCAGTAACTGCCTGTCGACAACAGTCAGCGAGAGCCATCAGTATGGGCGGCCTCATTACCATGATCGTTATGGCCACGGCAATGATGGCATTTTTCAATCAAGCCGCCTCAATGGACGCCAGCAATATGGGCGAACAACTAAAGCCAGTGCTCGGCGATAAAGCACAATGGTTCTTCGCACTTGGTTTATTTGCGGCGGGATTGACGAGTGCTATTACCGCCCCGCTCGCTGCAGCTTACGCAGTTACCGGTGCATTAAGTATGTCAGATGATATGCAAAGTAAAGGCTTCAAAACGGTATGGCTTGTTATTATCGCAATCGGCGTTGGCGTTGCCGCTTTGGGTTTTAAACCATTGCCCGCCATATTGTTTGCGCAAGCAACTAATGCCTTATTGTTACCTATTATCGCCATTTTTCTGTTGGTGGTGATGAACAAAAGTAACGCTTTGGGCGAGTTTAGAAATACATGGAAAAGTAACTTAGCAGGCGTTGTAGTAGTAGGCACTGTGGTAGCATTAGGCGCTTACAAGCTAATTGGTGTTTTTAACTAATACAAAAAACAGCGCTTCACGATGCGTTATCGATGAAGCGCTGTTTTAATTGACCTTTCACTAGAGCCCTAACCAATTAAGCGCCTTTCTATTAAACGCCCGTCAATCAAGAACCCGACAAGCGCGCTAAGATAGTGTCTAGCATGGCACGGCTACAGCCAAAGTTAATTCTAAAGTGATCAGCTTTATGAAAATCGACACCGGGCGACGGGCCAACGCCTTTCTCTTCAGCCCACGTAAGTACATTTTCCACGCCCAACCCACTTGCATCAACCCACGCAAGAAAGGTTGCATCGGCTTTAAGCATGCGCAGGCCATCAATACTATTTATCACCTCAACAACGCGATCGCGGTTTTCACGTAAGTACTGAATTTGTGCTTGATGCCAATCGTCACATAACGTAAATGCTGCTTCTGTCGCGGCCAATCCCAATACAGTTACCCAAGGCACAATGCCTGCAGCGGCTTGGGTAAATGCTAATCGCAACTTTCGGTTTGGTATAATGGCAAACGAAGTGCCTAAACCTGCAATGTTAAACGTTTTGCTTGCCGCCATTAAGGTAATACTATTTTGTGATAGCGCCGCTTCTCTTCCCGCCGGAATGTGCGACTTTCCTTCCTCTAGAATCAAATCACAGTGAATTTCATCTGAGCAAAGCGTGACGTTATGTTGATTACAAATAGCGGCAATACGGTCTAGTTCACTTTGCGTTAATACCGAACCAACAGGGTTCATTGGGTTGCATAAGATAAATAGCTTACATTTGGGGTCGGCCGCTTCTCGTTCCAATGCATCGAAATCAAGCGTATAGCGCTCAACCTTTGCCCCCTTGCTATCAAGCGTGGTTTCTATCACAGTACCAATATCAACACGCTCTAGCCCATTTAACTTGGGCGCAGCAAGTAGTGGTGGATAATTAGGTGTTTGAATAAGTACCTTATCACCTTCTTCACACGTTGCTTTTATCGCCACATTAAATGCAGGCACTACGCCAGGTGTCCACACTAACCATTCAGGTTCAATCTGCCAATTGTGCTTGTCGTTCAACCAGCGGCATACTGCATTAATAGCGCCTTCGTGATGTGCAGGCAAAATGTAACCCATATTGCCGTGTTCGACGTGCGCGCTAATGGCGTCCAAAATAGGTTGGGCACAGCGAAACTCAGTGTCAGCTACCCACGCTGGAATAACGTCTTTACCTTTGTATTTTTGCCATTTAAACGAAAACGTGTCTTTTCTTGAAGGAGTGTTGTCAAATAGCGCGCTCACTGTTCATCCTGTTGCTACTTACTGAGATAGCTTCAGTGTAAAAGTTTCAGCTATGAGAAACTAGCACCAGTCGACGATTTGCTATACCAAAATGAACTTAAATAGCGGATGTTGTTCTGGCTAGGGCTTCTTTGGACTTGAAAACAAGTTCGGTCATATCCAGTGGCTTAGCGAGAAATCCCGCGACCTGAAGTGCTTTAGCTTTTACCACTAGCGCTTTGCTAGGGTCAGCAGTAATCAATAGAAACGGAATATCTAATCTGGCTGAGTGGCAGGTTTTAAGCAGACTCAAACCATCGTAATCGGGCATTACTTGGTCGCTGATGATTAACTGCAGCGTGTCGTGTGTTTGCTGCAAAATGAAGTCACGAGCAAACTTGCTTCGGCTGAACGGATGTACTGTGGCGTCCAATTGTGTTTCTAACGCCTCAACAATTAAATCTAGCGTAATTTGATCGTCTTCAACCACTGCAACTGAAAGCACTCACTACCCCTTAATTATTATTCTGATGAAGTTTGAAAGCTCGTTACATCAACCAGCAACCCATTCCACTGATAAAAAAACGCAACCCCACATCACTAGGATAGGCAGTAAAGTCACTTATCGCTACTAACCTTTGGTCGAATTTGGTAGTAGTAAAAGTATCTATTCGAATACGTTTATTAGGACAAAAAAAATGCCAACTCGATGTTGGCATTTTTCAAAGCTATTGGCGTGTTAGTCGCTTACGACTTAGGTGCGCGTGATGCGCGTTTACGCTCATTTTCAGTAAGAAGCTTCTTACGGATACGAATAGACTCAGGCGTAACTTCTACTAGTTCGTCGTCATCGATGAACTCAAGCGCTTGCTCAAGAGACATTCTGATTGGCGGAACAAGTGTTTGCGCTTCGTCAGTACCTGATGCACGAACGTTAGTAAGCTGCTTACCTTTAAGCGCGTTAACCGTCAGGTCGTTGTCACGGCTGTGAATACCAATGACCATACCTTCGTAAACTTCAACACCGTGACCGATGAATAGGCGACCACGCTCTTGAAGGTTAAATAGAGCGTTAGTCAATGCTTTACCGTTTGCGTTCGCAATAAGTACACCATTCTTACGCTTACCAATGATACCGCCTTTGTACGGACCATAGTGATCGAATGTGTGGTATAGCAAACCAGAACCTGACGTCAATGTCATGAACTCAGTTTGGAAACCGATTAGACCACGGCTTGGAATGATAAAGTCGATACGCACGCGCCCCTTACCATCTGGAGACATATCAGTCATTTCTGCTTTACGCAGACCAAGCTGTTCCATGATTGAACCTTGGTGCTGTTCTTCACAGTCGATAGTCAAGGTTTCGTAAGGTTCTTGCGTTGCACCGTCAACTTCTTTCAGAATTACTTCCGGACGTGATACCGCTAGCTCGTAACCTTCACGACGCATGTTCTCGATAAGAATACCTAGGTGAAGTTCACCACGGCCAGAAACGCGGAATTTATCTGGATCTTGTGTTTCTTCTACGCGCAATGCAACGTTATGTACTAGTTCGTCTTTCAAACGCTCTAGAATGTTACGCGACGTTACGTACTTACCTTCTTTACCTGCAAACGGTGAAGTGTTTACTTGGAACGTCATCGTTACCGTCGGCTCATCAACCGTTAGCGGAGGAAGTGCTTCAACAGTATTTACGTCACAGATAGTGTCTGAAATTTTCAGTTCGCCAAGACCTGTAATCGCGATAATGTCACCCGCGTGTGCAGATTCAACTTCGTGACGAGCAAGACCAAGATAGCCATACACAAGGCCAACTTTACCATTGCGCTTTTGTCCGTCAGCAGTAACAACCGTCACTTGCTGGTTAGGCTTAACAGAACCACGTTTAACACGACCTACACCGATTACACCCACATATGAGTTGTAGTCAAGCTGAGAGATTTGCATCTGGAACGCGCCGTCGATATCAGCATCTGGTGGAGATACTTGGTCAACAATAGTTTGGAACAGCGCCGTCATATCGTCTTCTTTGGTGTCGGCATCCAATGACGCCCAACCGTTAAGTGCAGAAGCGTAAACAACTTGGAAATCTAGCTGCTCATCTGTTGCACCTAAGTTATCAAATAGGTCGAATACTTGGTCCATTACCCAATCAGGGCGTGCACCAGGCTTGTCGATTTTGTTGATAACAACAATAGGCTTAAGACCTTGAGCAAATGCCTTTTGCGTAACGAAACGCGTTTGTGGCATTGGACCTTCTTGCGCATCTACAAGTAGAAGTACAGAGTCGGCCATTGACATAACGCGCTCTACTTCACCACCGAAGTCGGCGTGCCCTGGAGTATCTACGATGTTAATACGGTAGTCATTCCAGTTAATCGCGGTGTTCTTCGCAAGGATGGTAATGCCACGCTCTTTCTCGATGTCGTTCGAGTCCATTACGCGCTCTTCTTGCTCGCCTCGAGATTCAAGGGTGCCAGACTGCTGTAACAGTTTGTCTACCAGGGTTGTTTTACCGTGGTCAACGTGGGCGATGATTGCGATGTTACGCAATTTACTAATATCAGTGGTATTCATGCTTATATAGAGCCTGTGTAAATCGATGCCGACTTATTTCGAAACGAAAAAGTATGCAGTAGATTTGTTGCAAAAAAATGCAGATAGAAAAATTTGCGCGGATTGTACAGAAAAACCACGACGTTTGCGCATCTTTTTTTAAAAATAGATGCGAAACCTTAACTCAACTAAAGATTTCCTGCTTTACCCATCCATTTTAGCATTTTGGGTGGTAAGCGTTCATAAAGTAATCTAGTCTAAATCACGGCGGCAACATGCAACATGAACCATAACCGTGCAACACTGCACCAACATAGTGCAAATATTTCAATTCGAAAGTGATGCTATTCGTGCGATGCCACAAAATACGGCATACATATAGATGGCATGATAATCGCTTTCACTTTTTCCACTGTTGGGGTGAAGCTGATCATTCCGCATTTTTACATTAAACCTGGAGGACACGATGTCAGTAGAAAAGGCATTAGAGCTGATTAAAGAAAGTGAAGCGAAGTTTGTAGATTTACGTTTTACCGATACCAAAGGTAAGGAACAACACGTATCTATTCCTGCGAGCGTTGTTGATGAAGAGTTTTTCGAAGAAGGTAAAATGTTCGATGGTTCTTCAATTGCTGGCTGGAAAGGCATCAACGAATCAGACATGGTTCTTCTTCCAGACGCAACAAGCTGCGTAGTAGATCCTTTTGCTGAAGAAACACAAGTAAACATTCGTTGTGACATCGTTGAGCCTTCTACAATGGAAGGTTATGAGCGTGACCCACGCTCAGTTGCTCGTCGTGCAGAAGAATTCTTAAAATCAACTGGCATCGGTGACACATGTTTCTTCGGCCCAGAGCCAGAGTTTTTCCTTTTCGACGACGTTCGCTTCCACACAGACATGGCGGGTTCTTTCTACAAGATCGACTCTTCAGAAGCAAAATGGAACTCTGGTGAAGAGTTTGAAGGCGGCAACATGGCACACCGCCCTGGCGTTAAAGGCGGTTACTTCCCAGTACCACCAGTAGACTCTGCACACGACATCCGTGCGGCTATGTGTCTTGTTATGGAAGAGATGGGCCTTGTAATTGAAGCGCACCACCATGAAGTAGCAACTGCTGGCCAAAACGAAATTGCTTGCCAATTCAACACGCTAGTTAAGAAAGCTGACGAAATCCAAGTTTACAAGTACGTTGTTCACAACGTTGCGCACGCATACGGCCAAACGGCTACATTTATGCCTAAGCCTCTAGTTGGTGATAACGGTTCAGGTATGCACTGCCACCAGTCTATCTCAAAAGATGGCGTAAACATCTTCGCGGGCGACAAGTACGCAGGCCTTTCTGAAGAAGCACTTTACTACATCGGTGGTATCATCAAGCACGCGCGTGCAATTAACGCGTTTGCGAACGCTTCTACCAACTCATACAAGCGTCTAGTTCCAGGATTCGAAGCACCGGTAATGCTTGCATACTCTGCACGTAACCGTTCTGCATCTATTCGTATTCCGCACGTAACAAGCGATAAAGCGCGTCGTATCGAAGTACGTTTCCCTGACCCAACAGCTAACCCATACCTAGCATTCACTGCTATGCTTATGGCAGGTATTGACGGTATTAAGAACAAGATCCACCCTGGCGATGCGATGGATAAGGACTTGTATGACCTACCAGCAGAAGAAGCAGCAGAAATCCCAACTGTTGCAAGCTCACTAGAAATGGCGCTTGAAGCCCTTGATAATGACCGTGACTTCCTTAAAGCTGGCGGCGTTATGACTGACGACATGATTGATGCATACATCGACCTTAAGTCTGAAGAAGTTACCAAACTTAACATGACAACTCACCCTGTTGAGTTCGACATGTACTACAGCGTTTAATTCACGCAGTATTTAGAATCATACTAAAGCCCGCATTGCGGGCTTTTTTTATGACTATTGTTTAACTACTATAACGATATCAAGCTTATCAGGGTCGGTGCTCGTGAAGATTACGTCTACAGCCATTTCAGTTCTAGTGTTACTTGCTTCACTGCAAAACGTTACTGCGTTTTGTCAAACCTCTCAGCCACAAGCAAGTGACGCGCCTGAACAACGCACTGAGGATACCGATTCAACGACGACTCTAAATGATAGCCATCAAGGCGCTAAAGCAAATACAATTTACAAAGTAGTCGCTGCCGATGGCAGCGTGACTTTTACCGATAAACCTTCAGCCAATGCCACCCCCATGTCATTTGACGGTAAAACTCAAAACGTTGTCACCGCTGCCACTCCCCCTACTTTGCCGTCACCACCGCCTGAAAAAAAGAAACCCAATTATGCGGTGTCGATTGTCACGCCTGCACCAGAAGCGACTATCCGCAACAACTTGGGTGAGCTGACTATTCGTGCAGCTCAACCCAATGCACCAAAAGCGCCTCTCTATCGACTAATTTTTGATAATGCCCAATATGCAAGCAATAGTTCAGGCATATTCAAGCTAGAAGGTATCAATCGCGGGGCACATACATTTAAAGTTGAGCTAACTAATAATACGGGCAAGACTCTTGCATCGTCTCCTTTACAAACCCTTTACCTACATCAGGCATCGGCGTTAATTAATAACTAATAGCGTGCAACGCAAGCGCGAATAGCGCACCAAGGCGGTTCAGCATTGAGATCCTTCACTGAATAAAAAATCGCACTTGGCACATTAGCACGCTACAATGCACAATTATGGTGCAAAGGAGACGAGCTCGGATGCAAACAACCGAGTTGGAGACACAGCAGCTAATAAATAGCCTCAATACCGCACTGGTGATGGTAGACAGCAAGCTGACTATTGTTTACGCCAACCATGCCGGGGAAGCATTGTTTGAGACGGGTAAAAAGCAATTGCTTGGCCACCCTCTGCAAGACTTTTTTCTGCCCGGTACAATTGAGACCACGCGATTAAAAGCCGCAATTAGAAAAGGTGAAGATTTCACTGAAAACGAAATTAAGTTGGCATTTCGCGATAATCGCTACGTTTCAGCCGACTTAACGGTAACCAACCTGCATCTTGAAGATGGCCCTCGCTTGCTGTTTGAAGTAAAAAAAATCGATCAGCAAAAACGTATTTCCAGAGAAAATTTACAAAACGCACAACACTTTGCAGCTCGCGAGTTAGTACGCGGGCTCGCTCACGAAATTAAGAATCCACTAGGTGGCATTCGTGGCGCCGCACAGCTTCTTGAAAAAGAACTTAGTGAGGAACACAAAGAGTTCACGCAAATGATCATTGAACAATCTGATCGGCTGCGCAACTTAGTTGACCGTTTACTCGGACCTAACTCTCTACCGCGCTTTGAGTGGAGCAATGTACATCAAGCACTAGAGAAAGTGCGCAGCCTAATGCGTGTTGATTCCGAAAATCCGATAACCATAGTGCGCGATTACGACCCGAGTATTCCACCTTTAATGCTTGACCCTGACATGATTCAGCAAGCAGTGCTTAATATCATACGAAATAGCGTTCAGGCGCTTATCGAGAGCAAGACTGAGCATCCCCAGATTCGTATCGTTACACGTATTGAACGTCAAATGACCATTCAAACAAAGCGCCACGCCTTGGTTGCGAAAATCAAGATTATTGATAACGGTCCTGGGATCCCACCAGAAATAAAAGACACACTGTTTTACCCCATGGTAACCAGTAAACAAAATGGTTCTGGCCTCGGGCTGTCAATTTCCCAAACGCTTATCAACCATCACGGTGGCAAAATCGACGTCGATAGCTACCCAGGCCATACCGAATTTGTAATTTATATTCCAATAGATCGTAAGGAGACAGACGATGACGAATGAGTCAGTATGGATTGTCGATGATGACAGTTCAATTCGTTGGGTACTGCAAAAGGCCTTACAAACAGCCAATATTAGCTGTTTAAGCTTTGAAAACCCTGAAGACCTGTTGCTTCAGCTTCAAAGTGGTCAGGCGCCAGAAGTCATCATTTCAGATATCAGAATGCCACAAATGGACGGGATGGCACTGCTTAACGAAGTTCACGCATC
Source organism: Alteromonas sp. McT4-15 (assembly GCF_020515205.1). NCBI lineage: Bacteria > Pseudomonadati > Pseudomonadota > Gammaproteobacteria > Alteromonadales > Alteromonadaceae > Alteromonas > Alteromonas sp. McT4-15. The sequence goes on from NZ_JAJALG010000002.1 coordinate 315,590, forward strand.
TCACCCCATGCTACCCGTCATTATCATGACAGCGCACAGTGATTTAGACAGTGCTGTGAACGCTTATCAAAAAGGTGCGTTCGAATATCTACCCAAGCCTTTTGATATTGATGAAGCAGTAACACTTACGCAGCGAGCACTTGCTCACGCGAGAGAGCAATCAACTGTTAGCAATGTACAGCAAGAAGATGTGGTAACCGAAATTATTGGTGAAGCGCCTGCAATGCAGGAGGTCTTTCGCGCGATAGGTCGTTTATCTCGCTCTTCTATTAGTGTATTGATAAACGGTCAATCCGGTACTGGTAAAGAGTTGGTCGCCCATGCTTTGCATCGACACAGCCCTCGTGCAAGTAAACCCTTTATTGCACTGAACATGGCAGCGATCCCCGCAGACCTCGTTGAGTCAGAACTATTTGGCCATGAGAAAGGCGCATTTACTGGTGCTCAAGCCGCTAGACAAGGTCGTTTTGAACAGGCCGATGGTGGTACATTGTTCTTAGATGAAATTGGCGATATGCCACTTGATGTACAAACGCGTTTGCTACGCGTTTTGGCAGACGGGCAGTTTTATCGAGTAGGTGGCCATCAGTCAGTCAGTGTAGATGTAAGAATCATCGCTGCAACGCACCAAAATCTAGAGCAACGCGTAGCTGAAGGGAAATTTCGTGAAGACTTGTTCCATCGTTTGAATGTGATCAGGGTACACCTCCCCTCTCTTGCTGAGCGCCGTGAAGATATTCCTCTGTTGACTAGACATTTCTTACGACGCGCCGCAAAAGAACTTGATGTTGAGGCCAAAAGTATTTCAAAAGAAGCCGAGCGCGTCATGTCGCAGTTACCTTGGCCGGGTAATGTGAGACAGCTTGAAAACGTGTGTCGTTGGCTTACGGTAATGGCAAGTGGTCAAGAAGTGTTACCGAGCGACCTTCCACCAGAGATCCATGCAGACAGCAGCACAGATAAGCCCTTATCTGAATCAGCGGATTGGCCTGATCTGCTCGCATCGTGGACCGATAAGCAACTTAGAGATGGTCAGTACAACATTTTAAACGATGCCATGCTAACGTTTGAGCGTGTAATGCTAGAACGTGCGCTTGCTCACACGCACGGGCATAAACAAGATGCAGCAAAGCGTTTAGGCTGGGGGCGCAATACGCTTACCAGAAAACTCAAAGAGCTCGGAGTCAATTAGCGCTGTTTAGGACGGTTCATTAAAACTAAAAAGGCACAGTAGCGTGCCTTTTTTAGTTTATTCGCGCTTAACAACACGCTAAATTCAATGACCTTTAGTCAATAGTTGGGTCATCGCTTTATTAAAGGCACGCACCCACTTCATACTAAATTGCCCTTTTGCGCTGCGGTTAATGGCAATAACGGCATCTTTCTTTGAAAGTACATTATCTTGATTATGTGCCCGTGGATGAGTCATAGCATCGTATGTATCCACAATGGCTAAAAGCTTTGCGCCGTCACAAATATCGTCTTCTTTTATGCCTAACGGATACCCCGTACCATCGGTTCGCTCGTGATGCTGCATCACAATTTTGCGCGCCATATCCCATTGGTCGAGATGCTCTAACAATCGTGCGCTTTTATAAACATGTGAACGCATTAAATTGAATTCTATTTCACTTAGCGCGTCGCCTTTGTGCAACAATTTAAGCGGCATAAATGCCATGCCAAAATCATGAACGTAACTGGCTACAGCAAGCTGGTCTTCATCAATAGGGTTACCTGCAACGTCATTGATATATTTTGCCAACTTTGCAATTCGGTCGCCGCGCCCAGACCAGTAATCAGAACGACGTTCAATGGTTTGCATTAGATCGCGGAAAAATAAGATATCTTGCTTTTTCTCACTACTAATATCTTTTGGAATACCTGTAAACGACAGGGCTGGCGGCTTAATTTGCACTTTATCTGGGTTGTCATCATCAGCGATAACATCAAGTGCCGGGTTGAGTAATAGCACGGCTTCGGTAAGTCGTTTTTCATGCTCTGCAGCATTGTCAGGCGTAATACGGCTTATCGCCAGTACAAGCTGATTATGCAAATTATCGTCATACTCAGCACTCCCTTTCGCCATGACTAACTCGACAAAGGCCTTTACCCTGTCCATGGTAAGTAAAACCAAGTCGCTCATTGTACTGGTATAGGCGACTTGCCCTTTACGCAAATAGTCGAGTAAATCTTCAACATGTTGCAGCAGAGGGATCATTGGCGAGAAATTAACTAATCCTAAATCGCCTTTAATTGTATGGATAGAACGGAAAAGCGCACGCTGCAATTCGTTGTCCTCAGGACGAAGCTCTAGCTCAATCAACGTCTGCTCACTTGCTTCATAGAGCTCGTTAATTTCCTCCATTAGGTCAGTAAGAATATCTTCTTCTAGGTCGTCAGGAGTGAATGTCTGCATACAAATTACCGTGGTTAAATTGCGCTTTAATTTATTTTTATTGTAAACGGGTATCGGCTTAATTTCCTTATACTAAAGCACAGAAAAGTAGGAAACCACGCAAAAAGTATTTTGCTCCATAGTTTTTTGCTGATTTTATAGCCATACGGCGCGCTGATACTGGTATTACACCTAGAAGCGCTGTAAAAACTCATCGGACAAGTGTACGCTGAAACTTCAACTATACTGCGCGCGTCATTTATCTCTAGGAGTTGTTTTGATAGCTTTATTCCGCGTTCCAGCACTATTCATTGCTTTTTTACTTATCAATATTGTTTTGCTTGTGGTGTGTATTGCTCGCCCTTTCCACAAAAATAATGTTCATATTGCTGGGCAGCTTTATTCGTTAATGGCCAGAGTGGTGGGCCTAAAAATAGTGATACAAAAAGACCCTGCGGTGAAGATCAATGAACCCTATGTCTACATTGCAAATCATCAAAACAGCTTTGATGTCATTACCATATGTAAAGCAGCACTGCCGGGGGTTGTCACTATCGGAAAGAAAAGCCTTAAATGGATCCCTATCTTCGGCCAAATTTACTGGTTGTCGGGCAACATTCTTATAGACAGAAAAAACTCTGGCCGTGCGCGCAACACACTAGATATAGCGGCAAATAAAATTGCTAACAAGAAAACCTCTGTCTGGCTTTTTCCGGAGGGAACAAGAAGCTACGGCCGCGGTATCCTTCCCTTTAAGCAAGGCGCATTTAGGCTTGCTAAATCAACAAATGAACCTGTTGTAATGGTAACAGCCAGCAATTTGCACAAGAAAGTAAAATGGAACCGATGGGATAACGGCATTGTACTTATTGATATTTCTGCACCTGAAGCATTAACCGAAGACCACTCAATAAAAGAATGGATGGTACATTTTAACAACCAAATGAAGCAAAAATTCGAACAATTAAATACTCAGGTCGATGAACTGGAAAAAAGCAGGTAAACTTGCGTCAAAATTTCCATTGAGTGTCTATCATGAACCAGTTTGACGAAAGAGAAGAGTGGTACGAGTTTAACCAAGAAACTATTGATGCCCTTCTAGAAGACGGCAGCCAAGCAGATGCCGACTATACTATCGAGCACCACTTTGCCAGTACGGACTTTGACGTTCTTGAAAAAGCTGCCGTCGACGCCTTCAAAGCAGGCTTTGAAGTAACAGATGCCGAAGAGTTAGTTTTAGACGACGGTGACACTGTCTTTTGTTTCGATGCTATTGTTGAGCGCGGGCTTGATATTGAAAAACTAAATAAAGATATCGACACTTTGCTCAAGATTGCCGATAAGCACGATGTTACATACGACGGCTGGGGTACCTATTTTGAGCCTCGTGAAGACGGCGAATTTGACGACGATGACAGTAATTTCTACGACGACTAGCGTGGACTTACAGGGCAACCACTAAAGCGTTAAGGTAGTCTTCAGCTTTTGTTCATCTTTTTCCATCAACAATGACACTGTCATTAACGATTGGAAAAGGATGCACAAATGAAAACATCTCAGATTTCTTTAGCAACATTATCAGCATTTGCGCTGTTGCACGTGCTAGTACCGACAACAGCGCAAGCTGCCGACACATCAGCCCCAATAAAAGTGGCTTCAAAAGAATATCGCTATGATAAGCCTTACGTGCAATTAAACGAGCCGTTGAATGTTGCTACAAACAATTTGCAGAACACCGCCGATACACCAACAAAAAGCCAAGCCGTAATCAATGCTGACAAAACAGCGCGTACCCAGAAGTATATCGGCTCAAGCAAATCCTCAAGTGATATTGTTGTAAACAGTATTAACGAGTTTTGGATTTATGATACTTGGGTAACGCTAGATAACGATATCGATTACGACGGTTATCACTCAACCTTTTCAGTTGAATTCGATGCCGACACCATTTTCACCAGCGCGCCTGTTTATGCCGTATTGTATGTGGGTAAAAATGACCGCTACGATGCCATTCATGTTTCTTCTGAATTTTACATCTACGGCGAAGACTCAACCGATAGCTTTACAATAGAAAGCACATTGGTTTCCGGCTTTCCCACTAATGACTACGATGTACTGCTAGAACTTTACGATGCCGATACAGAAACATTGGTGGCTTATTCAGATAGCTATGATAACGCCGACTTCGCCTACTTACCGCTTGAAAGCGAGAACAATGAGTACGTCGTTGAAGAAACAGTAGTCATAGTAGAAGAGCATGGGGGCAGTACTACGTTCTTGTCATTATTTGCCTTAGGATTGATAGCAAGCGCTAGGCGTTTATGGAAGTCATAGTCTAGAGCGTGTTGACCTTTGCGGTACACTTTTTGTTCATTCCAAGCGAGTATCAGGCAATGAACGAGTTGCGTGGTTTGGTTATTCCAAATTAGCGACG